>CALUPY010000043.1 GCA_944322755.1 Candidatus Gastranaerophilales bacterium | reverse complement strand
TAGTTCCATTATATACTATTAGTATACGCTATTCAACCGAAGTTTCGGCTTTTAATGCAATAAATATTCCGGGCATGAAAAAAGCAGAAGCCGTAAAAGACTCCTGCGATAAATTCAGTTTATTATTGCAATATTAATTCAAAAAAAGTATAATAGGGATAAATAAGGTATAAAAAAATTCCCGGAGTGATATAATGAAACAACTTCACTTAAGACTTGATGATGAACTTTACGAAAAACTTAATTTATTTTCCGAAGACAAAAATGAATCTGTTCAGAATTGCGTACGAGAAGCTATTGCATTATATGTTACTGACGCAAGAAAAAAATTAAACAGACACGCATATAATAAATTTACATTTATTGATTTATTTGCAGGTATCGGTGGTATGCGGATTGGTTTCGAAAAGGCCGGAGGAAAATGTGTTTATTCAAACGAATGGAATAAATACTGTCAGCAAACATATTTTGCAAATTTTGGCGAACAGCCTGACGGGGATATAACTCAGGCGGATGAAAATCTTATACCAGACCACGATATTCTTGTAGCAGGGTTTCCATGTCAGCCTTTTTCCATCGCCGGCGTATCAAAAAAACGCAGTCTGGGCCGTGCTACCGGATTTGAAGATAAGACACAGGGCACCCTTTTTTTTGATGTTTGCAGAATTTTAAAAGCAAAAAGACCAAAAGCCTTCCTGCTTGAAAATGTAAAAAATCTGCGCAGCCATGACAAAGGAAGAACTTTTAAAATAATACTGGAATCACTCGATGAACTCGGTTACAAAGTTTTTTCAGATGTAATAGATGGTCAGAATTATGTGCCACAACACCGTGAAAGAATTTTAATAGCCGGATTCGACACAGAAAGGTACGGGTCAGATATTAACTTTGAATTTAATGTACATCCGGTTACTCCGCCTCCTGTAATGAAAGATATTCTGGAAAAAGAAGTCGGAAGTAAATACACACTTTCTGATAAATTATGGCTGTATCTTCAAAATTATGCCTTAAAACATAAGGCCGCAGGAAATGGTTTTGGTTATGGTATTGCACAGTTAAACGGAATTTCTCGAACCCTCAGTGCCAGATATTATAAAGACGGCTCGGAAATTTTAATTGAGCAGCCCGGCAAAAATCCTCGTCGTCTGACGCCGCGTGAGTGTGCAAGACTTCAGGGATTTCCGGAAAGCTTCAAAATACCTGTTTCAGATACACAGGCATACAGACAGTTTGGAAATTCTGTTGTAGTCCCGTTAATAGAAGATATAGCAAAAGAAATAGCAGATAAATTATCAGAACTGAATTTGGTGCAAAATACCTTTAAGAAGAAGGTGATTTAATTGTTAACAGAATATGCACGGATGGCAATCAACTCAGTTTTATGCGGACAACAGGCGTTTTGCAAATTTCTGAGTGCAAACGATACAGGAAAAACCGGTGGTCATCAGGCAGGCATTTATATTTCCAAACCTTCTGTTCCTGTACTCTTCAATGAAGCCGGAATTAAAGGAGAAAATAAGGACAAATGGGTAAAAATAAAATGGCAAAATTCTTTTGAAACCGATTCGCGGTTTATTTATTACGGAAAAGGAACAAGAAATGAATACAGAATAACGAATTTCGGAAGAAATTTTCCATTTTTAAATTCAGAATATACCGGAGCTTTATTTGTTCTTGTAAAACAGGATGAAAACGAATACACTGCTTTCATCTTAAATACAGATGCCGATATAGAAGAGTTTATGGACGCTCTCGGTATTAGTCCTGCTGATACAAACAATCTGATAAAAAAAGAACTGGTACCTCTGTCTACTTCCGAATCAATTGAGATTCAAAAATTTATTGCCGGTTTGTCAGCAGATTTTCCAGTATCAGAAATTATGTCTTCAGCTGCTCAAAAAATAGAAAACAGTGTTTATAATCATATTGAATACATACAAAAACAACCTGATACAAAGATACTAAACTGGATAAACATGGAATATAAAATTTTCAAGGCACTGGAAGAAAACCGTTACAGCCAGTTTTTAACAAACGGTTTTTCTTCAATTGAAGATTTTATAAAAACCGCAAACATAGTTCTTAACAGAAGAAAAAGCAGAGCCGGTAAAAGTCTTGAACATCATCTTTCTGCAATATTTGATGGAAATTCTTTAAGCTATACTGCGCAGGCCGTAACTGAGGGAAATAAAAAGCCTGATTTCATTTTTCCATCTGTAAAAGCTTATCACGATAAAAATTTCCCTGCTGAAAAACTTTTATCTCTGGCTGCCAAAACAACCTGTAAAGACAGATGGAGACAGGTCATAAACGAAGCAGACAGATTAAGAAACCGTCCCAAATATTTATGCACTTTGCAGCAGGGAATTTCAGCAGCACAAATGGATGAAATGCAAGCAGAAAATGTTATTCTTGTCGTACCAGCAGCGTATATAAAATCATACCCCGCTGACCGGCAGCACAGAATATGGTCATTACAAAAATTTATCAATTATGTCAAATGTGTGGAAGAACTATAAAATGGATATACTAACCCCTGAACAAAGACATAAAAATATGTCTGCCATACGATCTAAAAATACATTCCCAGAAATTTTTTTAAGAAAACAGCTTTTTGCACTTGGCTACAGATACCGTATAAATGCTAAAAATATTACAGGACATCCAGATTTATATTTTCGCAAATACAACACAGCAATATTTGTTCACGGTTGCTTCTGGCACAGACACAAAAACTGCCGATATTCGACTTCTCCAACAACAAGGCAGGATTTTTGGAATAAAAAATTTGAAACAAACAAAAAGCGTGATAATTTTGTCAAAGAAGAATTAGGTAAGCAAAATATAAAATGTCTTATAATATGGGAATGCACTATAAAAAATATGAAAAAAGATCCTGAATTTAAAATCAGGATCCTCAAAGAAATACAAAATTTTATAAAAAATAACTCTGTTAATTTTATGGAATTGTAAAAGAGCCTGTAAAAGGCTCTTTTCATTCTTTCGGTACAATATCGCCGACGCCGTTTAAAATATGGCGCGGACGGTAAGCAAACACCTGCATGTTTTCGCGCGTGGTTACGCCGCTGAGCACCAGCACCGTTTCCAGTCCGCTTTCCATGCCGGCAACAATATCGGTGTCCATGCGGTCGCCAATCATTGCCGCCTCGTCGCTGTGCACGCCCAAAAGGCGCAGCCCGGTGCGCATCATCAGCGGGTTCGGCTTGCCCACAAAGTAAGCACTTTTGCCCGTCGCCAGTTCAATCGGTGCAACAAAGGCGCGGCAGGCCGGAATAATGCCGTTTTCCGTAGGGCCGGTCAAATCGGAATTGGTGGCAACAAGTTT
>CALUPY010000042.1 GCA_944322755.1 Candidatus Gastranaerophilales bacterium | reverse complement strand
CGCTCGCAAAAAGCGTGGTTTTTGCTCGCATGGGCACTTGCTTCGCATCGTGCCCGCCCGAATCCGCTCTTGGATTACGGGCGTTCCGTCGGTCTTGCATTCCATTACGAAATTCTTCGAATTTCTCCATTCCATCGCCCGACTTCACAAGGGGCGTTCGCTGCGCTTAGCCCCGCCCGAATCCGCGTCTTGGATTTCCTTCTCGCTCGTTGCTGTCGTGGACTTCGCTTCGCTGCCGTCCACTTCGCACTCGCTCCCCGGGTTTCGCTTCGCTCACTCGTACGAAAATCCGCTTGTAAAGAAATTGTTTTTGCGATAAATTTTTAATAGCGAGTTATATAAAAATTTTTTATATACAGTAGTAGAAGAGGAGACATAAAATGTCAGAAAGAAAATTAGTAGGAACAAACGAAATGTTCAAAAAAGCACTCGCTGGCGGTTATGCAATCGGTGCTTACAACGTTAACAACATGGAAATTTTGCAAGGTATTGCAGAAGCTGCTGAAGAAACTCAATCTCCGATTATTCTTCAGGTTTCAGCAGGTGCAAGAAAATATGCTAATCAGACATATTTGATTAAACTTGTTGAAGCAGCTCTCGCAACAACTACTGTACCTATTGCTTTACACCTTGACCACGGTGCAGATTTTGAAATTTGTAAAGCTTGTATCGATGGCGGATTTTCTTCTGTTATGATAGACGGTTCAAGATTCCCGCTCGAAGAAAACATTAAATTAACAAAACAGGTTGTTGATTATGCTCATCCGCGCGGAGTCTCAGTAGAAGCTGAACTCGGAAAACTCGCAGGTGTTGAAGATGATGTAAAAGTTCACGCTAAAGATTCAACATACACAGATCCTGAAGAAGCTGCAAGATTTGTTAAAGAAACAGGATGTGATTCACTGGCAGTAGCTATCGGAACATCTCACGGTGCTTACAAATTCAAAGGCGAAGCTAAACTCGACTTTGAAAGACTTGCAGCAATTAAAAAAGCTGTAAATGAAGCTGTTGGTTATGACTATCCGCTCGTTCTTCACGGTTCTTCATCAGTTCCGGCAGAGTTCGTTGCAAAATGCAACAAATTCGGCGGAAACCTTCCTGATGCTCAGGGCGTTCCTGAAGACATGCTCAATTATGCTTCAAAACACGGTGTTGCTAAAATCAATATCGATACAGATTTGAGACTGGCTATGACTTCTACAATTAGAGAATTCTTTGTAGAACACCCTGAAAAATTTGACCCAAGAGAATATATGGGTCCAGGCAGAACTGCTGTTAAAGAAATGGTTAAACACAAAATGGTTGACGTTCTTGGTACAGCCGGTCACGCTAAAGACTAGTTATCAAAAAATTGATACAAAAAAGCTCCGATCTCTATCGGGGCTTTTTATTTAGTTTATTTTTCACCTGTCTAATGTATCCGGATGATTTAGCTCTGTCAAATCATGAAAAAAATTTTTTATTTTGAGGGCTGAAATTTGTTGCTAATCCAGTTAGCAACAGGTGTTAAAACAACAGGACCTATGAATCTGTAAATAGAAGCAAAGATTACTGTAGATTTCAGGAAGCTTATGCCGTCAAGACGTTTTGCAAGCTGTCCTGGTGCGAGGACTTTGTTTGCTGTTCCCTGTTTAATAAAGTTTTCAACGAACTTACGTTTTTCTGAGAAACTAACCTTATCAGCATTTTTGAATGCATATTTCATTTCCAGAAGAAGCTCTGCATGTTTTGCTGCTTTCATTTCTTTGAATGCTTCTTTATAATTATTTTGGAATTTTTTTACAGCGGTTTTAATACGTCCATCTATTGTATAGGCACCAATTGTACAAGCTATTGCAACTATGCCCTGATTTATAATCATCGGCTGTTTTTGATCAGGTTCTATTTTTTTCGATTTTGCTGTTTCATTCATATAAAAACCGGATAGTAAAAGGCTCTCCGCAGCAACAAGATGAGGGAATCCATTTTTGCAGCCAGCAAGAAAATTGACCAATTGTTTCATTACTCCGGTACCTGCTACAACACCTATGCCTTTTGCCATCAAGTCAACAGATCCACCTTTGAATGAAGGAATATTCTTTTTGTCAGAATTGTTTGTTTTCTTTTGATTTAATATACCTGCAACATTTTTGAATGTTTCACTGCCCTTGAAGTTTAAAATAGAGTCATTAAACATTGGATTAGCATCCATGGATTTTTGAGGTCCCGGCTTCTTCAGACCCAACAAACCTAAAAGAGGTGGAACAATAGCAATCGTCGCCATTGCTCTAAGAGGCAGGAAAATCGGCTGATGGATTCTTCCTGCCGCTTCTCTGAAGAAAGATTCAGATCTTGGTTTTGCAAATATGTATGCAAATTTGTTCTTAAGTTCAGGGTTTGATTTTACCTGATTTACAAATTTGTTCACACCATTTTTAACAGGAACAGCAACAGCAACCGATGTGGCAAGCCCCATAATCCCTGTAGCAACAGAGTGTCCAACTTGATACTCGTTCTTTCTTTTGTCATTATTTTTGTCTTCACCTTTCGTCGGCATGAAAAACAGCATAAGAGGTCTCAGTACTGATGTTAAAAATAGAGCAAATAAAGCATCAGCAACTAATGAATTTTTCTGGGTAATATCCAGCGTCCAGTTAAAAGCATTAGATTTCGCAAGCTTCATTGCAAAAGAATTCGGATTTGCTTTAAAACTCAAACGACCGCTCGGATTTTCTCCAGCGGTCGCTTTATTTCTTTTATTCACACTTTTGTTCTCAGGGCACACACCTGTTTTGTTTTCATAGAGAGCTGCATTCTCAATCTTCCCTCTATGCCCTCCGGCAGTCAGCACGGAGCTGTATTCATCAATGCCCGTATGCTTTTTCTTGAACTTGCTTAGGTGATTCGAATTATAATAGAGTGAATTTTCTATTTTCATTTATTTCCCAATCCAATTAAAATAAAAATTATTTTGTGATTTATTCATTATAAATCGAGGAAAAAATTTTGTTGTTATTTTTACAAAATTTTTTTGTATTTGTTACATAATTGTTACATAAGTCATAAAATAATTCAACATAAAATTTTTAAAAATCCTGTAAAAACCTTAGATATATAGTTTTTAAAATATTGTACAAAAAACACTAATTGATATATATTTTTGATAGCACATGTCGTTTTTATTTATGGGCAACTTGACTGCAATGTATGTTGTTGATAAACTTTAATTTGGTTTTTGTAAATTGACAATTGAATAATTCCCGGGGGTGCAGCAAGGACTCCGTGCAAAAGCTGACTAAATGTCAGGTTTTGGATGGAGGCAGGCTAAGTCAGAAACGAAGTTTCTGCGTGCCGTATAACAATTTAAAACCAAGCTGCATCAACTTTTGAAAATTAAATATAATCG
This sequence comes from Candidatus Gastranaerophilales bacterium, assembly GCA_944322755.1. Classification (GTDB taxonomy): domain Bacteria; phylum Cyanobacteriota; class Vampirovibrionia; order Gastranaerophilales; family Gastranaerophilaceae; genus CALUPY01. Next base: position 103 of record CALUPY010000042.1, on the reverse strand, counting down.
GACACTTACCGAAAAAATAACATACTTCGGGATACTCTGCCGAAAAAAATATGACTAAATGTCATATTTTTTGAGAGGAAGCAGCGTAGCTGTGCAGAGTTCT
>CALUPY010000041.1 GCA_944322755.1 Candidatus Gastranaerophilales bacterium | reverse complement strand
CAGCGAGACTTTTAGTGAGTTCGTCTTTGAAAATAGAGCCGGCATCGCCGAGAGTTTCGTAGAGCCACCCTCCTTCACCAGTGGAATAATCAGAGGTAAGCCCCATTTTAACAAGAGCGTTGGCTAAATCTTTTTTCTCAGGGTCATTGGCATATTTTTCAGCGAGTTCTTTGAGTGTCTTTTGTCGCTGCATATATGCGCGCAGTGCTTTGGTCGTAGGGTCTTCCATGTCAAATATCTTTTCAGGTAAAGTCTGGTCTTTTGATGCTTTTTCTATTGATTCGGAAAGACGGCTTGTGAGTGACTGTTTTTCTTCAATAATTTTTCTGATTTCATTACAATTGTTTTGAAATTCTTCCCATTGCGGGCGTAGTTTATCGAGCAGTAAAGAAATTCTCTCCAAAAGTGAATTTTCAGAAAGTTCTTTTGTCATATTTATCCTTTCTAAGTTTATTAACTAATTGTAAAAATATTTTGTTGAACGTTTGTATTTAAGATTACCATTAGTGTCATAAAAGTTGTCACCGAGCCAGTGTCCTTTGTAGGATTTATCAGCTCCATAAACGTAAGTATTTTGAGGTTTAACTTTATACATAACTTCAATAAGTTTTCCATTTGTATCATATTTTGGCACTAAAAGAGGGTAATTTAATTGTTGTTTTTTCATTAAGGCGTAAAGTTTTCCATTTTTATCATAGAAATATGCAAACCCTGTTCTCATGGAAAATACTCCATATTCCCCATCAGAAAAAAATGTAACAAAACGACCGAACTTTCTAATTTTTGTCTTACCGTTTTTGTCTCTTGAAAACCCCGGGTCGGAGAGATATTTCTTGTGTTCATCCATGGGAATCGAGTATTTGACTTTAGAGAAAGCCTCTTGACGGGCAGTTTCAACAGTATAATGAATACCGCCTTTAATGACAATAGCATTAGCTGCAAGTCCGAAGAAGAGTAAAAGAAAAACAAAAACTTTTTTCATTACTTGATTATATCATATTGATAATATTTATTATGTAAAAAGTAAAAAACAGAGTTTTTAAAATGGGGGGTACGGGGGGTGTCCCCCTGTCGTAACCTCGGTTAGAGCTTGTTAGTATTTGGAAAAAATTTACAGGTTCCTGTGACCTGAAATTTTTGAACAAATACTTTACAAGCTCTTTTGATATGCGCTGGTTTTCTTTTCTTTGGTTCATTTCTTTTCTTTTGCATGCGCAAGTACAAAAGAAAAGAAATGAACGTAAAAAAAACTTGTTGGCTTTAATAGTATGATTTATGCTTTTTGTTCCACCCTGCCAAAAATAGTTCAAATTTGCCTCCGGCGGGTCCTACCCGGACCGGGGCAGCTTTGGCGTCAAAGCTGCACAAACCGCTCACCGGAACGACACTCATTAATCAATTGTAAAGTTCAGCCTGAGCGGGCAAACTCGTCGCTTCGCTCCTCAGACAGTGCCCGCTTTGTCGTTGCTTCACTAACATTGATTATTCGTGTCGTTATGGTGAGGTTTGGGACTGATGTGGTTATTACCGTTGGTTTTAGTTTCTATATTTTATATTTTACATAATAAATATTATCACTACCATGTCACAGAGTATTTCTGGGTTTCAGGATGACGAGGCTTATGACAAAATTCATTAAGTTATGTAAAAAAACACACAAAATATCAGAAAATACTAGCAATTACCGGATTATTACGACGTTTGTATTCGTTTAGTCTGTCTTCGCTGTTTTATCTGCTATCCGAGTTTTGCAGCAATCCCTGCGAGAGTTTTTATTGCACTTTCTCCGACCAGTGCTTTGGGTGCTGGAGATAATATTTTTATAATTTCTCCGTACTTTCTTAAGACTGAATAGTATTTTCTCGGCGTTGCTTTCCAAAAATCTTCTTCGCTCCACTGCAAAACAGTGCGAGCCATTGTATATGCAAAAACCCAGTCAAACTCCGCTGATTCACCGGCGGAGTTTAGGACTTTTTTGAGTTTTTTCCCTTATCTTCGTATACCTCTGCAGGCAGCAGCGGATTTAGAAATGCATAGGTAATCTGAGCGTAATTTTGCATAAATAATGATATATTTTCTTTAAAAGATTTCTTTACTTTTTCTATTTCGTCTTCAGAATAGTGTTTTAATAATCCACAGCATAACATTTCTAAAAGCTCGTGAGTCTTTAAACTTTTATAAATAATTAACTCATCATAGATATAAAAAATACTTTTCCCAATCCTCATTTCCAGTTCTGCATAAGCCTTGTTGTCATATTCCATTTTGTAAGTCATTTCCCCGACTTTGAGTGTTACAGGCATGTTTAATAAATCTTGAACCATATTTCCCCTTTCATTTTGTGTATTTTTTGTTTTACGTGATATAATAAAAATATGAAGCATTATAAGTACTACATTGCCATCTTTTTTTTAATGTCATCTATCCCCGCAGCTGCACTGACCCTGAATGGAAGCGTGGACTGCAGTGTAGATATTGAGCAGCCAAAGATGGAATTTAATGATACTCCTGTCCTGCAGGGGATTGTTGTCGAAACAGATGCTGCAGCAGTGGACTTTTCAGGAAGTGAGCAAAATATAAATCTTATGGAAGCAAAAAAACGAGTAGACAACGACATATTGGATCGTAATGGCAATACAACCGGATATTATTATAATAACGGTCAGGTTGAATACATTGGCGTAAAAGTGAATAAGCATGATATTTAGCTTAGAAAACTAGGCATTGCGAATCATGGTTCTGAGGTAATGTTTGTTGTCACGAATGCCCTGTGCGGTGATGGAGTTGATGAGAGAGGCGTTGTCGAGGAGGTACTGTTTAACGTCTTTAGAATCCCAGGCTTTGATGTTGTTGTTGACGAAAACGACAGGCTGAGAAGAAGCGGAATCTTCACTGTTGTAGCTTGTTGTCTCTGCAGGACTAAGAACGCGTTCACCGCCTTTGAGCATGGCGATTTGTTCCTGAGTTCCGGGCAGAGTACCGGAAGAAGGGAGAATAACGCCGCCGGAGTGGTGTTTTTTTGCGCCGAAGAAAGTAGAGATTGCAGAAGTGATAGAGCCAAAGATGTTGGAAGCAGTGTTGGATTTTTCTGAATTGCCTGCAGAGATGGAGTGTATAATTTTGCTAGCCTGAAGAGACTGAACAACGATTTGAGATAGAGCGTCAACGCCCTGTTTAATCATGTACTGAGCAATTTCATTGCCGAGAGCTTTCATGCCGTCGCCGAAGTTTTCAAAATCAGCGAGACTTTTAGTGAGTTCGTCTTTGAAAATAGAGCCGGCATCGCCGAGAGTTTCGTAGAGCCACCCTCCTTCATCAGTAGAAGAATCAGAGGTAAGCCCCATTTTAACAAGAGCGTTGGCTAAATCTTTTTTCTCCGGGTCATTGGCATATTTTTCAGCGAGTTTTTTGAGTTCCTGTTCTTGTTCAATCATTTTTTTGATAGCTTTGACTCTGGGGTTGTCAAGATCAAAGATTTTGTCCCATTTAGATTCTTTATTAGTTGCTTGTTCAATATCATTAGAGATTTGTTCGGAGAGAGACTGCTGTTCGTCCATTATTTTTTTGACTTCGTCTTTTAATGTTTTGATTTTTTCAACTTCCTCGCGAGCTTTTTCACGGATTTTTTCAAGAGCCTCTTTTATTAGTGAGTTGTCTGGATTTGTATTTCGTACATTAGTCATAATACTCCTTTCTGTTATTATTTACGCATTAATATAATATCTCCATTAGAATCGTAACAGTTTTTATCTACCCAATGTCCCATGAAGCGCTTATTTGCATCATACATATATGATTCACCTTTTTGAATTTCGTATGTTACTGCATTGAGTTTTCCATCAATGTTGTATTTTACTGTTAATTTAGGATAGATATCCCCAAAAGTATAAGATATTTCCTCTAATTTTCCGTTATTGTTATAGTAATAAGAAATTTTTTTATTACTATTGTACACTCCGTAACTTCCATCAGAGAAAAATGTGACATCTCGACCGAACTTTCTAATTTTTGTCTTACCGTTTTTGTCTTTTGAAAACCCCGGGTCAGAGAGATATTTCTTGTGTTCATCCATGGGAATCGAGTATTTGACTTTAGAGAAAGCCTCTTGACGGGCAGTTTCAACAGTATAATGAATACCGCCTTTAATGACAATAGCATTAGCTGCAAGTCCGAAGAAGAGTAAAAGAAAAACAAAAACTTTTTTCATTACTTGATTATATCATATTGATAATATTTATTATGTAAAAAGTAAAAAACAGAGTTTTTAAAATGGGGGGTACGGGGGGTGTCCCCCTGTC
>CALUPY010000040.1 GCA_944322755.1 Candidatus Gastranaerophilales bacterium | reverse complement strand
AGTCCGGGGTTTTGTATATTGTTTTGCTATATTAATTATGCGAGTATTTTATCTACTACTCCGGCTCCTACCGTACGCCCGCCTTCTCTGATAGCGAATCTCATACCTTCTTCAATAGCTACAGGAGCGATAAGTTCAACTTCCATAACAACGTTGTCACCAGGCATTACCATTTCACCGTCGAATTTGATAGAACCTGTAACGTCAGTTGTTCTGATGTAGAACTGAGGTCTGTAACCAGGGAAGAAAGGAGTGTGACGTCCGCCTTCATCTTTTGTCAGAACGTAAACGTTAGCTGTGAATTTAGTGTGCGGAGTGATAGAACCGGGAGCAGCCAGTACCTGACCTCTCTGGATTTCAGTTTTATCAACACCACGGAGCAATGCACCGATGTTGTCACCTGCAAGACCTTCGTCAAGCATTTTTCTGAACATTTCAACACCGGTAACAGTTGTTTTCTTAGTTTCGCCGAAACCAACGATTTCAACTTCCTGACCAACTTTAACTCTTCCTCTTTCAACACGGCCTGTAGCAACAGTACCACGGCCAGTAATAGAGAATACGTCTTCTACCGGCATAAGGAACGGTTTGTCGAGGTCACGTTCAGGAGTCGGAACATAAGAGTCAACAGCGTCCATGAGTTCCCAAATTTTGTCAACCCATTTGTCTTCGCCTCTTTGAATGCTCGGATTAGCTTGAACAGCTTCTAAAGCTTTCAGTGCAGAACCTTTGATAATCGGAATATTGTCACCGTCGAATTCGTATTTAGACAACAATTCTCTTGTTTCCATTTCAACGAGTTCGAGAAGTTCTTCATCGTCAACCATGTCGCATTTGTTAAGGAATACAACAAGTCTCGGTACACCAACCTGACGAGCAAGAAGAATGTGTTCACGAGTTTGGGGCATCGGACCATCTGTTGCTGCGATAACAAGAATACCGCCGTCCATCTGAGCTGCACCTGTAATCATGTTTTTTACATAGTCAGCGTGGCCGGGGCAGTCAACGTGAGCATAGTGTCTGTCTTTTGTTTCATACTCTACGTGAGCTGTAGAAATAGTAATACCTCTAGCTTTTTCTTCCGGAGCAGCATCGATTTCATCAAATTTTTTAGCCTGAGCCTGTCCTGCTGCAGCCAGAACAGCTGTGATAGCAGCTGTTAATGTTGTTTTACCGTGGTCAACGTGGCCTACTGTACCAATGTTAACGTGCGGTTTTGTACGTTCATACTTTTCGCGTGCCATGAGATTAATCTCCTTTTCGTAATGTAATATCTTTGTTCTTTATCTATTTATTTTCAAAATAGTGACACTAAAGCGGGCATATTTAGCCCCCTTCATTATACTTATATTATATGCTCATTTTAATTTGTCAAGATTTTCTTTACCAGAAAACCTTAGCATGGCTTTACTTTTTCCTTAAATAGGATTTTTCATCATAACCGCACAAAAGACTTTTTGTTGTTATTGCCCCTGTGTCGAACAAAAGCTGAATCTGTGCTCTGTTATATTCAATAACAGATGTTATATACCCGCGTCTTGCCTGAACCTTTGTGGACTGAGAGTCCAAAACATCGATAAATGTGTTCGTCCCGACTTCAAATCCTACAAGCGAAAACTTCAGCCCCTCGTCAGCAGCTTCGACTTCTTTTTTTGCAGCATCTATTTTTTCAAGTGCTGATTTTGAATTATAAAAGGAGCTTAGTATTGCTTTTTTTACATTACTTTTCAGAACTTTCAATTCGAGAACTGCTGCCCGCACTTTTTCCAAATCTGCATTCTTCTGGGTAATTGTTTTCACCCCGAGCTTTTCGCCAAGCGGCCAAACCGCATTAAGACTCAGAGTATAGTTAGCTGAAAGACTTCCCCCCTGCAGCGTTCCGGCACGGCCCATTTCGTAAGATAATGTTACATATGGTGCAAACATCGTATAATTACGGTTTTTCAGTAATGTCAAAGAACGTATATTAAGCTCTTTAGATTTTATATCTTCTCTTAATTTTAAAGCAATATCGTAAAGACCATCTATATTATATTTTGAATCCATGAGTTTATGTACACGGGCATTTGTTTCTACAGGATACAGAGGGATTGTTATATCTATCCCCATCACATCAGCAAGATCTGCCTGACGAAGTCTCAGTGCATTCAGTTGGGTTACGAGCTCTTTTTTGGCTATTGCTAATTCTGCATCCGCACGCAGGACATCGTATTTTGTGCCAACTCCAATTTCATATCTTGCCTTCATTAATTTTTGCTGTTCATACCTGTCACGCAAATTTGCAAGCAAAACCTCAAGACCGAGTTTTGCTTCAAGAAGCGCATAATACCGTAGAGCTGTATTCAACAGCAGTTCATCTTTTGAATAATTGTAATCATGCCCTGCTGCTCTATATAGTTTTTTCTGACTTGCAATAGTAAACAGGGGACTACCGTTTCCGATAATGGGATAAGAAATATTGAAACCGCTGTATACTGGATTTGCATTAATAATTCTCGGCAAAATATCACCGACCAGGAATTCACCGCGAAGATCCTGTAACTGATATCTGTAGTAAAAATCAGGAAGAAGTTCTGAGATAGCATTGACATACATCCATTTGGCTTCTTTCTGCTGATGTCTCATTATTTTCAATCTGGAGCTGTTTTCAAGAGCAATTTCAATACAATCCCTCAAGTTTACCGGTATCAGGTCAATATCCAGTCCCTGTTTTATTGCATTATCAAGTTCCTCTTGTATTTTTGCATTGTCCTTATCGCTGTTGTTTTTCATACGCTCTATAAAATTGTCGTTCGTATAATCCCATATCAAAGAATCATCGCAATACACAGGAACCATTGAACACAACAATATAAATATAGTAATTATAATTTTTATTACATTCATATTTGAAAGCATATTTGAATTCTTAAATTAATCTTATTACCCCATGCGGTTAATCAAGAGGACATACTTTTATAAAAAAATTTGAACAACAAGACCTAAAGATTTTTTTAAATTTTTAATATAAAATTAATACAGGCATAAAATGTAATTTTCAGGAGAAATATGACTAAGGTAGCGCTTATAAATCACGGCTGTTCAAAAAATCTTGTAGATTCAGAACTGATGCTTGGCATGCTGGCTGATGAAGGTATAGAAATTACTCTGGACGAAACTAAGGCGGATATTGTAATAGTTAACACCTGTTCTTTTATTCACGACGCGGAAAAAGAATCAGTCCAGTCTATATTACAGATGGTCAACGAAAACAAAAAAGTCATAATAACCGGCTGTCTTCCCCAGAAACATAAAGAAGAGCTGAAAGAAGCTATCCCTGAAGCCATTGCAATGCTCGGTACGACCGACATAAAAAAAATTGTAGAAGTTGTAAAAAAAATAGACAACAAAGAAAATGATTTTATATACGAAATAGCAGAGAAACCGCAATACATTTATCCTGAAAATGTACAACGCCAGCAGATAACAATTGGTTCAAGCTCTTATATAAAAATAGCTGACGGCTGCAATTACCGTTGCGGATATTGCATAATCCCGCAACTCCGGGGCGAATATCATTCAAGAGATATTGAACACATTGTGCAGGAGGCAAAACATCTGGGAGAAAAAGGAGTCGCAGAAATAGTGCTCATTGCACAGGACACAACAAGCTACGGCATAGACATATACGGAAAGCCGTCTCTTGCAAGACTTTTAAGAGAACTGAACAAAATTGAAGAAATTGACTGGATAAGAGTAATGTACACTTATCCGTCAATGATTGATGATGAATTGATAGATGCTTTTGCGGAATGCGAAAAAGTCGTTAAATACATTGATATGCCGCTACAGCACTCACACCCTGAAATACTTAGAGCAATGCGGCGACCGGTTATGGACTATGAAGAATTGATTTCAAAAATCAGAACCAAAATACCGGATGTCGCGCTGAGAACAACTTTTATCGTCGGCTATCCGGGAGAGACAGACGAATGTTTTGAGGATTTGTATAAATTTGTTGAAAAAATGCGTTTCGACAGGATGGGAGTTTTTGAGTTTTCAAAAGAAAGAAACACTGTAGCATACAGTTTACCCCATCAGGTTTATGCAAAAGTAAAAAAACAGCGAAAAAACAAGTTGATGCAATTACAGCAAAGGATATCAAAAGAAATAAACGAAACATTTATAGGAAAAGAGCTTCCCTGTCTTATTGAAGCAATAACACAGGAGCAGACTGTCATTGCCAGAAGTTACAGAGATGCACCGGAAATCGACGGGCTTGTTTACATAGAAACAGACAGAGAGCTTATTCCTGGCGATATTGAAAAGATAAAAATCACCTGTGCAGATGAATATGACCTATACGGTCAGACCTAAATTTGTGTATGGTTAATCACCAATACATCTGGCAGTCAATGGGCAACTAGCATAAAATCAAGACAACAGTATTCGGCTTTTATCTTTGAAAAACGTGCTTGATGGGGCGCTTTGAGCCGAAGGCTCGAAGCTAAACTTTAAAATTATCCCATGACCGTAGGTCAGGGGTTCGGCTTTTATCTTTGAAAAACGTGCTTGATGGGGTTCGAACCCATGACCTACAGCTTCGGAGACTGTCACTCTATCCAACTGAGCTACAAGCACATTTTGTTTTTCTATTTTCAATTATTTTATAATTCCGCTCCGTTGTCTAGAGTGAAAT
>CALUPY010000039.1 GCA_944322755.1 Candidatus Gastranaerophilales bacterium | reverse complement strand
ATGTTGCCAGCATAAGTGTGAGTGGGCGTACGGTGACGTACAAAAATAAGAACGGCGTTGATATGGGTTCGATTACCACACAGGATACAACCTATGGGCTTGCGTCGCAATCAAGTAACGGGTTGATGAGTTCCACAGACAAAACGAAGCTGGACGGGATAGAAAGCGGTGCGCAGAAGAATACCGTGCTCGGTGTGAAAGGCGGTAGCGAAAGCGCGTATCGCACGGGTAACGTCAATATCACGAAAGCGAATATCGGGCTGGGCAATGTGGATAACACGTCTGACGAAGACAAGCCCGTGTCAGCAGCCACGCAAATGGCATTGAACGGCAAAGCCAACACGAGCGGAACGTACCTGAATTTGACGGTTGGCAAAGCAACAAACGCGGATAATGCGACGAATGCGACGAACGCCACCAACGCGACGAACGCAACAAAAGCGACGCAGGACGGGAACGGAAACAACATCGAGAATACCTATGCAAAGCAAACGGGATATTATTTAGATTTACAAGTAGGAAGGGCGGACAGATCAAATCGCGCAGAGATGGCGGGTTCCGCGATCAAGGCAACGTATGACAGTAAGGATAACAATATCGCAAATACCTACGTCGATAAAGCGTCCGAGCAGGTAATCACGGGGAGAAAAATATTTTACGGAGATGTAACACCGCTCAAAGTAAAATATGAGACGCAAGAAACAGGGGATACTTTTTCTTTTGCGCCCGTTACTTTTTACGATAATGCAGATAAAAAGCTGGGCGCAGTGCAAGGACAAAAAACGGGCAACGGAACAGTACAAGCGGGAATTGACGTTTACGATAAAGACGGTAATTATGCCGCATCAATGGGCTTGAAATGGGATCACTCCACTCAAAATGTATTTCCGTTTGCCCCGAGTGGACAGGATGTCGTACCGAATGGAGATTCTTCCGATAAAATTATTTGCTCGGAATTTTTACAAGGGGCAACAATTTATTATAACATCAATACGAGCATTGAAATTTTAGGTTATCGAAACAAAGGTTATAATATAAGTTTTGATTCTAATTTTACAACAAGTAACGGCGGATATATAAATGTTACAAGAAGTGGAAACGTTATAACTATTTCAGGTTGGCTAAGAAATCGAACTACTGTATATAATGGAACGAATTACGTTTTGCTTAGAAATTTACCTACGGCTGTGGCTGATTCAATGGGGGTTGCTCCTTATGCAAGTATGAACGGAGTTTGCCGTGCTTATATTAACGCAGGAAATGATACGTTGAATTTTACGCCATCTTTTTTGGTTGATACTACATCGATAGCCAGTATGAGCTGGTTCAGTATTTCGTTAACATATATAACGAATGAATAAGAGGTGAATAAAATATGTTTTATGTTATCAATAATATGGTTTTCGGCGGCGATATATCGGGGCTTCCCGAGCCTACCGACACAATAGAGGACGCGGTTTGGGAGTTGTATTGCTCCGACCCTACGGCTTACAAAATCGAAAACGGAAAGTTCGTAAAGCTCAAAGACGAAACGGAATTGCGCGCAAACGCTATCCGCACACGCAGAGAAAGAGAATGTTTCCCTATCATAAATCGCGGCGCGCTTTGGTATGAAAAGCTTACGGAAGAGCAAAAGACAGAACTTTCCGCTTGGTATGAAGCATGGCTGGACGCGCCCGCGACAGGTATAATGCCCGGATTATTGACTTGGGTTAAATAGGTATATGTATGAACGATGAACTTTCCTCTTTAATTGAACAGGAAAAAAACGCGATTAAAAATGAAGAAAATATTTCAATCGATTTTTCCTCAAAAAACGAAAAGGCAATAGAAGAAAAAAAGTCAAACAATTTACATTTAATTGACGAAGGCATAAACGCCGCCGTTGTACATAAAATAAAAACAGACGAAACCGTTCAAGCACAAATGCTTGACACAGCGGATAAACTTATCGGCAATAAACTTGAACAAGCGCATAACGACAGCGAACGCGAGAAAAAAGAAGCAGTTTTCAAAAATAATAAAGACGCGTGCGATTTGTACGGAATTGACGAGAAAACCGTGCCGACATGGGTTGTACGCGGTGCAAAAATGGCACATTCTTTTTGGTATGTTGTGTGGTTAATCATCGGATTTTTTACAACCGCTCCGATTGTGTTTTTAGCAAAAAAAATCACCGTTATACTAAAACGGACGTGGGTTGCGGTATTGTTTGCAATACTTATTTATGCCGCAGTTATATTCACTCCGATTTTAATAAATTATATTAAATAAGAAGGAGGTGAAATGCAATGTTTGTACCTATGGAAGAAATCGAAAAGGCACTTGCGGATTACAAATTGCAAAAGCAGACGGTTTCCGCAAGAAACGATGAACCCGAAATTGTCGCAAAAGTGAAGCAATACGAGCATGACGTTCGTGCAGAATATTCGGCAAAAAAACAGGCTGAAATCCGCGACATTGATATTTCCATTGAAGCTGTGGAAAGAATCAAGGCGCGGGCGAAAGAAGAAGAAAAAATTGAAAATCAGGAGGCATAAAAATGAATCAGGAAAAAGTCATTTTGCAAAATGCAAAAACGCAGTTTGAAGCACAGAAGCAGAAGGTTTACAAAGACGCTTACGACGGAAAAGTAGCCGAAATGAAAGCAGAACTCGACGCTTACACGGTAGAAAAGAATCAAGAATACACGCAGGCGATTACTTCCCTTAAAGCGGCGTATGACGCGGCTGTGGCGGAAAAACGGAAAACTTGCGATGAAGCGATTGCGGCGAAGAAAGCCGAAGTCGAATCCACGGCAAGCATTTTTGCAAACAAGAAAGTTGCGGCAACGGAAAATTACATTTCCAAACTTGAAGAAATGATTGCGGGAATGGAGGACTAAAACAATATTATGGCGGAAGTGTGGAATTATTTTGCAAACGCAATCGCGCGTATTCCCGAATATCCGCGTTGGGTTTTTTTGGTGGTTGTCGTGATTGTGTTAGGGTTGACGCAGTTGGCAAAAATTCCTATTAAGCATTTTACAGACAAAATCAAAAATGAAAATTTGAGAAAAAAGGTAAATATGCTTATCATGCTTTTGCCGATTGCTTTCGGATTTTTGGCAAGCTGGATTTTGACTTATTTCGGCTTTACTTTTTCCACGGTTGCCGCGCTGGTGTGGGGGTCGTCAAGTCAAGTGATTTACGAAGTTCTTTCGCGTATTTTTCGCAGGATTAAAAACGGAGAAAATATCACCGCTGAAACCATATCAGAAGACGCAAAAGAATCTGTCGAAATTGTCGAAACCGCGGAAGATAAGTTTAACGACCTTGTCAATCAGATCAAAAAAGGCGAATGAATAGACGTGTATTTATTTCAATGCTCGCGCTGTCGATATGTTTACTTTTCGGAATGTATATTGCAAAAATATTTTTCCCGCAGGAATTTATTTTTGCAATCGAAAATGAAAGAATCGTTGCGATAGGCGAATATATCGACAGTCACGCATGGGCATATTATCTGTTAGGTATTTGCACATCGTTTTTGACGTATTGGCTGTATTTATGCGCAGTATGTAAAAAACGGTATTTGAACTTGAAAGAATGCGCGCTTGTACTTGTGACAATCGGAATAAGTATCGGCGCAAGCTTTATCGGAGCGAATTTTTCAACGTACATGAGCATATATCCGATGATTGTTTTGCCTTTTATCATGAAAGCAAGATTGCGTGAAGTTGCAATCGTATATCCTATACACGGACTGGCACAAATTCTTTCACTTGAAATACGACAGTTGCCAATGTATGTTCAATATAGCAATACTTTAAGTTTTACATTGTTAACGTTTGAGTGTTACTTTTGGCTTTTGTTGTTTTATATAATTTTTAATTACAAAAAAAGGGAGGAATAAAAAAATGGGTTGGGGTTGCCCGCCTTTTTACGGCAAAAAGAAAAGCAAATTTTACGCGAACAAGATCACGCGCGCAAAGGCAAAAATCGAAAAGCAGAAAGCAATAATTGCGGAATGTGAAAAACAGATCGAACATGAAAACGCTTGCGGCAAGACTGAAAATTGAAAAGTTTGTAAAAGAGCAATTATGGCAACACGTTTTTGTCGTTTCTATGATTGCTCTTTTTGCTTTTCTTTTAGAAAAAGAAATCGAGGCGATTTGTTTTTGCGTTGCGCATATCGTGATACGCCCAAAATTTAATAAACAATATCACAGCATGAAAACAAATATTTGTTTGATGATAACGTTAAGCATAGCATTTTTCGGTATATTGTTATGTTTGCCAATAAACACAAGTTTATTATTTTCCGTACCGCTTGCATTCGGTGTTGTATGGGTCGGATATATAGCACAAGATAGGCTTGATCTTTTAACGCCGAAACCATTTAATACTGATACTTGCACGGAATCAGAACTAATCGCGCGATGTAAAGCTTTGCGTTTTTCAGACGAGAACACGGCACTTGCAATAGATTTTTTCATCAGAAAAACGAAACAAAGTGTTATTGCAGATCAGCTTTGCATAGATGAGAAATCCGTTACAACGCGAAAAAAGCGGATGAAGCAAAAACTTAATAATCAATGAAAAAGTACACCTTTTGTCGGTGTACTTTTTTATTTTATGCAATTATAATGCAAAATGTGAGGGCAAGGAAGGTATTTCGCCCAGCGTCCTCACCGCGGGCAAGATACCTTACCGCTCTCACAAATTTTTTGTGAGGTGAAATTATGTGGAACGGAAACAATTACGGCGGCTATATGCCGTATAGCACGCCTTATAACGGCTATAACAATAATCAGGGGAATTACACGGGGCAAGCACCTTTCGCCCCGCAGAATGGCAATTACGTGCCCCCGGCGCAATCACAGCAACAGCCCGCGCAAATGAATACGAATAAAATCTA
>CALUPY010000038.1 GCA_944322755.1 Candidatus Gastranaerophilales bacterium | reverse complement strand
AAAGTCTCCTTTAGAGATTGTTATTTACTTACTTACATATAGATAAAAACAAAAAGTATATACTGATTTCATATTTTATATATATCGTTACATTTCGTTACATACTGAAAATAAAGTATACAATTTTGTCAAAATCCGACGCTGTGCTATAATTTTAGAAGAGATAGAAGGAAAGATAGAGGACACATGGCTGTTGAAGATACACTGGTTATGATATTGGCCGGCGGTGAGGGAAAAAGATTATATCCGCTGACAAGAGACAGAGCTAAGCCTGCTGTTCCCTTTGGCGGTAGATATAGAATTATTGATTTTGTTATAAATAATTTTATAAACTCAGGCTTTTATAAATTAAAAATACTGACCCAATATAAATCAGATTCATTAAATAAACATATTGCCCGTTCTTGGCCGTTATCGCCCATTATTAACCAGTATGTTGATTTAGTTCCGGCGCAGATGAGAATAGACGGAAACTGGTATAAAGGTACGGCTGATGCTGTTTATCAAAATATTCACCACATAACGGATGAAGAATTTAAGTATGTTTGCGTATTTGGCGGAGACCATATATATAAAATGGATGTCTACTCTATGCTCAAATATCATAAGAAAAACAAGGCGGATTTAACGATTTCAGCTATTCCTATACCAATTGAGCAGGCCGGTGAGTATGGAATTATTGAAGTAGATGAGAACTGGAGATTGACTGGGTTTGTAGAAAAACCATCTGAAAAACCTCGTTCTATTCCCGGAGATGAAACCAAATGTCTGGCATCAATGGGCAACTATATATTTAATAAGGAAAAACTAGTTAACGAACTTATGCAAGACGCAGAAGATAAAGAATCGTTTCATGATTTTGGAAAGAACATTATACCTAAAATGCTTGCACAAGGGGATTCTGTTTTTGTCTATGATTTTGCCCAGAACGAATTTAAAGGGATGGAAGAATCAGAACGCGGATACTGGCGTGATGTGGGAACCATAGACGCATATTGGCAGGCAAATATGGATTTGCTTGAGTATGACCCTGAATTGAATTTATATTCACAGGAATGGCCGTTGAGAACGTTTAATTACAATTATCCACCTGCAAAATTTATATGGGAAGAGCTGGAAAGACGTGGGCTCGCTACTAACTCAATGGTGTCAGAAGGATGTATTATATCCGGCGGTACGCTGTCAAGATGCGTACTTTCACCGAAAGTTCGAATAAACAGTTTTTCAAGTGTTGTTGATTCCATTTTAATGGAAAATGTCAATGTCGGAAGGCATTCACACATTTCAAAAGCAATAATCGACAAAAATGTGGATATTCCTCCATACACAAAAATAGGATTCAACAAAGAAGAAGATTTAGCAAGAGGTTTTTACGTATCAGAAAACGGGGTAACAGTAGTCCCCAAAGGAGCAAAGTTATGAAGAAATTTATAATATCATTTATGGTATTATTGTTAGCCGGAATTACAGTCACAGGATGTATGGCTGTGGCGCCCAAAAAAGACTTAAAGCCGTCAGATTATGATCTGGGAATGACTTATGAAAAAGCAGCAAAAGAGGACAAGCCTATTATTGCGGTGTTTTATGCTGATTGGTGCACGTATTGTATACGTTTTATGCCAAAACTTGATTCTGTCCGGAACATTTATAAAGACAAATTTAATGTTGTGCTTTTGAATGTTGAGGAGGAAGCAAATAAAAAACTGGTGGATGATTATAGAATTGGTAGTTTCCCGACTGTTTATATTATTGACCCTGAATATAATAACAGAGTACATATTGACTCACCATTCCTTGAAAGTGTAAAATCATTAAGCACAGAAGTCGGCAGATATGCCAGAATTAGAGAATTAATACAGAAAGGCAGTACTTGCAAATGATGAATCGAAAATTAGCAATGACATTCAGTGAAGTTCTTATTACGCTGACAATTATAGGTGTTGTAGCTGCAATTACGATACCTCCCTTGAAAAAATATACCTCAAAGAGCGAATATGTTACTAAGCTCAAAAAAGCTTATGTTACATTAGAGCAGAACCTTGATTTTATGACAGAGAAAAAGGGACCGATTTCAAAATGGAAATTTACAGACTTAACCATTGATGACTTTGCAGAGTATCTGTTAGTTGCATATAAATGCGAAGGAGACAGAAAAAACAACTGTTTTGCAGACAGCTACGGTACATTGAGCGGCGGAACCGGAACTAGTCCAACATCTACTCCGGTCTTGCTTCTTGACGGAACAAGTCTGGCTATAGAAAATTGTACAGAGACTACTTGTGATATTGCCGTTGACGTAAACTCTCTTGAAAAGCCAAATGTATATGGTGTTGATTATTTTACCCTGCAGTTGGATAAAGAAAAGGAAAAAATTGTACCAAAAGAATGTAACGGTGATGACTGCCTCGTTCAGGATATTATAGAAGACGGCTGGCAGATGAATTACTGGTAAGAAGCAATTAGCAAAAGTGATAATATAAAGCCGTGTTTTAAACACGGCTTTATATTCTACTAGTTCTGTAGCATTAGATTCTTTATAAAAAAGATTATTCTTTAGAGTGGTGAAATAGCCCGAAAAAAGAGTTATTATAATAAAGCGAGTTAGTTGACAACCGGACACTTTTTTCGGGGTTGCGATAAAAAAGTTTTTGATGGTTTGGTTTAATGTTGGCTAACTTGCTTTTTAATTGGGAAATTGAAGGATAGCAGTATATATGTTTTTGGCATATAGCTTCTGCCGCAAATTCAATTCTGTAGGTAAATAAAACAAAAAGCACACCAGAATCGGTGTGCTTTTTGGCATATAACTTATTATATTTATTAATAGTCAATGTTAATTTGCGAGAACTGAACGATTTTGTTTTTGCCGCGTTTTTTTGCATTATACAAAGCGTGTTCCGCATATCTGATGAGTGTATTGGCGTCTTCATCTACGTTTTCAAGGAACGGGAAGGATGAAATACCTCCTGATATAGTGATGGGATGTTTTTCTTCTTCGCCGGCGGGAATGAATTCCATTTTTTCGATATCACGTCTGAAACGTTCAGCGAACAAGAATGCGTTTTCTTCGGGTGTATTTGGGAGAATAACGATAAACTCTTCATCACCATATCTTGTTAAAATATCTTCTTTTCTGATAAAACCTTTGAGCATTTCTGCAATCTTTTTCAGTAAAACATCGCCCCAGTCATATCCGTACATGTCGTTTACGACCTTGAAAAAGTCGATATCAAGCAGCAGGCAGGAAAGTTTTGTGTCATATCTTTTTGCTCTGGACATTTCTGCTTCGAGTCTTTCGTGAAGATATTTTCTGTTGTGCAGGCCTGTAAGTTCATCAGTTGTAGAAACCTGATTTATCGTATCTCTCAGTTCTTTGATTTTTAAAAGGTTTTTAACTCGCAGCTTAAACTCATTTGCATCAATAGGTGCGTTTACAAAATCGTATGAATCACCTCTGAATACAATTTCGTGAGCAAACTTGTCAGCTGCAACAAGCGTAGGGGCAGTGAGTTTCGTAACCATCGCAACTTCTTTTAGTTTGTTATCATTACAGTTTAAAATAATAACAGAAGGATTATATTTCTGAGCGTCTTTTAACTCATCTATACTGATAGTTCTGACGTTTAGCTCTTCATTGTCCGCCAAAAGTTTTTCCAATTCAGCTGAATCTCTGTCAGCAAAAATTACTACATTTTTCATACATTTTTCCTTGTCATTATGACCATTATTCTGAATATATTTATAATATCAAATGTTTCAGGAATTGTACATAATATTTCTAAAGTATTTGGGGATATTTGAGAAATATTCCTGACTGTTTCGGATAGAGTCAGGATTTTATTTAATTTATTAAGAATTGTAAACATGACTTTTATGCCTGAATACAAAGTGATTAGGGTATTTTGGATTTAGTTATATATACTGTATATCTTATTTTGTCAATAATTTTATATCGATTGTTTTTATATAACTATAAATGTTTACGCGGAGAATTTACCACCGAGAGGAGAATGAAATGATTAACACAGGCACATCTTTTATTACTTACAACAATCCAAATGTCGATGAATCAACATCGTTAAAGAAAAAAACAAGCGCAGAAGAAGAAAAGAAAATCGCTGACATGTTCAAAGCAGCTGACAAAGACGGCGATATGAAGCTTGGAAAACAGGAGTTGACTGATAAAGTTATTGAAGAATATAAAAAGACAGGCAAGCTTCCTGAGGGGTATGACAATTTGGGAGACTATATTGCCGACCAGATGAAAAAATTTGAAGAATACGACAAAAACAAAGACGGTAAGTTGAACATTGATGAATACACAGAGATGTCTACAGCTCCTAAAATTGATGAGAAATATGTTGTAACTGATGAAGATCTTCTAAATTGGATAAAAGAACATTGGCTTCCCAGAAACCCTGATGGAACTATAAAGTTGCCGAATAATAAGCCTGCATTACTAAACCCCGGCAAATATCCGGTAGTTAAATTACCAGTGGGTGAAGAGCCTGCGGTTACTTATCCTATAGCAAGACCCGGTGAAAAACCAGTGAACATTTATCCAATAGCAAGATTCGGTGAAAAGCCTGAAATTATATACGATAAATATGATTACACACTCAAATAAAACCAAAAAGCCCGAAAGATTTAATTTTCTTTCGGGCTTTTCGATTGCAGTTTCGAAAATACACTTTCGTATAACTCTGCATTGAACCTGCATATTTAGCTGCGGCTGTTTAATAATTTTCAGCCTTCACAAAGAAATAGGCTCTCGGGTGTTTGCAGACAGGGCAGATTTCCACAGATTGGTCTCCTTCATGGGTAAATCCGCAATTTGCACATTCCCACACCACTTTTTCTTCTTTAACAAAAACCTTTCCTGTTTTTACATTCTCAAGAAGCTTTTTGTATCTGTCCTCGTGATGTTTTTCAATCATTGCAACCTTTTCGAACAGAAATGCAATATCGTTGAAGCCCTCTTCTTTAGCTTCTTTAGCGAATTTTGCATACATTTCAGTCCATTCATAGTTTTCACCGTTGGCTGCATCTTCAAGGTTGTGCATTGTGTCTCCTATGCTGCCGCCATTGAGAAGTTTGTACCAGATTTTTGCGTGTTCCTTTTCATTGTTTGCTGTTTCTTCAAAGATTTTAGAAATCTGTACATATCCTTCCTTTTTTGCCTGAGAAGCATAGTAGGTGTACTTGTTTCTTGCCTGTGATTCGCCTGCAAATGCTTCCATCAGGTTCTTTTCTGTTTTAGAACCTCTTAATTCCATTGTGTTTCTCCTTTTGTTAACTAATCTTCCGGGGAAAATTCATCTTTGCCGACTCCGCAAAGAGGGCAGGCATAATCTTCCGGCAGTTCTTCAAAAGGAACATTTCCGTTTTCAGCCGGGTCATATACATAACCGCATACATTGCATACAAATTTTTTCATAGTTCATTTCTCCTTTAGTGTCTACACTTGTTGCAGATGCCACGCACCTGCAGATTTACATCTTTTATCTCTCCGAATTTTTTGCTATTTTCCGGAATTTTTACCTCATATCCGTCCTCCGGAAAAATATCATATACTTCGCCGCATTTTACGCAAAGAAAGTGATTGTGCGGACGTCTGTCTGCATCAAAACGAGCTTTTGGCAGCATGCTGTCCACGCGAAATATCATGTCCATATCCTCAAGTGATGCCAGAGTCCGGTATACAGTGTCAAAAGAAATATTAGGAAGTCTTTCTTTGACCCTTTCGTATACAGTTTCTGCATCAGGATGTTCGCAAGACGAGGCAACTTCACGGAAGATTTCTACCCGCTGTGTAGTGACTCTCATTCCGAGCTCCTGGCAGCGTTGCTTCAGATTTTCTATTTTTTTTTCGATATATTGTTGATTTTGAGTCATAAATCTAACCTTATTAAGAATAATTCTTATTAAGTATAATTAGAGTATAACAATCTTTTTTGTGTTTGGCAAGCTTTGTGTTTTTAAACTTAATAAATTTTGATGTTTCAAAAAACGTTGAAGTTATCTCATGAGCAATCAGCTAAAGTCAGTCCGGGAAAAATTCGTGATAAGACTCTGCCAAACATAACAATCCAGTGAATTGTTTTGTGAGAGGTAAATATGACGTGCACGAATTTTTGGCTTAAGCGAACACTCTGAAGTTATACTGGGTATAAAAAGGTGCATAAATATTTGCAACTGTGTCAAACGCTTCTGTCTGAAGTTTTATAACATTTTTGGCTGCTTCTCTCATTTGAAAATCATCAACTTTACAAACATTTGTTTTATCTTTAGTTGTACAGACTGTAGGATAGATATAAAATACATCTGCCGGATAACGGTTTTGAACAGGCTTTGAAAGCCAGTTTGCATTGTTGGAATAGTCTGTTAATTGAACTTCTGTTGCAAAAGAAGGTAAAAAATTACCTGCAAAAATAAAAATAATTATTAATATCTTTTTCATAGTCTAATTATACTTAACTTATTTACTGTTAGTAAATTTACTTTTTACAAGTTCAAAGTTGTAGCAATTTTATGTTCATTACTTGACATAAGCATTTAAAAATGTATTTAGATGCAGCTATACAAGAATTTATCACAGAAGGTGATTATGATTTATTTTTTCAATCTTTAGAACAAGTTATTAAGGCGCGCATGAGTATAAGTGAATTTTCACAAAAAACAGGAATAACAAGAGCCGCATTATACGAAATGTTCAAGGGAGAACGAGTTCCAAGATTAGATACAATCGGCAAATTATTAAAAGAACTTGGTTTTTCTTTACATGTTGCTTAGCAAAGCGGATTTATAAAAAGTATAAAATATTAAAACCCTCTCATAGAGAGGGTTTTAAAGTTAATGGGGCGGCTGATGGGATGATTCCCGAACCAAAATTCGAGATATTTTCAATTATTAATACAGATGAATGTCGGATTATTTATATAAGAATTGAGAAACTTTTAGCAGTTTAATATATTTTAGACTTGATTTAT
>CALUPY010000037.1 GCA_944322755.1 Candidatus Gastranaerophilales bacterium | reverse complement strand
ATTTTTGCGCTTATGCGCAAAAATGTTCTCACCCTCCGCGCACCGCAACTAGAAAAAGCACCGCAAGGGTGCTTTTTCCGTTTGGCGGGCAGGGTCACGTTGCGTTTGAACTCTATTAACTTCTTTTAGAGCGGCTTTTGTATCTTCTAATGTTATCTCCTCGATATGATTGCCACCCTTAATATTAAAATAAATATAGGTATCGTCATCGCTCACATAGACTTTATAGACCAGATTGTCTATCAGTCGCCTTCTGAATTCGATGTCCTCAACATCACCTTGTAAAATTATATTAACGAAGGCTTTGATATCCTGTTCGGTGAGTTTCTGTCCGCGTTCTAAAAGGAGGCGGGCTTTTACATTTTCCAAGTCAGCAAGCAACACTTCACATTCTTGCATACGTTTTTCTATACGTTGTTTCAGCAACTGACTTTTTGCTTCTATAAAGGCGTTAGCGGCCGCATCTGCTTCTTTTTGAATTTCAGCTATCCTTTTTCGTATAGATTTGAGTTCGCTCTCGTCCGTGCGAGAATCAAAATACTTCAACACGTCTTTGGTAATAATTTTTAGGTTGGATTCATCGGATAGGAAGGCGACTACGTTTTCAACAACATATTTTTCGAGCTTATCTTTATGTTCGATTCTTTTATCGCAAAGTTTCTTTTTCTTCTTTTTACATTCGTAGTAGTAATACTTTTTTCCCGTCTTGCTTTTACCGCCACCTGCAACCATTTCAGTTCCGCAGTGTCCGCAGAATAATTTGCCAGTTAAAAGGTAGGGTTCTTTTGCTGTTTCTTTACCACCCAAAAAGTAACGATTATCCGCAAGTCTCTTTTGTACTCGTTCAAACATCTCTTTATCGATAATTGCAGGGTACATATTTGTGCAGAGCCTCTCACCGAAATAGAATTCGCCGGTGTATTTCGTGTTTTTCATGTAATTGTCGAAAGTCTTGTGTGAAATGGGTTTGCCTTTAACACGAATTCCTTGCGCGTTTAGATCCGCGGCAATTTGCTTTTTGCTTACACCTTTGTCGTATTGCTCAAATACATAGCGGATGACTTTGGCTTCTTCTTCGTTGATAACAACACGTTTGATAAACTTGCCTTGCTTTCCTGGAATGGGTTCTAATTCGAGTTGATAGCCGTAAATAATAAAACCGCCGCAGAAGGTTCCATTTGCGATGCTGGTGTCAAGACCATCGCGTACTCTTTTGGAAAGACGTTTGCTGTACTTTTCAGCATTCCATTCGAGGAACATTTCATAAAATTCACCGCCTTCGTCTTCGGCAATCGGCTCCAAAGCAGAGATGACTTTTACGCCGTATTTTTCTTTCAGCATCTCTTTGTAAATAATGCTGTCTCTGCGATTTCTGGCAAACCGATCAAACATGTAGACGATTATGTATTGAAAAGCGCCGGTTTTAGCGTCTGATATCATTTTCTGAAATGCAGGTCGAGCGTCGTTTGTTCCTGTTCTTGCTTTATCTGTATAAAGGTTGATAACATCAAGACCTTTGTTTTTGGCATATTCTTTACAAATACGTACCTGTGCTTCAATACTTTGTTCGTTTTGTCCGTGGGAGCTGAATCTTGCATATATAACACAATTTTCCATGCTAAACTCCTTTATAAGTGATTTTGTTCAAGCTATTGCCTTTTGCAAAATGCAAAATTCTACCTCAGTAGAAAAAGGTCAAGGAAACAGGCAATGCTTTATGCTTAACGAGGGATAAACATTGCCCCTTGAACTTTTTCGCTGAGGGAGACACATACCCGACAAAAGGCAATAACTTGTAAATTTTATGTACAGATATACTCACCCTTAGCATTTATAGAAAATTTATAATTTGAGCAGATATTGTTCCATTCTTTTCTAAAGTACTGAAGCTGTGATCGAAAGTATGTTTTAATTAAGTATCTGCTAAATTTATCTTCTTTAGGCTCAATAACTTCTATTGTATCATCAATAGAAATTACATATTCTCTTTCATTATAACTTGCATGCACATGTGGTCTATTATGTTTTGATTTTTCATTGCTATGTATATAAATTTTTATATTCTGTTCAGCAATAATAGTTTTTTCTAATAATTTTAAAGAACCATTATCTAAAATCATCCAATCTTCTATATGCGCTTTTTCGTCAATTAAGATTTTTTTACACATAAGCTTACCTCACTTATTTTTTATAAAATCTATATTCGTTTCATCAACAATAAAACTTTTTGCGGTTTGTGTTATATACCCATCAATAAAATGTAGTTTAATATCTTCATCGTTACACCAAGCTTCAATTGGAATATTAAATTCTTCTTTGTCTGTATCTATTTCTTTTTCTTTAAGTATCATGCAAAAACATAGCGTTTTTGAAATAGGATATATCATTATGCTCGGAATATCTTCCGCATATATCTCATTTTGGTTTTTAGGGACCATGTATCTTAATGTTGCATATGTGTTGTGTAATAGGAAATGGATATTTGATGTATTGTTAACAATAAAAGGGGAGTAATGCTTGATTGTTTTAAGTACAGTCGGATCATCATCTTTGGTTTCAGGAATAACTTTATCGTATAGGGCTTTTCTAACATCATCCATCTTTTCATCAAACATTTTCTCAAATGAATAATCTTTATACTCCGGTTTCAGCATTTCTTTATAATGATTTCCAAACAATGATTTCAACATGTTTTCAAGCTGAATACCCATTTCTTTTGCTTTTTCAAGTTGAATATTATTTCTTCGCCACATAATAACAAAAAATCGAAAAAGCATTTTATATTCCTTGTTGGAAAGGGATATAGATTGTTGCTTTTCTGATGCGGCTTTTGAAGCACGTTGAAAAATTTTAGCAACCTTTGATTCGTATTCATTGGCTAAATATTTTTCTGTTTCGGGGGAATTAAAATCGAGCAGAGAGTATGTATCTGCTATTTTTTTAGTATGGACTTGCTTTGTATCCTTGTCGTAAATCATTATTTTCTGATTTTGCTTGTTTGCAGCAGGATTAATAGCGAAGCCGCGCAAAATAAATTGGGGAATGATATGATCTCTTGACATGCTTTTATCCTCGTTCAATTTCCATTATATCTGCGATATCACAATCAAGAGCATTGCAAATACGTAATAAGATTTCTGTATTTACATTTTCTCCTTTACCAAGTTTAGCCATAGTAGCAGCACTAATTTTTGTAGCGTTGCATAAATCTTGCTTATTCATTTTTTTATCTATAAGCAACTTCCAAAGCTTGTTATATGTTATTTTCATTTTTACTCCGATTAGTTTACCATATCCAATAAAAGCCCATATCGTCCATTGGTTTTTCCTTTTGTGAAATAGTGTAATTTCACATTTGCATTTTTATAATCCAATCTTGGTATTGCGTTTTCTATAAGAATGGTTTGTCCCATATCTTGAGTGTCAATCAAATATTGCATTAAACCGATTTTCATGCTTTCTGGCGTTTCTTCATCTATATTTTGTTTCAATGAAAGTAACGGCGAATCAACAACGAATAATCTTGGAGGATATATACCATTATGGTAAAGGTATTCTCTAATTGCAATAGATACAACAACGTTTAAAAATGCTCGATAACCTTTACCGTAATTTTCTTTTTCTTTACCGTTTACTATTATATCGAATTTTTTTATAGAGAACCTTGAAGACACATAGTCCTCATATTTACATGCAATGAGGATGTCATTAAGAATTTTCGACATGCGTTCTTCAAAATCTTGAGGAAAATGTTCTCGCGGTTTATATTCGATAGGTTTATCGTCTTTCGCTGCAAGCATTTCATTTAATGCATGTGTTTTTGATTGACGCATTTTTTCGATAATTTCCAATTCATTTTGTAATCTAATAAGGTTCTGATAATCTTCTAATGAATTCTTTATTTTTTCCGCTCTTGGCTTTAATTTTTGCTTTATAACATTCTCTACGGCCTGCCGTTCTTCGTTTAGCTTTTGTAAAGATTCAATATGACTTTGCTTTTCGGCAATAACCGTATCTTCGGTTTCTTTTAGGTCATTTAATAGTTGCGTTATGCGACGAAGTTCTGCATTGGCAGTTTCAATATATGTAGCATAATGTTGCTCAGTCATCTCACCATTGCAAAAAGGACATTTCTCCAACGGAGCTATTCTCGATAAATTTATTTCTCCTTCTACAATAAAGCTTAATCTTTTTATATCAGCCTTATATTGAGAGCGAAGTTCGGCATAGCGGTTCAGTAATAGATTGCATTCTGCAATACGATTTTTTATATCAATAATTTTTGACAATGTGTTTTTACTATTACCAATTTCTGTTGTTATTTCTTTTTCTATTTTAGATAATTCGTCCGTTAATTTTTTAATTTCTTCCTCTGGCGAATTTATTTTTGTTTTTAATTTTTCATCCAATATTTTTTTGCGTTCATTTAATTTATGTATTTCCTCTGCAATATATCTTTCAACAGCACGTTTGCGTGCTTCCTGTATTTTTTTATCTTCAATCGGATTGATCTTTGAAGCGTCCGGTGCAGAAATCAGATATAGTAACGCAGATAAAGATACTGTCTTTGCCGTTGATTCTTTCGAGATTAGTATAGGCTGTTGTTGTATAACTTCTTCTTCATTAATTACAAACGAATGCATAAAAGACCGCCATGTTAAATTTACTGTTTCGTAGCGGCTATTTTTTATTATTTTAGGAGTATTCTGAATTCCTATTAAGCCTAATAAAGCGGTCCCGATGTCTTGAATTTTGTAAGTTTTTGATTGTATTAGAGGGTTTTCACTAACAACGCTAATTTTATTTTTACCTACTTCGCGTTCTATGAAAACATGTCCATTATCAGTTTGAATAAGAAGTTTAATTAATGTATAACCCGAACTTGACGGTATAGGCTCTTTGTTTTTGCTCCCAAAAACAAAATCAATACATTTTAATACATATGTTTTGCCTGTATTAGACGGGCCATAAATTATATTTAATCCTTCGTCAAAATTAAGAGTAGATGTACGCTTATTTTTGCCCGATATTATTAACGATTTGATGAAAAATTTACTCATCGTGTACCTCCGATTTTACTGGTTGTTTTATCATTAATATATTTTATCAATTGCCTCTCATCTTTATCTAAACAAAATGGTGCCGTTTTTTGTATGGCAACAGCATAGTCTTCGGCATAATTTGTTTGAAATTGTTCTACAATGTTTTTACCTAAAACAGTTATTTTATAGCGGAATCCATTGTACGATTTTTCAATCGTAATTAATCCTCGTAAAACCAGCTCTTTTACGGCTATGGTAATTTGCTCGCGTCTGGCTGTATACTCACATATTGTAAAAGAATTTTCACCGTGTAAATCAATATCCGTCAATCCAAAAGATTTTCCATTGACGGCAATAAAGTCCCAAGCGGTAATTTTGTCAACGGTCAAAGGATTATTGAAAAAAGATAGCAGTATTAATATTCTTAATGAATTTTCAAAAGGCGTGTTAAATAATTTATTCATTTGTTATCACCCATTTGATTTTGCCGTCATTAACTAAAATATGACAAGCGCCTTTCTTTTCGCTCGCTCCTATCAAATTTGGTATAGTTTCAAGTAAAGAGCGACCTCGCGGACGATTTGCCGCTTGTTGCAATACTTTCAACAATCTTTCATATCCATTTGCATGAGATTGATCGCAGAGATCAATTATAGAATCATAAGTATCTTTGATAAAATATTCAAACTGATCGTTTAATCCAGTATCTCGAACGCTTCTTCTAACAGATTCAGTATTATAGTAATATCGCCTTTGCTCATTCAAGTGTCGCTTGTATTTATCAGGGATTGTATTTACTGTAAATTTATCTATATGTTCTGCATCTGCATAGGCACGCAAAAGTTCTAAAATATAAGTCGATTCTTCTATTTCTATATTTTCTGGTGGAATAAGAGCATCAGGAAGTTTTATTTCCTCCCCATCAAGATATATGTGGCCATTTATTATAGAGTAAACACTGTTATCTGTTGGTGTAGGTGGAATAGGATTTTCTTTCAAATTATTAGGCTGTTGAATAGCATATAGGAATATATCCGAGAGAAACGATGGCAAATGTTCAATATCCGCCGTTGATAAAAAGGCGGACTTTTGTTGTTCTGGGATAGTATTATCTCCGTTTATTATTCCGACCAGTAAAGAAATCAATTTATAATTTTCGGATTGTTTTATATGTATAACAACATGGTCCCTAAAATATTGCTCTATCATACTTGTTATCGCAGGAGTGTCCGCTTGGTTTTGAATAAACACAGGGACATTCTTTTTAGAATTGATAAGTTTGCTTTGGTCAGCCTTGTCGATAGTCACATCATTGTGATAAAACGGCGTAAAAAGCAATTCAATTAAGAATTCATTTGAAGTAGTTGTAGCTCCTTTCAGTATTCTTGAAAAGCTACCAAAACATAAAGTACTCATCCTACCAACTCCTTACCAACTTTGTACCAAATTCAAACCAACGAAAAGTCAAGTATTAATTGTTATACTGAGTTTACGAAAAGCAAACGAGGCGCAAAGAATTTTATTATAATTATTATATCATATTTCTTTGCGAAAATCAAGTTTGTCTTTGCGAAAACGAAAACGGAGGTGAGCTTGTGCAAGACGTAAGAAACGGTGCCGACAAACTGGTTTGTCGAATAGATAAAACCAGCAAAACGGTAGAAATTGTCTTAAAGGGATTTAAGACGATTGTTCGATTTTTAGACAACGGACAAGTCTTAATCGAGAATGTAAGTATGGTAGCTTAGTAAATTAAAAACTAAATATTCCGCAGACCGCAAGACGGCAAGGAAAGCACTTTTGATTGTTTTCCTGCCGTCTTTTTGTTTGTGGAAAACCGGCTCTGCGGATTTCAAAAATCACAAGGAGTTCGGCATGAAAAAAATCAAGTATGAAATCAATGGCACGTTTGTCGAAATTGAAGTTTCGGATGAATTTGCAAGGCAGTATGAGCAGATTGAAACGGAAGAAAAGCGTGTCAATCGTAAAGAAACTCGCCGTCATCAATCTTTGGAAACGCTTATTGAAAGCGGATTCCAAATAGCTGACCAGGAAAGCGATATAGAAGAAAAAACTTTCCATAATGACGATATCAGACAGTTACGTTATGCGTTAGAAACATTGACGGTAGATCAAAAATGGTTAATTGAACAGGTGTATTTTTTGGACCGCAAACAGTCTGAAATTGCGGCTGAATTAGGCATTAATCCGGTGGCGGTTTGGAATCGGCTACAAAAAATTTATAACAAAATCAAAAAATTTTTCCAGTAGGGGGGTTAATTTTTGCCTTTTTCGTGGCTTCTAAGTGAAGGGGTTATTCAATTCCCCGCCCCAAAGGAGAGTCAGATGGTCGAAAGGTATCAAATGGTAGCTTGTATCGGGCTAAGAAAAAGCGAATCCGAAGAAATGGTGACCGTGCCTTTATATATCAAGGTTCGCGCGGAAGAAGGCAGTCCGTTACCGGCAGAACAGGAAGATCTGATCCATCGGGTTTCCGAATGTATGATACGGCGTTATGAGCAGCAATTAGCTGAGTTCATAAAAAATAAAGAAAAAGGAGAAGGCAAAGATGGACAAGGCACAGAACGAAAAACTGTTTGAGAACGTGTATCGGACGCGCGATTACATAGTGAAGCAAGAGCTTTACTTGATAGTAAACGCCGAACAGAACAATGCCGTTTTGAGTGTGGACACCTATTATCGCAGAACGCTTTTGCGCGATAGCAAGTATCAGCTTCTGTATAAAGACCGTAAACACATCGATGGCAAAAGGCTTCCGTCGAATACGTACATTCGTACCTATATCGACTAAAAAGGCGTAATCGAACGCAGTGAAATTGAGGCGAAACCTATGCGGTACTTTGAAGGATAAGAGTGGCCACTCACCGCAAGAAATCGTATAGGACAGCGGTCCAAGTGTAAGCGTTCGTTACCATATACAACTTAATAGCTGTGCTAACGGCATGACGGGCAAAACAAATCACAATTTACAGGAGGATTTTACTGTGGCAGAGAAAAACAGTAAGTACAACAAACGTCGTTGGTCCGTTCCCTCGAAAAGAG
>CALUPY010000036.1 GCA_944322755.1 Candidatus Gastranaerophilales bacterium | reverse complement strand
AACTCCCTTCGGTCGTGTCATCTGTCCGTGTCACTATTTACAGTTCTATGCAAACTTCGTTGTATTACGCTCAGTCGTGACGCCATTTTTCAGGCTTCGCCTCAGCTCAGCCGAAAAAGAAGGCAAATCCGCTACTTAACGTAGAAATCTGCGTTCACGTAAACTTCCATTTTGACTTTTTGCGCTTCAACCGGAGTACTCTTCACAAGATTTGCTCCGTATGCAGCAGGTTGTGCCCCTCTGTTTTGTACACAGTTTACAAAAATTCTTTTCACACCACAAAGTTTTTTGTCCAGTGATTTTGCAGTCATTGAAGCATTTGACTCAGCCTTCTGAGTTGCTTCCTTAATCAAAGCAGCAGAATAGATGTCTTCATTTTCAACAAAATATCTTATATCAGAGACATTTGTAGCATTATTCGCTACAGCAGTATCAATAAGCTTTGAGAGATTTTTGATTTCTTTTGTCTTTACACTGATGGTGTTAATCATCGTATAATTTTTAAAATGCTTGTTACCCTTCTTGTCATAAGTATAAACAGGCTTTACAGATATACTCGTCGTAGAAATAGTGTCCTGTTTGCTCAGAGCAAGCAAGGGTTTCAAAGCAGAAAGCAGCTTGTCTGTCTTTTCGTTGTTTGTTTTCATCGCGGCCTGTGCTGTCGGCGCAGAAGTTTCTACAGAAAAAGACACAGAAGCCGTGTCAGGCTCAATCTCATTAGAGGAAGAAACCGTGACAGAAATAAAACCGTGGTCTTTTTCCGTAACTGTTATTGCGTCAGATTTTAGCGCCGGCATTGCAAATACTGCAAGCATTAAAAGCAGAATAAGTTTTTTCATAATTACTCCTATTTTTTTATCTCTTCTTTATCCTTTTCTTTTAATTCAGCCAATTCCTTAATTTTAAGCTGTTCTTCTTTTTTTATTTTTGATTCAATAATTTTTCTAAGCCTGTCTTCCGGCGATTCAACAGTTTTGAAGGAAATGCCGAAATCTTTTTTGTTCAGCTGGAAAGTAACGAGTGCAATAATACACCAGAGTATAATGCCATGCAGCAAAGTCATAACAGGCATATCAACGAAATGGGACATTGCATAATTCCAAATATGCATGCAGACCCAGCCCGGAAAAACAAGAAATCCGGCAGCTGCACACCCTATAAGAAAGACAATAAAAAATATTCCTTTTAAACCCGATAGCTGTATAATATTGAAACGTCTGTTCATTATTGTTCTCCAAGTAAATCGTTAAACTCTTTTTCGTTAATAATTTTGACCCCAAGCTCTTTGGCTTTGTCAAATTTTGACCCCGGAGCCTCTCCGAGAAGCACATATGATGTTTTTTTACTCACGGATGATGAGGTTTTTCCGCCATGCTGTTTTATTACTTTTTCAAAACTGTCACGAGGCTTTGAGAGAGTTCCGGTAATCACAAAAGTCAGTCCCGAAAAAGTGTCTTTTTCCTCTTCCCTGTTCATTTCTTTAGGTACAACAGAATTGGCTTCCAACTTTTGTAATACTTCATTATTGTATGAATTTTTGAAAAAATCAAGAACACTCAACGCAATTTTTTCACCTGCACCTTCAATATCAAGAATTTCCGCTTCTGTTGCGTTTTTCAGTTTTTCAAAGGAGCCGAATTTTTTTGCAAGAATTTCTGACATCTCCTTACCGACATGCCTGATACCAAGAGCATTTATAAACCTTGAAAGCTCCGGATTTTTAGAAGCCTGAATTGAGTTAAAAAGATTCTGTGCTGACTTTTGCGCAAACAAATCCAGAGTCAAAAAGTCCGCAACACCCAATGTGTAGAGGTCTGCCGGAGATTTTACCATACCTTTATCCACAAGCTGTGCAACAATACTTCCGCCCAGCCCCTCTATATCCATACAGTCATTGGATGCCCAGTATTCAATGCGCCCCTTAAGCTGCGCAGGACAGCCCAGAGTGTTAGGGCAGTACAAGTTTACTTCTCCTTCTGCAGGAACAAGCCGGCTGCCGCAAAAAGGACACCTTTCAGGCGGTTCGAACGCACCGCAGTCCCTGTTGCCTTTTTTCATAACAGTTATAACTTTTGGAATAATCTCCGCTGCCTTTTTTATCAAAACCCTGTCTCCAATGTTTATATCGAGACGTTTTATTTCATCAAAATTATGTAATGTTGCACGGGAAACAGTCGACCCCGAAATAAATACGGGTTCTAGCACGGCAACAGGCGTGACAGCTCCGGTTCTGCCCACATTAATTTCAATATCAAGAAGTGTCGTTGACATTTCTTCAGGAGGAAACTTAAAGGCAGTTGCCCATCTCGGAGCCCGCGAGGTGAATCCGAGTTCGTTTTGAATTGCCAGCTCGTTAATTTTTATAACAACCCCGTCTGTTGCATAATCGAGATTGTATCTCTCTTTATCCCAGTATTTACAATACTCTATTGCCTCCTGAATGTTTTTGCACTTTTTAAAATTTGGATTAAGATTAAATCCCATGTCCTTTAAATACAAAAGAGTTTGCTCATGGGTCTTTATAGACGGATTATTTAAAATTCCGGCGTATGTGAACATAGCAAGCTCTCTTTGAGCTGTTATCTCCGGATTCTGCTGCCGAAGCGAACCTGCTGCAGCGTTTCTCGGGTTTGCAAAAGGTTTAAGCTTTGATTCAGTCTGACGTCTGTTAAGCTGTTCAAATGCGCTTTTGGGCATGTAAATTTCACCGCGTGCTTCTAATGAAACACCCTCTGAATTTAAATGCTTAGGGATTGTTTTTATTGTTCTCAGATTAGCAGTTATATTTTCACCGGTAACACCGTCTCCGCGTGTTGCGCCGACAGTGAGTTCCGAATTTTCATAGGTAAGCGCAATCGCAAGTCCGTCAATTTTCAGCTCGCAGACAACCTCAAGTTCCTTTCTGTTAGGGAATTCAGCTCTGATTTTTTCATACCACTTTTCAAGTTCTTCATAAGAATAAGTGTTGTCAAGGCTGTAAAGACGGGTTTTGTGAGTATAGTCTGCAAATTTTTTAGATGAAGCCCCGCCCACTTTGAGAGTCGGCGAATTCTTTTCTCGAAACTGGGGAAACTCTGCTTCCAAAGCCTGAAGCTCCTTAAACAGTCTGTCATACTCAACATCTGATATAGTCGGTGCGTCGAGCTCGTAATAATTTTTATTATGAAGAATAAGTTCTTTTGTTAAGTCTTTTATCCTTTTTTGCGCTTCTGTCGTATTTATGGCATAATTCCTTTGTAATACTAATCAAGATTATTTTACAACAAAAAAATATGAGTTTAATTAGAAAAATAGTTTACAACAAAAAAATTAACAAAAAGGCTTGCAATTTCACAACTCCGAGCCATTCACAGGGAGACTTTGTCTGCCCTGATGCCGAAAAAATGCTCGGCAGAAAATTTTTCGAGTGCGATTATTCAGAGACCGAAGGTTTTGACAATCTCAGAGCGCCTGATGGTGTTCTAAAAGAACTGCAGTATAATATTTCAAAAATCTATACATCCAAAAATTCTTTTATTTTGACCAATGGCTCAACCTCGGGAATTATTGCCGCAATGCTCGCTGTACTCAGCCCTAACGACGAAGTTCTTATCGCAAGAAACTGCCATGTTTCCGTATACAACGGACTTGTCCTGACAGGTGCCAGACCCGTATGGTTTTTGCCTGAAAGAGATGAAAAGTGGGATATATTCAAATCCGTAACACCTGATATCATAGAAAAAAATCTCAAAGCTAATCCTTTAATTAAGGCTGTTATTATAACAAGCCCTACTTATGAAGGTGTATATTCTAGCATTCCGCAGATTTCCGAGGTCACGAAAAAATACGGCGCAGTGCTGATTGTCGATGAAGCGCATGGTGCATTGTGCAACTTTGCACGTGATTACACAGGGTATGCGCCGGCCATTGTTTCAGGCGCAGATATTTCAGTACATTCTTTGCACAAAACAGCAGGAGCGCCTAATCCATGCGCACTTTTGCATATTGCAAAAAGTTCAAAAGTCTCTGCCCAGGCTGTTCAGGATGCGTTGAATCTGATTACCACGACATCACCGTCTTATCCGCTGATGACGGCTATCGAAGCTGTAGTTGAATTTTTGTTTTCAGACAAAGGCCGTACGGAAATCAGAAAACTGTATGACATGGTCGAAGATTTTATTACAAAGGCCTCTAACATAGAAGATGTTGAGATTTATTCCGGCTTTTGCGACAAGTCAAAGATTCTGTTGAGGATGAAAAGCCTACCTGCGCTGGCTGTTGCAAAAATTTTGAATGAAGATTTCAAGATAGAAGAAGAATTTTCAAATGACAATTCTCTCCTGTTTCTGACCGGTATAGGTACAACAAAACGGAAATTCGACACTCTGTTTAATGCTCTGAAAGAAATTTCGGTTATGGAAGTCGATTCTGATTTTACGGCGGAAAAAACCCTGATTAGCCTGCCTCAGATGATTTACACACCCCGTGAAGCTTACTTTCATCCGTCAGAATATATTGATACTGAAAATGCAGCAGGGCGTATTTGTGCAGAAGTAGTTCTGCCGTATCCGCCGGGTATACCCGTAATTCTTCCGGGTGAAAGAATTACTGAGAACAACATGAATTTTATTATGACAGAAAAGATCAAAGTCACAGGGATTTCAAAAAATTAACGCGCAAATCCATTATTCAGCAGCGAATTTTTAGGATTTTATTTTAATAATTTACAAAAAGTGTTAACAAATATTACAAAAATTAATTTTGCCGGGCAATTTCTATACACAGATTGTTTTTATATAAGTAAGGTTAGAAAATGGTTCATTTGGAGGTAGGTTATGAATCCAGTAACAGCGGCATATCCAAGTTACTTCTCGGCAGTTCCGGGGAATGCGGGTTCGGCACAGCAATATCTGAACAATGAATTTGCAAAAGATTTCGGACTTCAGACTGCACCTGTTTACACCCTGCCAATGGATTACACAATGGGTTACGGTAATCCATATATGGGTATGGCCGGCATTTCTAGTTCCGGAATGATGTATCCGGGAGGAATGGGTCTCGGACTCGGGCTTTATCCGGGCAGAGGAATGTCTCAGGCCTATCTTAATTATATAAATATGGATTATAAAGACAGACTGGCTTATATGCATGAGCTTGAACACGCAGCAATGCAAAATCAGTTCGAAACAAGCAGAACCAGCAAGCAGTATGCAGTACTAAACGATGGTCAGGTCGGTGCAATAATGGATGCTTGCAGGTCATTGCAGGCAGTAGTCACGGAAGGTGAAACAGACCAGATTGTAAAACAGTTCGAGACTGTTGTTGCAATGCTCAAAGCAACTCCGCTCTATGATGAATTAAAAGCGCAGGGATATCATACAGAACGCGCACTTGACAGAGCACTCAGAAACTGTGCATACGAACAGTTCAAAGCAGCAACGGGTCAGGATCTCGATCAGATGATTCACGACAACTGCAGCGGTGCCTTCTCAAATTCATTCAAAAACGGTATGTCTTTTGGCGGTGCCCAGAAGTTCTCAAGAGAAGACCTTATTGCAAGACTGCACGGATACGACACTCCGAACGATGTTCCGGCAGCCAAGGCTCTTGGAAAAGCGGCCAGCGTCACAACCTTTATCGGTACAGGTGCTGCTATCGGCGCAATCGGCGGGCCTATCGGTGCCGGAGTCGGTGCTCTTGTCGGACTCGGCGCAGGTCTCTGGAGCGCGCTGTGTTAATTAAAAAATTCAATTAAAATTTAATTATCATTCCTTTCAATAATAATAAATAATAATATCTAACAAATTCCTAACTGCCCCGTAAATCGGGGCTTTTTACTGCTTTATTAAATGATTTCAGCCGTTTTTTTAGTTTTTGTCTCCAATACCGGAAGACTTTTCAAACTTTTCTTTTAACCTGTCAAGAAACAGCTTTGCGGCCGGAGAAAACACCTGATACTTTTTCCATACTATATCAAGCCCTGATTCCAGTCCGGGGCTAAGCGGTCTGAAACAGAGATTTCCAGAGGTATTTACGAGTTTATCCAGAGTAACAGCGTATCCCATACCGGCTTCTACCATTATCGCCGCATTGTAGACGAGATTGTAGGTTGCAGCTATATTGAGCTGCTCGAATTTATCACCGAACCAGTCGAGAAAACCGCTGTCTGCAGAATACTTTTTAGACATCTGCCGTGAGGCAATAATAGGAACATTAGACAAATCCTCAAGGGTTATAGTCTCGTGTTGGGCAAGCGGGCTGTCTTTTCTCATAACAACGCCCCAGACATCTTTTTCCGGCATTGTAAGCGTATCATACTTTGACAAATCAATAGGCTGAATCAATATACCAAAATCCAATAGTCCTCTGTCTAGCTTTTCTGTAACATCCTCTGCATTGCCGCTGTATATATGAAATTTTATTTCAGGATACCGGGTTTGGAGCTCTGTCATAACCTCGGCCACATATTTCATAGAATCCGTTTCGCCGCTGCCAATATATATATCTCCGCCTATCACATCTTTTATAGCACGGAACTCAGACTCTGTTTTGTCAGCCATATCAACTATTTCCTGAGCTCTTTTTCTCAGCATCATGCCCTCGGGTGTTAATGAAACTTTATATTTACCGCGGACAAGGAGTTTTTGCCCCAGCTCTTTCTCCAAATCCTGCAGCTGTCTGGACAATGTCGGCTGGGTAAGGTGAAGAGAGTTTGCTGCTGCAGTAATACTCCCCTCTCTTGCGACAGTTAAAAAATACCTTAATACCCGAAGTTCCATACTTAAATCTTCCTTTTGCTGCAATTAGGCTTATAATAAGTGTTTTTAGTTATGTCTGTCAAGTATTTTTAAAAACAAATTATAACTCAATTGTATATAAACCCGGCTACTTTATATTGATTAAAATTTTGTAGTAATTTTGAACAGTTTTCAAATCAGAATCATTTAAGATACAGTTAATTTTTTTTATAAGCTCTGCCTTATCCGTAAAATGTTCATAATCAAACAAATCCTTGACAGACACATCCAGTGCATTGGCAATTTTTATGAGGCTCTCTTCTTTGGGAATTTGGATACCTCTTTCTATTTTTGAGATATTAGAGGATTCCATATTAACCATCTCTGCAAAAACAAGCTGGGTGAGATTCTTGTGTTCACGCAGCTCTTTTATTCTCTTTCCTAATTTTTGTGCAATTTTACCCATATATCAATAATTAGAATAATATTTATTGCGCATTAAATAAAGGTTACAATACGGCTAAAATTATTGAAAAAATAGTAATAGTAAGATATAATTCATGCCAATCTGGTAACATTACTCCTATTTTTCAAATAATATTAGGACTGATAATAAAACACAGGGGGTAGAAGTATTGGCAAACCTGAATGTTTCAAAAAAAATTATACGCGAGGTTCTTCGGCTTTTCGGGGCATCTACAAATACACGTCTTTTTTTAATGAGTTTTTTTGATGAATCAAGCAAACATCTTTATGAAGTGAGAAACCACAAATTTTCTTTTGAAGAAATGTGTAGTATTTTTAGAGACAAAGAACTTTATCCCCAAAACATTCTGTCTGTTGAAGACACAATTTCTGAAATCATAAACAAAAAACTTTCTGTATCAAGACTCGGAGACGGTGAAGAATTTGCAAGAAATCTTTTGAATGAAAAACCAAAATTTCCGGAACTTAAAAGAGCTCTATATGAAATACTAAAAAGCGGAAGCAGTGAAAAATGTCTTGTTTGCATAAACAATTTTAATGTATTTGACCCTGCTGTTCCAATGTATTACAGAAAGGCTTTTGCTTACTACTGGGTGAAAAACCCCATTGCAGAAATCGAAACAAAAGTCTGTTTCAATAAATCATCTTTTTACGGAGATGCTTATGCATTTCTTTTCTATTTTCAGGAAGACGATGAAAAAGACATAATAGAAAAAAAAGCAGCATACATCAGCAAAATTTGGGAAGGCAGAAAAGTTCTCTTCGTAGTATCTAAAAGGTCTAAAATTCTTTCAGACAAAGACTATTTTTCAAACACGGCACAAAAAGCATTCATCTATGCGCCATACGAAGATGCATATAAAGATTTTGAAAAGATATACAAAGAAATAACAGAAAATTACGGAACAGAATGGCTAATCTATCTTGAACTCGGAGCCTGTGCGTCAGTGCTTTCTTTTGAACTTTCAAAGCAAGGCTATCAGGCGCTCGATATGGGTGATTTTTACAAAAGAATAATCTATCACAGACTTTACAAAAATCAGGAATATTAAGTATTTTTGTTTTATTCATAAAAAATATTCATGGCAAACAGATGCCCCCTCCGATATTCAAAATTCTGGTTTTTCAATAAATTGAAAAATTACTAATCACTGTCTACAAACAAATCTGTAACCGCCAGCTTGACTGAGAGCAGCTCTAATGTATTAAGATAAGAAAAAAGGTATTTTTCATGAACAGACGTAATTTTATTAAAAATACACTTATTGTAGCAGCTGGAGCAGGTGTTGCAGCTAAATTTATGAATACAGGAGGGAAAAAGATGAAAATACTTGTTATAACAGGAAGCCCGAGAAAAAACGGAAATTCTAATACTCTAGCGGAGAATTTTATAAAAGGCGCAGAAGAAGCAGGACACAGAGTCGTGAGATTTGATTCCGCTTTCAAAAACGTTCATCCCTGTATAGCCTGCGGCAAATGCGGAATGAACGGAGAATGTGTTTTCAAAGATGATTTTGAATTTGTAAGAAACAATATTGTTGATGCAGATGCAGTCGTTTTTGCAACACCTATGTATTATTTCGGAGTTTCAGCCCAAATAAAAGCAGTAATTGACAGATTTTACGCAATCAACAGTCAGATACACAGACCTAAAAAATCAGTATTAATCCTGACTTATGCCGATACAGCAGCGAAGTCAGCAGAACCAATAATCAGTCATTATGAAACTTTATTGAACTATCTAGGATGGTCTGATGCAGGAAAAATCATTGCATCCGGAGTTTGGACAGAAAGCGATGTTAAACATACTGAATACCCCCAAAAAGCTTATGAACTTGGCAAAAGTATTTAATATACAGCGTAGTACAAATATTTTAAAATGCATAGCGTCTCACTCTGCCGACGAAAAAGTGACTAAATGTCACTTTGGAAACTATTGGAGACTACATACAGTATTACAACATTGAACAAATATCTTGATACGTTGTTAATACTCTTAATATTCTCACAACTTTATTATCAATTACTCTATAGACAATTAAATAATTCTTTTTAATGACATAAAATTTTATATCCAAATAAGTAAAATCTTCTCTTAGCTTACCAAGATTTGGATGCTTACATAAGATTTCAAATGTTTGATTAAATAATTTCACGAGCTTCACTGCTGCAGCTTTGTTGTCTTTTGCAATATAATCAGCAATTATATCAATATCATTATATGCTTTACTGGTAATTTCAAGCTCCAAATTATTCATATTTTTTAATTAATTTTTCCATTGCTGAATGTCCGTCAAAAATTACAGTATCATTCCAGCCTTCTTCTATGTCTTGATTTAACTGGGCAATTCGTTCTTGAGACATTTTATCTTTGGACGCCATCATCCTCAATGCCTCTCTGATAACTTCACTAACTGAATTATATAATCCGGATGCAACCTTATCCTGTACAAATTTTTCTAATGTTGGTGTTAAAGATATATTCATAAAATACCTCATTTATAACAATCTATGTTTATATAATAACAAGAATTGTCATAAATTTCAATTGTATAACTCATGTATATGAATATAAATTTTCACAAAAATTGTTAAAATCGTAGAATATAAAAACCATATATAATTTTAAAAGAACCGGACAATAAAACGCAATTACACACAGCGAAAATCATAACCCCGAAAAAATATGCCGCGTCTCACTCTGCCGACGAAAAAGTGACTAAATGTCACTTTTGAGGAGAGGGGAGAACCTTGGTTCGATTCC
>CALUPY010000035.1 GCA_944322755.1 Candidatus Gastranaerophilales bacterium | reverse complement strand
GGTGAGGCTTTGGATTGATGTGGTTATTACCGTGGGTTTTGGTTGTTATTTTTACATAATAAATATTATCATTACACTTCTGAGGAACGAGGGCGCGGCAATCCATAGAGACAACAAAGACTGTCATCCTGAAGCGTTAAATTAGGAGCGCAGCGATAATCACGTATGTTCAGGATCTTACACACTTGGCGTTTTGCGCTGGACTTCTAGCCTGTAAGATGCTGAACATGGAGATATTGAAGCGGACACAAACAACTGACGCTTCAGCATGACAGTTTAAGATTTAACTTCCATGTAAACTGAACATTAAAATACAACGCTATTGTAAAAGAACACATGGTTTGATTATTTGTTCCACATGGTTTGATTTTTTTTGCAAATTGTGGTTGTATCAAAATAAATTATTTTATATTAGAATGTGAATGCATAGCTGAATTAATTTTCATATTTATAAAAAAACAGAACAAAACTTTTTTTGCGTATAAATCTTACTAACACAATATTATAACTTACAACTAAAAATCCAAATGTTCTTACCGAAAATAATCCAACCATTCGTACAAGTTTAAATATGTCCTAAACTTCCGCCACATAAGGGTTACAACCAAAAGCCGAGGGGGTGGACTTCAACGGACACTTCGTGGACTTTTCAAGTAATTTGGTTTGATTATTTTCGGACACTTCCGGCAGGTTAAAACCTAAACACAAAGCCACTTTACGGGGTAAAATCATTTTAACCGTACAGGATTGAAATGTCTGGTTTAATACAGCTATTATAGAAAATTCCGCATTAAAAAGTCCCCCTATCTTGTGATGGTGGACTTAAATTCGGAAAAGGAGGGATTCGAACCCTCGAGGCAGATTACTCCACCTAACACCTTAGCAGGGTGCCGCCTTCAGCCGACTCGGCCACTTTTCCATGTAAAATATCAATGTATAATAATCTTATCAAAAAAAAATCTTTTTTACAAATAAATTCTCACTAAAGTTTTAAAAATCAGTATTTACATAATTTTCATATCGTCAACTGCCCCCCCCGATAACATATTGAACAGGTGCATAAAACAAGTTCAACCTTGTGTTGTAACACCGGCACGCGCAACAAGTACATGGGGGCTCTTCCGTAAAATGGAAGACCCAGTGTCACTCGCTACATCTCACAAAACCATACTCAATCGTCCCGCTCCCGCCAATAGCGGGGCGTGCGGCAGAGAGTGTACCATTTCTGCAAGCGAGATCACTATCAGACAATATTGACTAAAATCTTCTTATAATATCCGCACAAAAATCAATAAGCAGTGAATAGCTGTTTTCTGTTTCTTGCGCGGAAAAAGATTCTATACCATCTTTTTTCATAGAGATTTCCAGTATATTTTTTTCTATGCCAGTTACTTTTTTGAAAAGTTCATCTTTTGTCAAAATATATTCTTTTGTTTCTGAAAAATACTTGGCCTGAATAGTGAATACAACACTTTTATAAAGCTGCTTCAGAATTTCTTTTCTGTCTTTAGCATACAAAAAACTATGGCAGGCAAGATGATATACATTTTCAGCTCCAATTTTTGCGGCAGTGATTGCGTCTTTTGGTGATATTTCAGGTATAAAATCTCCTAATTTTCCGTATACCGAAACAGTATCATTGTATAACTGAAAAAGTTCATAACCCGACCATTTTTCCAGTTCTTTTTTTCCGCAAATAAATCCACACGCTTTTTCGGCAAACGGCATTGACTCGATTACATTTTTATAATCAGCTAAAATATTTATATCAACATGTTCAAAGATAACGACCACATCTATATCACTGTTTTTGTTTGCTTCTCCTCTTCGGAAACTTCCCTGGTAGCCGACAAAACACAACCCTGAACCAAAACGTTTTTTCAGCTTTCCGGTTAATTCAAAAACCCAGTTATGCACTTCGAACATAATTTTTCCTTCCGTTTATACTAATATATTATACTAAACACCTATCCGATATTAATACACAAAGCTTATTGTATGTTATATTTAGATAGAGATTGCCCCAAAAATCAAAATATAGATTTTAAGGCGGATTAAGGAGATAAATATGAAAAATTGGATTGTTGCATTAGCTGTTTTGTTGTTGCCCATAATCACATACTTTGTGCTGGACAAAACCAACGGAGACAAAACGAATTTCGAAGCTGTGGCCGCACCTGGAAAGCCTGCAGTTATAAAATTCGGTTCTACAATGTGTCTTGACTGCAAAAAAATGGATGCAATGATGAATGAAGTCATGCCCCAATACACAGATAAAGTCGTCTATGAAAAGATAAATTCACAGTCCAATGACAAACATACGCAGTCAATGATTCAAAAATATAATGTTACTGTCGTTCCTACTGTAATCTTTTTGAACAAAGACGGCAGCGTCTACAAAAAGACAGAAGGAGCATATGACAAAAATGAATTTGAAAAATATCTGAAAGGCATAATAAATGGATAGCCTGATACAGTTTTTTCAGAACAATGTAAGAGGAGAATTCTCATTTCTTATACTGTTGTTATGCTTTTTGGGCGGGATAGTGGCAAGCCTTTCTCCCTGCGGTATCGGCGTGCTTCCGATTGTAGTTAGTTATGTCGGAGGATACTCAAACGAAAAGACATCAAAAATAGCAGTACAAATTTTATTCTTCATACTCGGCTTATCAATGACATTGACAGTCGTAGGTATAGTCTGCGCCTTGACCGGCAAAGTTTTTGGCGGAACCCAGAATCCGTATCTTGTTCTGGTTCTGGCGTCCTTGATAATGATTTTCGGCCTGAATCTGCTTGGACTGTTGGATATAAACTTTCCTGTGCTTGTCAAAAAATTTCCGGAAAATTCTAAACACAACTTTATAACTTATCCGATAATTCTGGGGGCAGTTTTTGCTCTGGCAACCTCGCCGTGTTCAACACCGATACTGGCGGGCATAATGGCGACTGCTTCCATGTCTGACAATATCGCATATTCGGCGTTGATGCTGTTTTTGTTTTCACTCGGACAGGGTGTAATTATTTTATTTGCAGGGTTGTTCACTTCTGTTCTTAAAAATTTAAAGTCCTTTGCCGCTTTCTCTGAATGGCTTACAAAGGCAAGCGGGCTTATTCTTGTCCTGTTTGCTGTATTTTTGTTCTACAAAATATTCAGCCACTTTGCAGCATAATTGTTTATCTTTTACGTACAATACTTGTATTACATAAGCTATTTGTTCAAAAGTACCATCAGAACAGAAATAT
The DNA here is from genome assembly GCA_944322755.1 of Candidatus Gastranaerophilales bacterium. Lineage (GTDB taxonomy): Bacteria > Cyanobacteriota > Vampirovibrionia > Gastranaerophilales > Gastranaerophilaceae > CALUPY01. The sequence continues at coordinate 8,767 of CALUPY010000035.1, read as the reverse complement.
CAGCAGGTTTAACACCGCCGATTCTGGAAGCCTGTCCCAGAGTCGCAGGTCTGATTTTTGCGAGTTTTTCTCTTGTTTCCGTTGATATGTGGGTCATTTGTGAATAATCAATATCATCAGGTATTTTTATTTTTTCCAGCTTATCAAGCATTTCTATCTGCTGATTCTGGCGTTTAATATAACCGTCATATTTTATTTCTATCTCGGCGGATTCGTAGATTTCTTTTGGAAGATTGAGCTGTGCAGTCTCCGGATGTATTTCTTTTAAAATCCGATAATCAACGGACGGACGCTTCAAAAGTTCTGAGGCTTTCATGCCTCGTTCCATTTTTTCATTGTATTTAGCAAGAATTTGATTCGTTTCTGAAGATAAAGGCACTTTTGTTTCATTCAAACGCAGGACTTCGTCCTTTATTTTCTGCTGTTTTTCACAAAACAATCTGTATCTCTCCTCCGAAACCAGTCCAAGCTTATATCCGATAGGCGTCAATCTTTCATCAGCATTGTCCTGCCTGAGAATCAGACGGTATTCAGAACGGGAAGTCAGCATTCGGTAAGGCTCTTCGATATCTTTTGTGACCAAATCATCTATAAGTGTGCCGATATAAGAATTGCTTCTGGTAAGAGTCAGCATATCAGAGTTGTTAAGATAATTGAAAGCGTTTATACCGGCAACGAGCCCCTGTGCAGCCGCTTCTTCATATCCGCTTGTTCCGTTTATCTGACCTGCACAAAAGAGTCCCTGTATCTTTTGGGTCATAAGTGTATGAGAAAGCTGAACAGCCGGAACGTAGTCGTATTCGACAGCATAAGCAGGTTTAATGACATGAACTTTTTCAAGCCCCGGCAGAGAATGCAGCATCTGTATTTGAACATCTGCAGGCAAGCTCGTTGAAAAGCCCTGAACATAAATCTCATATGTGTCTTTACCCTCAGGCTCTATAAAAATGTGATGTGAGGGATTGTGCGCAAAACGTATGATTTTGTCCTCAATAGACGGGCAGTACCTGGGGCCTACGCCATGAATCAGTCCTGAATACATCGGCGACTTGTCGAGATTATTTTTAATTATCTCATGTGTTTTTGCAGTAGTTCTCGTTAAGTAGCAAGGATACTGCTTTCTTACCGGCCTGTCAGGAGCAAATGAAAAGAAATTCAGCTCATCATCACCTGGCTGCACCTCCAAAACACTGTAGTCAATAGTTCGGGAATCAACCCTTGCCGGTGTGCCTGTTTTTAATTTTTTAACAGTAAGTCCATGCTTTTTTAATGAAGCAGAAAGACCTGTTGCGCTTCTTTCTCCCATTCTGCCAGCAGGGACGGACTGCAGACCTACGAATATACGCCCCTCAAGAGAAGTGCCTGTCGTCAAAATGACTGCAGGCGCATTGTACACAAGCCCGAATTCATCAACAATGCCTTTTACCTTACCGTCTTGTACCAAAAGTTCAACAGCCATTGTCTGTTTCAGAGAAATATTTTCCTGAGACTCAATTAAGTGTCTCATATACGCCATGTATTCTTTTTTGTCTGATTGGGCTCGAAGTGCCCGTACAGCAGGGCCCCGCGAAGAATTTAGCATTTTCATCTGCATATATGTAGCATCGGCAGCAAGTCCCATAGCACCGCCCATTGCGTCGATTTCGCGCACCAGACAGGATTTTGCAGGGCCGCCTATCGCCGGATTGCAGGGCATGAGTGCGATATGGTCAATATTAAGTGTTATTAATAATGTTTTCAGCCCGAGTTTCGCAGCCGAAAGCACTGCCTCACATCCGGCGTGTCCGCCGCCTATTACTATCAAATCATAATTGAACATATTATTTATTATAGGTGTTCAAACTCAAATGTCTAACGAAAAATAGAACATTTAGTGTATATATTTTTTCAATCAAGACTTGCATTTTTTTATATAATGATTTATTATGATAAGGTAAGTTTAGATAGTGTAAATTAAATACTTTTTTGATAGAAGAAAGAGGATACTATGAACAAAAAATCAGGTTTTACTTTGGCAGAAGTTCTTGTTACATTAATGATTATCGGTGTAATTGCTGCTATGACGATTCCGTCATTGATGCAAAATACTGCACAACAAGAATATAAAGCAGGTTTCAAAAAAGCAGTTTCTATGCTTAACCAGGCTGTAACACTGAACTATGCATTAGATGGTGAAGATGCTACAAGTTTTCAAAACGAAAATATTTTCCATATGTTGACAAAAAGACTTAACGTAATGTCAACTTTCAATGGAGATACTATTTATACTGCTGACGGTATGAAATTAGTTGCTGGCAAAGGTAATGGTTGCCAAACTGACAACAACAAAATTGATGGATATTGCTCAGTTGTTGAAGTTGACGTAAACGGACCTAAAGGACCGAATAAACTTACTGAAGGTACACAATCTGTATACGATATCTTCACAGTCAGAATTTACCCACAAAGAGCTGTACCTGCAACACAAGGTATGAGCGATGTTCTTTACAACAAGTAATAATTTAAACTATCTAAAAACAAAAACAGCCTTCAATCGAGAGGGCTGTTTTTTTATGTAAAATAAAAACTCCCAAAATACGGGATTGTGCACAGAATACACAAAATGCTATAATTTTTAAACAATACGTATAGTTTAATATCTAAAAAAAAGGAAGCCGGAATGTTAGCCAAAAGAATCATACCCTGTCTCGATGTAAAAAACGGCCAGACCGTTAAAGGTATAAATTTTGAAAATCTTCGCTATGCGGGAAATCCGGTAGAACTCGCAAAAAAATACAGCGATGAAGGTGCTGATGAACTTGTTTTTTTGGATATTACGGCAACAAACGAAGGCAGGCAGACTACGCTAAAAATGGTTGAAGCCGTGGCAAAACAGGTCTTTATACCATTTACTGTCGGTGGCGGTATAAAATCAGTAGAGGATATGAAAAACATACTATCTGCCGGTGCGGATAAAGTAGCAATAAACTCTGCTGCAGTGAAAAACCCTGCACTTATAAATGAATCCTCAGAGTATTTCGGTTCACAGTGTATAGTAGTCGCAGTTGACGGAAAAAAAGCGGATAATGACTACTATGTTTTTATCAACGCTGGTACAAAAAACACCGGTATAAAACTAAAAGACTGGGTGCGCGAAGCCGAAGAAAGAGGGGCAGGAGAAATTCTTCTGACCTCAATGGATGCAGACGGTACGCAAAACGGTTTTGACATAGAGATGACAAAGCTTGTTGTTGAAAATACAAATATACCCGTCATCGCCTCTGGCGGAGCCGGCGCAAACCCGGGGCATTTTGTGGAGGTCTTTGAAAAAACAAATGCTGATGCCGCGCTAGCTGCATCTATATTTCACTTTGGGACACTGCCGGTACCGGAATTAAAAACAACATTGAAAAACTCCGGAATCTGTATTCGTTAATTACAAATTGCCCATCTTTTCTTTGTAAAATTCTTCAAATCTGTCTTCAAATATAGCTTTTCGCGCTTCTTTCATTAAATTAATCAAAAATTGGGTATTGTGTATCGAAAGAAGCATTGCGGCAGTAGCCTCGCCGACTCTGTATAGGTGTCTTATATATGCCCTTGTATGATTTTTGCATGCATAGCAGCCGCAGCTATCATCGAGAGGCGATGCGTCATGCTCAAACTCTTTATTCTTTATAATTTTTCGGCCGTGATTTGTGAAGAAAGAACCGTGACGGGCATTGCGTGTAGGCATTACACAATCAAACATATCAACCCCGCGCAATACACCGTCCAGTAAATCTTCCGGAGTTCCAACCCCCATAAGATACCGGGGTTTTTCTCTCGGCAAAAGCGGTGCTGTCAATTCAACAAGATGGTTCTTCACCTCCGGCGGTTCGCCTACACTGACACCGCCTATTGCATAACCGACAGCATCAAAGGAAGAAATAACTTTTGCACTCTCTATGCGTAAATCATCCTCAAACGCCCCTTGCACAATGGGGAACAAGGCCTGATCTTCCCTTGTGTGTGCTTTAAAACAACGTTCCAGCCAACGGTGGGTACGCTCCATTGCCTCTTTTGCTTCTTGATACGAACACGGATATGGCGCACATTCATCAAAAGCCATGGCAATATCAGCCCCTATATCCTGCTGAATTTCCATTGAGATTTCCGGGTTTATATAGTATTTTGAACCGGTTTTCGGGTCGGTAAACTTTACTCCATCTTCTGTTATATCACGCAGTTTTGCAAGGCTGAAAACCTGAAATCCTCCGGAATCAGTCAGGATAGGTTTATCCCAGTTCATCCATTTGTGCAAACCGCCAAATTTCTTTATCAGTTTATGTCCCGGCCGCAAAAACAGGTGATAAGAATTGGACAATATAATCTGTGCCCCTGTTTCACGCAAATGATGGTTTGTCATCATTTTTACGGCAGAATTGGTGCCTACCGGCATAAATATAGGCGTCTCTATATCCCCGTGAGGAGTATGCAAAAGACCGGCGCGCGCCCCGGTCTTTTTGTCTTCTTTTAATAGTTCGTAACTAAAATATTTCATAATCTTTTTCATTAATATAATGGACTATGGGGACTATGCACCAACGAACGGCGAAGAATCGGAGTGCTGCGCATCGAGTACAAGTTCCATCATCGTTTTCCAGTTTTCGCAAAGCTCATCCTGCGTAAAATAAATAGCAATTTCACGTTCAGCCGCTTCAATACTGTCAGAACCGTGAACAACATTACATTCTTTAGTCATGCCAAAATCAGCTCTGATTGTACCGACTTCTGCAGAGTTAGGAACCGTAGAGCCCATCATGTGTCTCGTTCCCTCGATTACATTATCGCCTTCTACCACCATTGCGACAATAGGACCTGATGTGATGTATTTAATCAATTCAGGGTAAAACGGTTTGCCTTTATGCTCCGCATAATGTTTTTCCGCAATTTCAAGTGTAGGCTGGAGCATTTTCATTGCAACAATTTTGTAGCCTTTATTTTCGATTCTTTTGATAATTCTGCCGATGAGCCCTCTTTTGACTGCGTCGGGCTTGATTGCCATAAATGTTCTTTCCATCAAATCCTCATTCAATCTAGTATGTTACGGCCTTCTGTCTGTAAAAGACCTCCGTATGTTTCCATACACACCCATTAAAGCACAAATCTCAGAATTGTACAAGCTGCAGCAGTGCTGTTAGTGCTTAATAATTCTTAAATATGCAAATTTTTCTGTCAAATAAAATAATCTTTGGTTTTATTTTTTATATGCAAATTTACAGCAATTATCTACCAAATCAACCAGTTTCTGATTCACCTTCTTTCGGCGCAGCAAAAGATATTACTCTGAAATACGTTGTGTCAAAATATCCGCATATTTTGCCGGAAAGGGTTTTTGAGGCAGCAAAAAATATTATAAATACAATCCCCAAAAATAAAAGGCCTACTCTTTATGACCTTCATCTTGAACAGTACAAAGGGCTGTTAGAATGCCGAACACTGAATGAAGCTCGTAATTTATATCCGGAATTCAGAGAAGTTTTAGATGCCTCGATATTTCGTAATTCCCGTTCTAAACACTTGAAAAATCTTAAGGTTTCGCTTGAAGATTTGTCACTCAGAGTTTTACAGGATTATTACGGCAGACTCATACCGCAGCATGAAATCGGCACAGAGTTAGGGTTTGTCAGCAAAAGCGCATTTGACTGGTTCAAAGATAAAATAAGATTTGTACCTTTCAAAAAAAATTATCTCACACTTGTTTATTCTTCTGATGAAACGAAAAATGCAGTGATTGCCGCAAAAACACGGGCTTACAATCAAAAATTTCCCCAGCAGATGTACGAACACAACAGGCAAGCTGCGCAGTCCAACAAATCCGCAGAATACAGAAAAATCCAGTCTCAAAGAATAAAGCAGTATGATACAGAAAATCCGGAAAGACGAAAGAAAATCGGCAGGTTTACAAAAGAAGTCTGGAGCAGGCTTCCGCATATAAGAAAAGCTATTTCCAAAGAAATGAGTCATTTTCCGGGTATGGATAGCATTATAAACAAAAGGCTGAACCATGAACCATATACAGAGCAGGAAAAAAGGCTGAACAAAGGATTTTTTAACTTTTTCTGGCGCAAATATCCTGATTATAAAGAAGAATACACGCTGATGACAAGAACTGTTTCAAAAGAATGGAAAAATAAAAATTGAAATTTAGTTTTTTCGCGAGTATAATAAAGTCAATGAAGCACCGGCAGCAGTTGCCGCCAGCACAAATAAACTGACAATTGAATACTTAATCCGGGTGAGTGGCGCAGTGGTAGCGCAGTTGACTCTTAATCAATTGGTCGTGGGTTCGAATCCCACCTCACCCAAAACTAATAGAAAAGAGGGCATTAGCCCTCTTTTTTGCACCACTCGATCCCACGAATGCGAGATAATCTAAAATCACTACTATATTTTAATGTCCAGTTTATTGTTGTTAGAACAAACTGTCGGTTGGACATACCTGCTCAACAATACTAAATATTAGCTGTCAGAAGTTACGTGATATAGTGTTCTCATACTGCCGGAATAGTACTTTATTAGAACATAAAATTACAAAGAATATTTTTGAGTTAGCTTAAATATACTGAAATCAACGAAAATTTAAAATCCGATAAATGCCCCAATCTATCATTATTACTGTGGTAAATCATAGATTTACGACATTCTACAAACTTAATATTTTTATAATTAATTTATAAGAGAAAGATAATAAATAGCAAAAAAATATTATCAGTAATTTTAAGTTTAATATACTAAAATGATTACAATATAAAGAAAAAGGTGAAAAATGCAGATTAATTCTACTCAAACGACTATGCCGAAAGTTAATTTTAAAGGTTATATTACAAATGATGCATTGAAATATGCTATCAAAAAATCAAATAAGTGGTTTGATAGGGGGGATTCTATTATTTCTCCCGACGAACGCACAGAAAAAATCATAAATGATGTAAAGGAAAAATTGGCAAAGGATACCATCATTGATATAAGCTATGATATAAATTACAACGGAGAGATAGCCCCGCGTATGATTGCATACAACAACAGTCTTAAGGAAAGTACTATACTAGATTTTGATTTCGATATTACAAATTTATATCCCGGAACGATACAAAAACTGGATGAAACTCTGGTGCATCAGTTTGTTAAAAAGCAGCGAGAAGAACTTATTAAAACCGGCAATATCGAAGAAGTTTTGAATAATTTGTCAAAGGCTGTAAAAAACTTTGGAAAACAAACAGATGAAATCACAAAATTAGGAAAATATATCAGGAAATATAAGGAAGCAATGTCTCAATTACCAAAATTTAAAAAAGAAAATTTTTATCTTGATTTTGAAGAAAAATACGATTTACGAGTCCGTTCATATAAAAAATGGATAAAATCCGGTGCCGTTTTGGATAAAAAAGGCTAAATACCAAAAACGGAAAATTGAAAAATTGAAATATTTATAAAACAAAATTCACAAATTTGTAAAATTGGGCTTATATGAGAATGGTTGGGACAGCACAGAAGACATTGTAAATGTAATGGATTTAAATTTTAACGAGCCTTTATCTTGTTACTTTTCATCAACGCAACTGTTAATTTACACTACGAACGTGGGATAATCTAAAATCGCCTCTCAAGCGAGCACAGTCTCACATCTCCTGAAACTAAGAAGAAAGAAGGCAGAAGCCCTCTTTCGTTGTGCTTTAATTAAACTATACTTACTATTTACTTTTCTTATACTTTATAAATTTTGACTCAGATCACAAAAAATACCCTGGATTGGATTCGAACCAATGACCTACCGCTTAGAAGGCGGTTGCTCTATCCAGCTGAGCTACCAAGGCATTTTATTTAATATCCTTCGCTACCGCAGGCTGTTTTTGACAAAAACTGTAAACTTCGTTCACATAGCAACAGTGCGAAAAGACCTTATATATATATTTATAACATATAAATTTTTTCATGCAATATTTAACTCAATATTTTTCACTACTTTACAACTAAAATTTTTTTTATTAATATATAATAAGTCCAATCAAATGGATAAACTCTTTTGGAGGAGTGCCAGAGCGGTTGATTGGAGCAGTCTTGAAAACTGTCGTACGTTTATAGCGTACCGTGGGTTCGAATCCCACCTCCTCCTCCATTTAAGCCACCTACTAAAGGTGGCTTTTTAGTGCATTTCCGCCCTGTTCCCAAATTGCAAAAATGAGTCAAAATAGACCCAAAAGGGACTAAAAAGGGACTGTTGAAAAAATTTGTTGATTTTAGAGAGTTTCAGCAATCAGGCAAAATTCAATATTACATATCGGTTTTTGCGGTAAATCCAGTCAATCCCAAGTAATATATAGATTTCAGGATTTCCGCCAGTGGTAATTGTGGTTAATGCCAATATTCATATAAATATTGGTCTATTTTGTCATGCCCAATTTTTATATTGGAAATAATATTAATAAATTACATAACTTTACCACCTTGAAACCCTCTCATACCAATCGAAGTCAAGAATTTGGGAGCGTGTTTTTGCGAAGCAATTTATAATGAGTTTGTGTACCTAAAAAATACAGAAAGGAACAAACTCATGAAATGGTTAGCAATAGCTTTAGTAGTCTACATTTTCATTAACGGTTTTATTGAAGAAGCTAAAAAACGGTTAAGCGGTTACAGTGATGATTACTATGAGGAAGATGATTACAATTACAATGACAATGACGATTGGAATAATAATTATTCCTGCAATCAGCAAAGTTACGATAGTCCACAGTTTGACAAT
>CALUPY010000034.1 GCA_944322755.1 Candidatus Gastranaerophilales bacterium | reverse complement strand
CTACAACTCAATTGATGAGGTTATAAATGGATAACTATAAATATTTAAAAGTTTTTTATAATGATATTTTAGTTGGCACTTTAGCTAAAACTCCTGATAGAGTTGTTGCTTTTGAATACGATTCAGATTGGTTGAATAACGGATTTAGCATTTCACCTTTTAGTTTGCCGCTTATCAAGAAAGTTTTTATCCCAAAATACGACCCTTTTGGCGGTTTATTTGGAGTTTTTAACGACAGTTTGCCTGACGGTTGGGGAAGATTGCTTGTTGACAGATTATTTTTGAAAAACAAAATTAACCCCGCTGAAACAGATAACCTTAACCGGCTTGCGGTTGTTCAGGAAAGCGGGATGGGGGCTTTAAATTATAAACCTGAACATAGATTTGAATCAGAAAATAGTATTCAAGATTATGATATTCTTGCACAAGAGTGTTCAAAAATATTAGAATCACAAAATTCGGATAATTTGGATGAGCTTTTTCAATTAGGCGGGTCATCAGGTGGAGCAAGACCAAAGATTTTGACATCTATTGATAACGAGGATTGGATTATTAAGTTTCCATCATCCTCTGATTCTAAAAATATTGGTGAAAAAGAATATCAATATTCCCTATGTGCAAAAGATTGCGGAATAAATATGACTGAAACAAGGCTTTTCCCATCTAAAGTTTGTTCAGGATATTTTGGGATAAAAAGGTTTGACCGCAAAAATGGTAAAAAAGTTCATATGGTATCCGCAAGCGGGCTGTTAGAAACAAGTCACAGGTTTCCTAACCTTGATTACAATACATTGATGAAACTTACGCTTGAGTTAACAAGAAATTATCAAGATATTGAACAATTATTCAGGTTAATGTGCTTTAATGTGTTTGCACATAACAGAGATGACCATTCAAAGAATTTTTCTTTTCTTTTTGATGATACAAAAAAAGAATGGCATTTATCTCCTGCGTATGATTTGACTTATAGTTTTTCATTTAATGGCGAACACGCAACTACGATTAATGGTGAGGGTAAAAATCCGACTTTAGATGATATTTTAGCTGTTGCAAAAAATATAGGGATTAAGGAAAAATTTGCAAAAGGTATTGCATCAGATATTAAAGAAAAATGTTCAAAATTATTCAATTAATCTCATCTTTTTGTGTATTTAATCTTTGAACAGAAGTTTCTTTATATCGCTAAAAGTCTTTTGTACTAACTATTTTCAGAGTTCGAGTCCATTTTGGAGTCTAATTCTTTACAAAAATCTGGTGAAAACACCTTCTGTATAAACTCTACAGGGATTTCTTTTTCTGCAATTCTTGCAAATACTGAGTAAAGTCGAGTCCAAAGCAAACTCGTTTCTTCATACGAGTATTCTTTGTCATCAAATTTTATAATCACACCTATGTCTTTTGATTTTCTTGGCATGTTTTTTTTATAATAATAAATTTTCAAAAGTAAAGAAAAAAATAAAATGTCATCCCGAATTTATTTCGGGATCTTACCAGTTGGAAACAGAAACTTCAAGTTGGTAAGATTCTGAACCAAGTTCAGAATGACAGTTATTATTTTTTAACGCTATGTATGTCTGTTTGAAAAAATTATAATGCTCTAAAATAAGACAGTTTCAGACCTTTTTAGTTCTTCTATCAACTCTTTGATATACTTCAAAAAGTTCGATTTTTGACACGTACTGTCCATATTTTACAACAAGAGCCGAAAAGGCTCTTTTTTAGTGTCTCTTCAAGTTCAAATCTGTCTTGGAGATGATTGTATTTTAAAATTATTTTTGCAAAAGTTTTTGTGTTGTAGCGCCAGAAGGTTAGTCTATTTTAACTTTTTCCAGTACTTAAATGCCAGTAGAAATGATTTGTTGCATTGAAAAACTAAGGCATTAAGAGTTTAAATGTATGTCGGAACCTTATAATTTTTTGTACAATTCTTAAACCTGAATACAATTATATTTTCTAGTTTTATAGTAAAATCCTGACGATGATTTGGTGTCAGATTTCATTGATCAAATATTTTGCTGCATTTTTTATAGTGTCGAAAATTTTTAAAGTTACAAAAAATGCGCAATTGTAGATGTTAATAATTGTAAAAATTTTATTTTGTATTAGACAATTGAGGTCTGTTTTTATGCTTTGTATGCAGCTTAATTTATAGTTTTTATGTACTATTCCTTTATTTTTGTTTTAGTGATATTATTTTTATAATAATTGTTTTTATTGTTTGGAATAAAGTTAGGAGAAAAAGATGAGTAAAGCAAAAAGAAAGCATTTAATAGCGTCGCTGTTGATGCTTAGCTTGGGTTCTTGTCCTGCGCTTGCAACGACGGTTCCGACAGAGCCTATCAATCCCGGGCCTTATAATTCTTATATCTATGTCGGTTCAAATACAGCTCAGACTGAATTTGAAAACATAGGAAAAGTTTCAGGCTGGGATTCTAATTTATATGGACCGGTTGTTAATTTTTACAGCGGTAAAGATGTAACCTTAAATGGTGAAATTCAAAATTATATGAACAACAAAAGCGGTACACCTGCCGGTTCAACAACATCTGTTGGCGGTGCAATTGCCAATATGGCAAATACTGCTGATGAAACATTTACATTAAACGGAAGTAAGATAAATTTTACAAATAACGTTTCAGACAGAGGCGGTGCTATATATAACGAAACAGGTAACTTCGTTATTAATGCCGACAGTGTTACATTTAGCGGGAATACAGCAACGAACTCCGGTGCATACCAGGGCGGCGGTGCAATAGTTAACGTTGACGGAACTGTTTCATTTAAGGATGGGGCAACCGTTGAATTTATCGGCAACAATGCTGAAAATGGCGGTGTTGGCGGCGCTATTCTTAATACGTCATTCTTAGCAGGTGACAATGGTGTTGTAGATTTAACAAATGTAAAAAGCGCTACATTCTCCGAAAACTCAGCAACAAGCGGCGGTGCTATTGCAAACATAAAAGGACGAACAGGCAGCAATCCGGCTGAGATTAAAATTGCAAACGCAACTTTCAGCAACAACAGTGCAACAGCAAACGGCGGTGCTATTGCTCTGATGGGCGGTAATGTTACTGTCTTAGAAACGGGTAAAGTTTCTTTTGATAACAATACCGCACAATTTGGCGGTGCAATACTTGCCTCCGGAAGTGACTCTGTTCTTAGTTTAGGTAATTCGGCATCTTTCACTAATAACATATCTACGGGTGATGTTAATAAATCAGCAGGTGGTGCTATTTCTGCCAGAGATAACGCTAAAGTTACAATTGGTGATGACGCTTATTTTTCAGGTAACAAAGCCGATAACCAGGGTGGTGCTATTCACAACCAGGCTTCAAATGTCACTATTGGAAACAATGCACGGTTTATCGGTAACCAGGCAAATTTGGGCGATACAAATTCTTCAGGCGGCGCAATATATATGGATGTTGATAACGGAAATGGGGCAAACATTACCAGCGTATCAACAACTATAGGCTCCGGTGCTCATTTTGAAAACAATTCAGGCAGAGGTGCCGGTGCTATTTACGGATATGAGGCTGGTTCAGCTGATGTAACAAGTTTAACGTTGGAGATTGGTGACAAAGCCACATTTTTGAATAACCACGCCACTGCAGGTAATGGCGGTGCTGTTGGCTTGTATGGCGGCGAACTTGAAATTGGTAAAGAGGCAGAATTTGCCGGTAATACGGCAACCGGCAGCGGCGGTGCTTTGTATATTGCAAATTATAACGGTCACAATTTAGAAGCTGTTATAAAAGGTAATACTACATTTACAAACAACTCTGCTACATCAGGTACCGGCGGCGCTATTTATAACGACGGTACATTGACCCTGGATACAGCAGACGGCGATATCGCATTCACAGAAAACACTATCGGTGCAGAAGGTGCTGAAGTTCTCAACGACATCAACACTGACGGTACTGTTAACATCACAGGTGACGTAAACACTGTTTCCGTTAACACAATTACCGGTTCAGATACAGGTGTAATTAACAAAACCGGCGGTAATATTCTCGCTTTGAATGACAACAACAGCGGTTTCAAAGGAGACTTTACACAGTCGAAAGGTATTACTCAGGTATTCAAAGAATTTTTCGGCGGCGACAGTAAAGTAGAAACCAGTTCTGTAGACATGAAAGACGGTTCTTCAGTCGTTAAAGGTTCTACCGTAACTCTCGGTACTGATGGTAAAATGAATGTTGACTCAGGTGCTAAAGTAAAAATAGACGGTACTGTTTCTGCTACTGAAAACGGTGCTACTGTTAACAACGATGGTAATATTGAAGTTAACGGTTCATTGATTGCCGATGTTATTCAAGACACAACAGACGCATCAATTACTGTTAACAGCGGTGCTACACTCGGTACTCAAAATGATGATAGTGCCATTGCTAACGGCAGACTTGATATCAAACAGGGTGCAATAATCGATGGCGTTGTTGCTGTTACAGAAGCTGTAGTTGTTGACCTGAACGGTCAGATAGTATCTTACAGCGATACAGGAATCGGTGTTGGTTCAGGGACTATTCAAAATGCAGTACAGGGTGAAGCTTTGAACCTGGCTAATGCCGCAATCGGCGTTGATGATAACGGTTTCGACTATGACATTACTCTGTCAAACGGTTCATACCTGACTCCGACTGGCGGAACACCGGATGCTCCGTCTAAAATAATTAGTCTCGGAAACGGAGATAACACAAAAACTCCGACTATTACATACTCTGATGACGCAGTTACAAATGCAGAGCACACATTGAACGTAAACAAAGACGCAACTCTGAAACTCGCGCCGACAAAAGGTAATAACTTTGAATTAAATTCCAAAGTTACCTCTGCTGACGGCGAGGGACAGGTTCTCGTTGATCAGATAAAAGTTAAAAATCCGAATTATGTTGATGATGCAACTACTCCGGATGAAGATGAATTTATTGAACAGGGTGTCGGAACAGTCACTATCAACTCTGACAACAGCGGATTCAAAGGTAACTTCCTACAGAATATGGGTAATGTTATTCTTGCAGCCGGTGCAAAATTCTTTGGCGGTCAAAATACAGTAGATGGTGGTTCTTTAACTATCCAAAAAGATGCAATTTTGACAGGTGCTGATGATGATGCAACACAGGTGACCGGCGGTGCTTTGAACCTTGCAGACGGTGCAATTCTTGATAAGAACGTTACTGTAACAACAGACGATAATTCTTACGGAACAGTAAATCTCTATAACGCTATCAAAGGCGAAGTAGGAGAAGACGGTGTTTCGAGAATAGATGCTGACAGTATTGCCAACGGAAATGACGGCACATTGACTTATGTAAATTCTGATGGCTCAGAAAAAACAACAATAAGTATCACTAACGGTGCCGGCTTAGGCTTGTTTAACGGTGTAAGGGTCGAAGGCGATTCACTTGCATTACAGCAGGATAAAGGAGTAAGAGATCTGACATTCGGAAACGGCTCAGGCTCTGAAACAAACAGCATCGTATTAAACGAAAACACAAAATTAACTTACCGTGATGGCGCTTACATAAAAGATGATTCTACAGTCGACATGAAAGACGGTGCATCATTAAATCTAGCAAATAACACAACCGATGTTACATACAATCCGATTATCTCGGGAACGGCAAATTCTACAATAAACAAAACAGGCAACGGTTCAACTGTTATAGCTTCGGCTCTTGACAAATTTACAGGTAATGTGAATGTCTTAGGCGGTGCATTAGAACTTGCCACAGCAGAAGATAAAACATTTAATAACTTGAATGTTCAAAATGCTGACTTCCACGCTGCTTCAAATATCGCTGTTCAAGGTGCTGAAGGTGATGATACAGCAGGCAATGTAAACATTGCTAATTCAAACTTTGCTGTTGACAAAACTCTCGAAGCTTCGGGCGACTTAAAAGTTGGTAATTCAACAGTAGACATTGCAGAAAATCTCGGCGGCAGCGATACAACAATGACAGGCTCTACCGTTAACGTCGGTAAAGATATGTCAACATACAGTCTGAATTTAAAAGAAACAGACCTGAATGTTGCAGGAAACCTCTATAACGGTGACGCAGAAGACGGTACAGGCAGTGCTATTCTTGAAGCTGCAAATGTTGCAGTCGGCGGAAACCTTGATGCAAATAACATCACAGCAAGCGATACAAATCTCGTGGTTAATGGCGATGTCACAGCAAAAGATACTGTTTTAACCGATTCTGCGGTTAATCTGAACGGCAAAACCTCAACGTTTGACAACCTGACACTTGCCGGTACAACGTTGAACAATATGACGAATATGACTGTCGGAAACGACCTTATATTCGGCGCAGGTGCCGACGGTGCAAATTCAACGCTGAATATGACAAACGGCACTGTGAATACTATTACAGCAAACAATACAGTATTGAACAGTGACCTGAATATAGCCTTCGACGTTGACCCGTCTAAGGGCTATGCTATGGATTCGATACAGACAAACACATTTACCGACAACGGAAATCAGTTGATAGTCGGTGGTATCAACTTTGTTTCTTCACCGATTGACAGAAATTTTGCGGTTGATGCTTCAAAATTCATCAACTCTGGTGACGGAAATGTTGCAAGCTTTGGTGAATCAAGCTTCCTTGCTAACACTCATTTAGGTCAATACCTGATGAGTACGGGTGCAGGCGGCGGCTCTGTTATCGCTGGAAGTCTGCAGTCTATTAACCCGCAAATGTACAGAGGACAGGTTGCTACTGTCGCAAGCTATATGAACCAGCTTGTTGTTAACAATATGCTCTTTGACCATATGGAAGTCATAACAAGACAAATGATGGCTCAGGAACGTACTGCTAACAAATATTCAGCAACTGAACCGCTCTTTGCTCCTTATCAGTATAGTGCAAAAGACGGTACCCTCTGGTACAAAGCTTATGCTAACTTTGAACGTCTCTCTATGAATCAGGGACTCAGTGTCGGCAACAATGCATACGGTTCATTAATCGGAGCTGACTTCCCGCTCATTGAGTTAGAGAACGGATGGAAAATCATACCTACCGCTTATGTTGGATACAATGGTGCACACCAGACATTTAACGGTGTCAGCATGTATCAAAACGGCGGTCAAATTGGTGCAATGGGTACCGCTTACAAAGGTGATTTCCTTACTTCATTGTTAGTATACGGCGGAGGTTATGCTAACGATATGAACGTTAGCAATGCTTCTTTTGGCAGTGCGTCTGACACTACAGGAAACTGGTTTGCAGGCGTTGCTTCAAAAACCGCTTACAACTTCCACCTTGCTAAAGACTTCATATTCCAGCCGACAGCTCTCGTTTCTTACAATATGTTCGGAAACCAGAACTGGCACTCTAACTTCGGTGCAATGGGTATGAATGCCGGATTTATGAACGGTATAAATATTGCTCCGGGTATGAACTTAATCTGGCAAAAGAAAACATGGAGTCTCTACGCAACTGTTCAGTATATGTATAATATAATGGGCGGTGTTGACGGAAGAGCCGGAAATGTTACACTTGATGGTGTAAGAATGAGACACGGATATCTTGAATATGGTATCGGTGCTACAAAAACCTTCAAGGATAGACTCACTTCTTATTTCCAGATTACACTGAGAAACGTTGGCAGAACCGGTATCGGTTTCCAATTCGGACTAAACTGGAAAATATAATAACTTCAGACCAAACAAAAATCCCGTGAATCTTAAATTCACGGGATTTTTTATATGTTTTTGAATCTTAACATTTCAAGGATTGCACCGATAAGAAAAAATTGTTAAAATATTGGGACAGTATAGGAGGTAAATATGAAAAGATTAGCAGCATTATTATTGTTATTAGGTATCACTACAGGTTCAATTGCCTGTGCAGCTACTGTCTCAACTGCTCCGGAACGCGGATATATTTCCGTAAGCACTACTGCAAACACAGAAGTTGCACCGGATGTGGCTGAAATAAGTATTGCCATTGAAACTTACGATACGAAATCAATGCAAAAAGCAACAAAAGAAAATAAAGACATATCAGATAAAGTCTATACGGAATTGAAATCAATGATTAATCCGGCAAACGGAGATTTTATAAAAACAGCAGATTTTAATGCTACTCCGCTTTATACATATTCTTCAAATAATAAAAAATCTTTTGATAAATATCAGGTATCAAACAGCATTATTGTTCATACAAAATCTATAGATAAAGTCGGAACAATGATTGATAAAGCAATCAGTCTGGGTGCTACGAATATAAACAATCTTACATTCTCTGTTTCTAACTATGAAAAACAGTGTAATGATTTATTGTCTATTGCCGCAAAAAAAGCAGCAACAAGAGTGAATATTCTGGCTAAAGCATCTAACCAGACACTTGCAGGAATAAAAGCTATGGACACTAATTGTTCTACTAACAGCTCTTCCAGAGTTCAGTACAGATTCTTGGCAAAAAATATGGCAGCAATGGATTCCGCTGCAGGTGCCACTGCTGAATCTTCTGTTCCTATCCAGGGCGGTTTAATCAAAATATATGCAAATCTTAATGCAAGCTATTTTGTTAAATAATCCTGTATTTCTATTATTGTTATAACCTGCAGTATACTGGTATAATGAGAGTATGAGGGTTATATTAAAAAATATATTGATATTTTTAACAGCAGCCTTCGGGCTGCTTGTTTTATTGTACCTGTTTATATATCTTGCTGTGCCTTTTGTCCTTAATAAAAAAGATTATTCTAAAGTTATAACGGACACGGTGAGAAAAGAAACAGGGCTGGAGTTCCTTGTATATAAGTACAGGCTGAATGTCTCTCCTTCTCTTGATTTGACGTTTCGGGCTGAAGAAATTGATGTATTTTATCCTGATAAACAACAAATATTAGATATTGAAAATGCAAAGATAAATATTTCTCTCCTTCCTCTTGTAAGAAAAAAAGTAAAAATAACCGGCATAAAAGCTGACAGGCTCCAGTTTTCAAACAAGCTTAAAACATCAGGCAAACTTTCAATACAAGAGTACTTTGAAGAGAATTACAGGCCGTTATCCGGGTTTAAATATTCTGAAAAAATTCCGTCTGTTGATATTAAAAGCTATTTGTTAAAAATAAAAGATGAAAAATCAGGTTTGCACTACAGGATTGAAGGTTCTGACTACCATATGGTGCAGGATTTAACAAGAAAAAATATACTGGTTTCTTCTGTCGGAGAAATCTATGTGCGCGGTAAAAAGAATATTGATTACAACCTAAAGCTGTCTATTCCTAAAGAAATATTTATGTCCTCAGAAAGTTCAAAACTCAATCTTGAAGATTTAGCAAAATATTCATTTAAAGCTAATATAGATGCTGATTTGAAAATATTTTCAAGAGACGGAAAATATGATTATTCATCAGGAAAGATAAAAATTAGCGGTTTTTCTGTTTTGCTGAACGGAATTTATTCGCCTACCAGCACTGCCGATATTACTATGGATAAATATCTTGCGTCTGTCAATGCAAAACTATTTACCGCAAAAAACGAAAGCGCTGATATAAAAGCCAAAATAAGGCTAACAAAACCCAAAAGTATTAATCTGAGTTGTAAAACCGGAAGAATTAATATTTCGAATTTAAAAACTGTTCTGGTGCCTGTTCTGGATTTGATGAAAATAAAAAATAATTTGTCTGAGTTTAGCGCAGCGGGATATATTAGTGCTGATTTTAATTTGAAAACAGATTTTAAAAAAGTAAAATCTAACGGAAAATTATTTATAAAAAACGGTATACTAAAACACAAAGAAATACCTCTGGATATTAACAGGATTAATGCAGAAGTAGACTTTTCAAATGACAGCATAAAGATTGTTAAATCTGATGTTTTTGTAAACAATCAGCCTGTAAAATTGACCGGAACTATAGATAAAAATGCAAATACTGATATTAGGGTGACAGCGAAAAATCTTGATATAAATCATATAATGAATGCATTCCCCGAGCTTAAATTGGATGAAAATATGTTGGTTGCATCCGGAAAAATGTCGTTCAATGCTTACTTAAAAGGCAAATTGACAAAATTATCTCCCGTCGTACATGCTGTTGTCTCCAATTTTTCTGCAAAAAAGAATGACATTACATTTTTATCAAAAAGCATTAGTCTTGATGCTGATGTAAAAAATAATATATATACGGGTAGTGCACAGATAAAAGATATGATTATAAAAAAAGAAGAAGCACCTGTTTCTGTATCTGCCGGATTGATTAAAGCCGGTTTTGACGAAAAAGATATCAGGATTTTAGATTCAAAAATTCTCGCAGGTAAAACCCCGGTAAGAATCTCCGGATGCGTTAAAAACTATAAAAAACATCCCCGTCTTAATATAAATGCCGCAGGTACAATAGACACGAATCTTATTCTGTCTTTTATCGAAAATAAAAAAAATATTGAGGCAAATGGAGCGTTGCCTACAGTATTAAATGTATCAACAAAAGACAATTCTGCAAAAATAACGATGCATGTACTCGCAAATGCAAATAATT
This sequence comes from Candidatus Gastranaerophilales bacterium, assembly GCA_944322755.1. Classification (GTDB taxonomy): domain Bacteria; phylum Cyanobacteriota; class Vampirovibrionia; order Gastranaerophilales; family Gastranaerophilaceae; genus CALUPY01. Next base: position 4,859 of record CALUPY010000034.1, on the reverse strand, counting down.
ATATTAAGCCTAAAAATATTTTTCTTGCAGATACAAATACTACGCTGACCAGATTAAATGCAATTATTAATAATGATTCGATTCTGTTAAAAGAGTTTGCTTTGTATTCGGCTCCGGATGTCTCTAAAGCTTCTTTAAATATTGATACAACAAGGCTAAAAAAGATAATCTCACTAAATGGCATAATAGAACAAAAACATTTTTCGAATATGAATGTTTCAGTGCCGCAAAAAACAGGTGTGAAAATAAATAATATTTGCACATTGAAAACAGACGGCAGTTTGACAATAAGCGGTAATGTGAAGCAGCCTGATATATCAGGTATTTTGAATCTGTATGATTTGAATGTTCCTGATTATAAAATAAAATTGGCAGCAGCATCTGCAAATTTTACAAAAGATGGGCTTAAAGCTGCAGTCAATGGACTTAAAATAAAAAATATGACTATAAATACTGTCATAACAGCTGCTCCAGATTTTTATAAAACAAAAAAGATTACTAATGTTAAACTTTCATCTAATCTGCTGGATATGGATGAGTTGTTGACTCTTTCTGATATATTACCGCAAACATCCTATGCCCCAGGGCCAGACTGTCCTTTTGATATACAGACAGGTGAAATATCTTTAAATACATATAAAATGGGCAAAGTTTTGATAACAAATGTGCATTCAAACTTTTCTTTAATAAAAAATATGTTGAATCTGTATGATTTAACAGCTGACGCATATAACGGAAAAATTGCAGCCAAAATCTCTTACAATCTTCCATATGCGACCATAAAAGCAAATGTTCAGGGTAGAAACCTAAATGCAGCTTCGGCCGGCAGAAGTCTTTTTCCAGTGGACCCAAAAACTACCGGCATAATGAGCTTTGATTCAGAAATAACTACCTACGGATTCAGTGCAGAGCAGCAAAAGAAAAATCTTACCGGCACAACAAATTTGCTTATAAAAAATGCACAGCTCGGGCCGTTAGGGCGTTTTGAACATTTCCTTTACGCGCAAAATCTGTTGTCTCAAAGGCTTATTTATGTAAGTTTAAATAGCGCAAAACAGGCAATAACCCCTCAGGATACAGGTAGAGCCAATTATGTGAAAACATCGGTGCATTTTAAAAACGGATTTATGTATTTAAATCCGGTTTTGACCTCAGGCCCGCAAATGAGTATGTATGTGAAGGGAAATATTAACATGATGAATAATTTGGCAAATCTGGAGATTCTCGGTAAAATATCTCCAGAAGTTTCATCCTCCCTGGGACTTTTTGGACAAATGACAATAAAAGACTTTCTTGATGAACACACAAAATATGGAACTGCTGCTGCGAAATTGTTTAGTTTTTACAATAAAGAACTGCCGCAGGTTGATATTTCTAAAATTCCTCCTCTGACTCCGTCTTTGAACAGGGAGACCAGAAATTTCCGTGTAATTATTGACGGGGATATGGATAGTGTCAAAGCCGTGAAATCGTTTACGTGGGTTAATCCAATAGATTCAGTTCCTGTTCCTAAACAAACCGAAGAAAAAACCTCACGCGTTCAATCGTCTGAGTCTATAGAGGCCAAACAGCACGAACAGATTATATCGCAGGATAACAAACCAGTGGAGAAGAGTGATTCCTCAATAAATATGCAAACTTTGCCTAAATCTCAGACTCCTGATTTTCTGGATAGTATTCCCGACGAATTTACAGAAACAAAACCTAAAATTATAAAATAGGATTATTTCAAGTTTAAAATACAATGCAGACAGCCAGTGTATTACTATCTTCCTGGCAGAAGATAATACAATAAATCTTCGTTTTATAGAGGCAATATAGTTTGGTTTGCAAGAAAAGAATGATGTTTTTTATTGAAAAGAATAAATACATTATCTTCTCACTACAGACAGAAGCGAGTTTTGGGGATAAAATGCATCCACCAGTCCTGACTGACTCTGAATAACAAAAAATTCAACAGCGCTGTCTGGATGAACGCCTATATCATCAAAGGGTATTTGCACTTCTACAAAATCTTTAAACACAAATTTTATGTTGTTTTGAAGCTGGTAAATCCACAAATTGTCCTGGTTTGCATGTGAAAGAATCGTATTAAAATAAAAATTCTTGAAGAATGTGAGCCTTATTTCCGTTGAATACATTTCTTTCAGCAGCGGCAAGACTGCATCAGTTCGATTTATTGCCCTAATGTGTGCCACAGAATCGCCGGCCGGTTTGTTTCTGAAATAGATGTATACATTGTAAAGCTCTTTAAAACCTGTATCTTTATCAAAATTGAATTTATTTATGTCGAATCTTAAATATAAATTATTTGCATTACTGCCAAAGTAAATTTTGTTAAACAGCCTGTTTTCCTGCATTGTCGGCGTAGATGGTATATCAATACACCCTGCATTTAGCCAGTTTTCCTGAGTAATACCGTCCAGTTTAAAACCTCCGACTTCTCCTTTGGGATATCTTGAACCTCTTTCCAGATACGAACTCAAAGGCATTGCGAGATAATCAGGAACCGGTTTAGACAGAATCCTGTATATATTCTGGAGTCTTTCCCTGAAAATAAAATCAAAAATTTCGTCCTGACCTGAATCATTGGGTTCTCCGTACCACCAGTACCAGTCACTGCCTTCACAAATATATATTTCGTTCCAAGCCTGTTTTAACAATTCTTTGTCCGGTTTTTCTCTTTCAAAAGAAATTAAATCAGTTCTTGTTTTGTCAAGATATTCCCAGGCAAGATTTTTTGTCGGCTCACCGACCCAAAGACTGAAATCTCGGTTAATCCAAGAGCCCGGATGAATTTTTGAAAGTCTTACACTTCTTTCTGATTTCTCAAGATAATCACTTACTCTTACTGTCTCAAGTCCTTCATCGGTTGTTAAAAGCCTGTACAGTTCTGACAAAAAGATGTGTCCATCCTCTGCATAGTTTTCCCAGCAGTTTTCTCCGTCCATTGCTATTGTCAGAAGATGACTGTTATCCGGAGAGTTCTGGAGTTTTGCCTGAATAGTTTTTATTCTGTCATAAAGGTCATATGCTGCTTTTTGGGGGTCATGGTTCGGGTATTCAAATCCGATTAGGTTCGGAAGAACAGAGTCTCTAAACAGAATGTTAATTTTTTTACCTAAAGTTTGGTATGAATAAGGATGACAAAGCCCGTAAGGGTCTTCCAGATAACCTCGAAAATCTCTGACAAACTCTGTTTTTAACGACTGCTCCAGCACACCCTCATCTGAAATCGTCCATTTTACACCCAGCTCCTGAAGGAGTTCGAGTGTTTTTTTGCTTATGCACTGTTCTGACGGCCACATTCCGCTTGGGCGCACATCAAATAATTTTTCAAATTTATCCAAAGCGGTTTTTACCTGCCAGATTGCATCATCTTTCATATTTGAATGCATTTTGGGGACAGTCAGGCTCGGATTCGATTTTTCTGCATCGTTCATGTCCAATAGCAGCGGCAATATCGGGTGATAATACGGACTTGTCGAAATTTCAATGCGTCCAGCCAGCTGATACTTTTTGTATTGAGGTATAATTTCTCTGCATATTTTTCTTTGCAGTTCAATAATTTTTTCTCTGTCTTCGAGAGTAAATTCTTCATTTTTCTTTTCTGCAATTCTTACCAAATCTTCTGATTTTCGCCAGTATGGGTCAAACCACGCAAGGTTAAACCAGGACATGACTGCAAAATATTCCTGGTCAGAAAAATCGTGAATAGTGATATCCTCTCTGGAGTAGCGTTTTTCATACAATTTTCGATATTCGTCATGGTGAAGCACCATGTTTTTGTAGTTTGCATCGAAGAAGTGGTTAAAAACGAACTTTTTTTCCTCATCTGACAAGTGTTCCGCAATAGTCAGTTTTGAATAAATATCATGAGCATCGTTGTATCCATAATCATAAATAGCATCCAGCAAAACAGGAACAAGATTAAAATTCAGTTTCAATGACGGAAATTCGTCCAGAATAAGCAGCATATCAAGATAATCTTTTATCGCATGCATACGAACCCATGGCATAAGATATATTTCATCATCTGATATTCTGTATGAAGGCTGATGCATGTGCCATATCAATGCTATGGACAATTTTTTATTCATAGTTGTCTCTTTTCAGTTTAAAAAAGTGTTTGTACTTTTTTCACAATACTCCGTCTCTGTAATTTTATCATACTCACAGGCTATATACAAACTGCCGGAAAGTCGGATTAAAACTTAAATTAAAGCCTTTATAGTATGCAGCAGGGGGAGAGAATAATGATTGAAATTAACAAAAAAGCAGAAGATTTTATATTGAAAGGTGTGGATTCTGATGGAGACGAAAGAGATTTTAAATTATCGGAATTTCTCGGGAGATATGTTGTTTTGTATTTTTATCCTCAGGATGATACTGCCGGATGTACGGTAGAAGCTGTCGATTTTTCAGATCATTTTGGACATCTGACAGATACAGTGGTTGTTCTCGGGGTGAGCAGAGACAGTCTGGAAAGTCACAGAATTTTTCAGGAAAAATATGATATAGATATACCTTTGTTGTCAGACCCTGACGGCAAAGTGCATTATCAATACGGGGTGATACAGGCAGAAAATATCGAGGACAAAAAAATTATCCGTTCTACATTTCTTATAGACAAAAACGGGATTGTCCAGTATATCTGGAAGGACGTAAAAGTTACGGGGCATGCTGAAGACGTCTTAAAAGCTCTAATGTGCCTTGAGAGAAAAAATGAAATTTAGTCTGTCCGGATACAAAAAGCAAAAAACGTATTTTTGCACCAATGACTTCTGTCATCCTGAAGCGGATTTTCGGTAGAGTGAGGGCGAAGCCCGAAACTCGTAACGTCTCGAGCTCCGTAGTAA
>CALUPY010000033.1 GCA_944322755.1 Candidatus Gastranaerophilales bacterium | reverse complement strand
ATAACAGTTTGTAGGGGAGTTCTGATACTCCCCTATAAAAATGGCTATTTATCAACTGTTTGTTGTGACATAGCCTTGTCAAAAATGGCACAAACAATTTGCAGTATAGCAATGTTTTTCTGAACATATTCGGGAGTTAAAAATTCATTAATTTTGGATATCAGTACGCACAGGGCAGGGATTGAAAAATCTTTGTTTATTTTTGATGTTTTAACAAAATCTGGGATAATCATTGTTCCAAAAGGAGTTATCTGTGGATTTTTTCGTTCTTTTTCCACTCTTTCCAGTATTTTTGTGATGGCAATATGGTCCTTCCCGTCAAGCAGCAAAAGCTGCTTTGCTGCTTCTTGATTGTTTTTTGCAAGTTCAAATAATTGGGGACATCCGGCAAAAAAATCCAGATATTCTGATGGAGAAACGTATTTTTTATCAGCTGCTTCATCGATTTTTTGCTTTGTGTCCAGAACTACATCAAATAACCTGACCGCCAGTTCTTTGTCCAGGCCGTTTATAGAACTGAGCAGTTCAGGAACTTTAGATATATCTATGTCTGCTATTTTCAAAAATTTTTCTTTAAACTCGTCGCTAACCTTCATTTCCGTAAGTGACCTGATGATGTTTCTTTCGCATTCATCAAACTTATTGTAAAAATAATTTTCATCTATAACAGTGTCAGCTTCTAGATTTTTTATGACATCCAGTCTGAGAGCGCCTTCTGTTATTGCTTTGTAACCTTTTGAGGTTACTAGATTCCTCCAGCTTTGCGGGTCGCGGTATCTCATTATTGCTATTTTTGTGGCAAGTGTGTTTTTTAACTTTTTATTGCTTTTCTGGCGCAAAAAATCATTGTCTACAATGAATTTTGCATAAGTAACCAATGTATAATATTTATCAGGATTATTAAGTATTTCTGAAATGTAATCCATATCGCTGCAAGAATGATACATCCACTCAGCATTATTCCTTGTCTCCGTGTTCATTATTGCAAGCCGCTGTAAGATAACAAGTTTTTCTCTCAAAGGAAGTTTGTGGATTTTACTCTCCTCATCAAAATCCTTCAAAATATTAAGATATTCTTTGGGTATCTCCTTTTTTATGAGCATCCCTGCTTTTGCAATTGATGTTATTGCTGCGCTGCTTTTCTTTTCATCAATCTCAGAAGCTGGGGCGGTTTGAGGCATTGGTTCATACTGCATTGCTGTTTTTTCAGCGGATTTGTCCGATGAGTATTCTATGTTACTTATGCGAGGGATATTAACCATATTTCTATAAAACCTAAAAACAACTTAGAATTGCGTCTGCTTATTCATCAATGAATTTTTCAATTCTCTCTTGCAAAGAAGAATCTTTGCGTGCTTTTAGAACTTTAAATAGCCGGTCTTTTTTAAATGCAGTTTTTATGCAGTTTTCATTTTTGCATAGATATGCAGAGCGACCTACTGTTTTTGAATCAGGTGCAATAACAATTTCTCCGGTATCTGCAGCACGTGTTATTTTTATAAATTCGGTCCTGTCTTTAATTTCTCCGCAAGCTGCGCACTTTCTCTTAATAATCATAAGATGCCTGCCGGTATACGTTTGCCGATATCTGTTCTGTATTTCATACCGTCAAAATTGATAAGCTGTATTGCTTCATATACTTTATCAACAGCCAACCCCAGGGTCGACGCCGCTCCTGTAACTGCAATGGCTCTGCCGCCTAATGTTTCATATTCTGAATATATGTTTTTCCGGGTTTTAAAGTGCGCAATTTCTACGTCCTCTTCTTCTGCTTCTTCTAATCCGTAAATAATTGAACCTTTTTTTAGATTTGAAGGATAATTTCCTGCTGTCAGAACAGCAGATGCTGCGTAACCGGATTTTAGGGGTATTTCTGTGTAATCATCAGCAAGAGAACCGGCAATAGCTGCTTTCATTAAGTTAATCAAATTGCAGTCTAAAAGTTTAAGTATGCATTGCGCATCCGGTTCCTGCAAAAATGAATTAAACTCAAGTACATTTAATTGTTTATCTTTATCCAAAATAATGTCTATACCCAATATACCGACATAATTTGTTTTGTTTTTGGCAAGTGAGTCGAGTACAGGGTATACAATTTCTTTAAAAATACGGCTTTCTAACGCTGTATCCAGCATATAAAACGGTGCATAAGCACCTGTTCCTGATGTAATAAGCCCTCCATTTCCGTCAAGATTATATTTATAAGGTACAACTGACATTAAAGGCATTGCGTTGTAACCATCTGTTATTATGTAATAAGAAAACTCCGGGCCTTCAACAAAATCTTCAAGTACTATTTTTTTATTGAAATTTGAAAAACTGTCTTCGATTTTTCGTTTTGCTTCTTTGAAGGAATTGCAAACAATAGTGTTTTCTCCCGGCAAGTGATTGTCTGTTTTTAAAAGCAGCGGATATTTTGAACGTCTTGCATAGTCAACTGCAATATTTTCTCTGTCAAAAACACCAAATTTTGGCGTTTGTATTTTTGTTTTGTACATGAATTTTTTGCCGGTAGATTTGCTAGTGCAGATTCTTGATGCAGCTGCCGTGGGAGAAAAAATAAGCAGACCTGCTTCATTAAATTTTTCAGCTATTTCATACATAACAGCCTGTTCTGAAGATGCAACCGTAAGGTCAATTTCATTTATCTTTGCAAATTCCAGTAATTCATCAGTGTTGTTTGCTTTTATATCTATGCAGTTTGCAAACTCACCGATTGCATCATTTCCCGGTGCTACAAACACCGTGTCTACACTGTTGTATCCAGAAAATATTTTAGCCAGTGTATATTCTTTTGCTCCTGAACCTACAATCAGTATCTTCATTTATCTCCTTATCTTTGAAGTGAGGCTATTATGCCAGACAATTCTTATTTTAGCTATATTGTATATTATAGTCAACATAAACAGTATTGAAAAATAAAAAAGGGACTTTTATAGCAAATTTCACTAATAATGGCTAAAATTGTCACGCTGAACTTGTTTGACTGCTTTTGACGAAATCTTTGATTTAGTGCAAAATGTCTGGTTTGTCAGAGGTCCTTGTTAATGGTAAGATTCCGAAACAAGTTCGGAAGGACATTATGTTTATCTCTTAATAATATTTGGTGGAAACATATATATAACTCCAATAAAAAAATAGTTGAAAAAATTTTTTTAGTGGATTATAATCATTTTACACCAGAAGGGCACATTGAAGTGAAAGGCTTAAAATTAGCTGCTTTAACGTAAAGTTCTTGGGTGTTTTGATGAAAATTGAATATGGTGTGGGATCGTAGCCCTAGTGAGCGGAAGCGAACGTTCTTTAAATTTAGAACCAACTGAGCTACATTCCAAAAATGAAAATTGAATATGGTGTGGGATCGTAGCTCAGTTGGTTAGAGTGCCTGCCTGTCACGCAGGAGGTCGCGAGTTCGAGCCTCGTCGGTCCCGCCATTAAAAGAAGCCACCTTGTGTGGCTTTTTTTAATGGCTGAATTGATAGTGGTGAGAATCGCTTTTGCGAGTTCGGCGGATTTTGGCAAGTGCGACGACCGAACGAAGTGAGGTCTAGTCACGTCCCTGTGAACAACTTGACGGAGTGCTGTTTTTCGTAAGAAAAACAATAACGGAGTGTAAAAGTTGTGAACCGCCAATAATCCAAGACAGCCTCGTCGGTCCCGCCATTATTTAAAAATTGATTATTTATCAATAAATCAAAGACGGAAGTAAGCTCTACGCTTACTTTTTTGTCTTTATAATAAAAGTTCGAACCCATAATTTCACATATTGTTCTTTTTTCATCGAAATCAACTTTTATAAATATAGCATGTGCATGCTTGCTAAACTTTAGTATTAAATGCGTTTGTCTAATAGATGTTATTATCAGCTTTGTCAAGTTTTTAATTTCTGAGTACTTAATTCTTCTTTTTCTGCACTTAATGTCTGATATGTCGTATAGTTTTTCTGATTTCAGCAAAATTAAATAGAAATTGTTTTGAAGACGGGCTTCTATTATTCTTACAACATACGTTTCTGCGAGTTCAAATATTCTTTTTGTTCAATTACTATTCCTTTTCATCCTTGTTTTTAGCTTAAATTCCAAAAATTTGGGTTTAATGATAATAATGATTGTGCTAATCTATGAATGTTATAGAATTCATAGTGAAAGTACAATTCACTATGTAAGATGTCGAGATTTCTTCAAGAACAGCTACTGAATAGTCGCTATATTTGACTAATAACTGTGTATGCAGGTGAAAACTGCTTTTTTACAAATTCACATTATATTTCCAAAAATTGTTTAATATCTTTTATTATATTTTTTGAGGCATTGACTCCAATCAGATTAAGCTGTTTTACCGTATTCAGCCGGATTTCTTTTTTGTAATCATTGTTGTTTATTAAGTCTGATAAATGTTTTAATAATTCGTCTTTATTATAAGCAGAATAGTATGTGGAGCAAAGCTTTTGGACAAAGTAGTTGTATTTCATGCCTTTGGGCGAACACAGGTGAATAATCGGGTTGCCGATCAGTGCGTATTCAGTTAAAAAGCTTCCTGAATCAGTTATCATAAAATCCGATTCTGAAAATAAATCGATATAATTTGAATCTTCGCAAACTCTGCCGATTTTTCTCCATTCATTCCAGTATGTTTCAATCTCATCAGGCGTCATAACTTCGCATACTTCTATGCGTCTTTTCAAAACCGGATGTGGTTTGAAAATAAAATTAAGCTCGGGATGCTGCTTTGCATAATCAAGTATAAATTTCCCTGACCATTCAAATGTTCCCCATTTAAGATTATTGTCTCTGTCTCCTATTGACCAGTGAGGTGCATACAATACTGTTATTTTTTTATTTTTTGTTCTCTTTTTAGTTAATTTTTCCTGTAAACTGTCGAGTACAGGATGTCCTACGATGCGTAAATTCGGTATTTTGTGTCCCAGCTGTTTTTCATAAAAATTTTTAATTGATTTATTTAAAATATAGTGTCTGAATACATATCTGTGCAATGGTCTGTTATATTCCGACGGAAAATAGGATGTCGGTATAAAATATGGGACATAGCAGGTAATGCTGTTTTTGCAGCTTGATGCGACTGACTGTGAAGGAAACCAGTCCCAGGGATGCTGATAAAACAATATATCACAATGAAAATCATTAATATTTACATATTGTTTTTTAGTATAATCGTATCCTATTTTTACATTATATCCGTTTTCTTGGAAAAACTTTATATTATCAATATAGTCATCAATTGTTTGTTCATCCTGAGGATTATATCCTTCATATTTTTTCGTAACAATTACAAGAGGCTCAAATATTTCCGTCTTTTGCAGCTCTTTATACAAAAATTCGTTTTTCCATTTTGCTTTTTCATCAACTAAAAAACCAATGGTAATTTTTGAATTTTTTGATTTGGTTTTAAGTTTTGCTATTAACTCACAGTAATTCTTCTGTATGTTTTTATATGAGTTACATCTAAACTTTATCTTTAGCCCGAGAATAGTTAGAACTTTGTGTTTTTTATTGGCACCAAATTGATTTGTTACACTAAATAACAATTTTGGCAGTTTTTTAAGCCGAATTTTGTATTTTTCGTAATCCTTCCAGAAAAGTTCTGACTTGATAATTTTTTTAAGTTCCTTCTTATCATAATAATCAAATAAAATGCGATTTGCATCTTTTCTGATTTTTTCATTTCGTTTTAATTCTTTTTTTGAATATTTGTATGTTGTCCAATAATTAAACCAGTTAATCTGTGAGTTCAGAAATGTCTTTTTGTTTAGTGCGTTTAAGCTGGAGTTCAGGATTGTTTTTAAACTTTCAATATGAACTTTTTTAAGAATGTCAACATGTTCTCGCCCTGTTGCTGAAATTGAATTTGCTATATTAATCCGATAATTATATAATTCTTTAAATAAAATACTGGCATAGGGTCTGGATAATAATAATTTTAACCAGAATGCAGTATCTTCACCTCTTCTATATTCTGAAAATTTTATATTATTCTGTTTTAAAAATTCAAGCTTGTAGATTTTATACCAGGGTTCTCTGGTTTGCAAAACGCAGAGATGATATTTATCAGAAACACGGAATCTTTTATCTGCATAAATATTAAATAGCTCTCTAACCCGTGTAAACAGAGACTTTGATTTATTTTGGCAGTTGTAATACGTTGCATTAAAATACACTATATCTACATTATCATTTTCTGCTTTATTATATAATAACTCACAGGCTTCATTCTTAAGCCAGTCATCACTATCAACAAACATAATATACTTGCCTGTTGCGATTTTTAATCCGTCGTTTCTGGCAGCACCCTGACCTGCATTTTCTTTATCGATTATTATTATCCTTTTGTCTTTTCGGGCATATTCCCGGAGAATTTCAAGTGAATTGTCAGTTGAACCGTCATTTATACAAATTATCTCTATATTTCGAAATGTCTGATTAATTACACTGTCAAGACATTCTCTAAGATATTGTGATTCAGTATTATATACCGGTATAATGATGGATATATCAGCACCCACTATTTTTGCCCTCCCAAAATGTAAAGTAAATCTTGTTTCGATAGTTTATATGGATTATTATTCAGCCTGTCTGCATTTACACCTTCTGCAATCCTTTTTGAGTCAATGTTTTCTGGCCTTTTCAGGTTAACTTTTTTGAACAGTTGCGAAAAATATTCTCCAGGATTATTGGTGTTTAAAATATTCCATATTTCCTGCATCCTCTTTTTAACAAATTCACTGCCCCTTGCATCATTGCAGCATTCGTCTGTGATTTTTGCATTAATTTCAGCCAGTTTTCCTATGCTCAATGCAACAGCATGCCCGTGAGGAAGGCTGTATAAAGAAGTCAAAGCATAAGAAAGCGCATGTGCTGCTGTGGTTCTCGAAATGTTTATTGCTTTTCCTGCAAGATTTGCGGCTGTTGCCATTGCTTCTGCGGCTTTTGCGCTGTCAGAATTTACATAATCAACAATATTATCTCTGCAAAGCTCCATTGCCTGTTTGGCATATTCTCTGCTCAGCGGTGTTGATTTTACAGACCAAAGACTTTCTATAGCGTGGCAAAATGCATCCATTGCGCTGCAAGCTTTCAGATATCCCGGTGCGCTGTGTGAAAATTCAGAATCCACAATTGCGTATTCCGGCAGTATAGATACATCGTCCAGTGAATGTTTCACACCGTCTATGTATATAACAGCAAACTGTGTTGCCTCAGAACCCGTGCCGCTTGTGGTCGGGATTGCTATCAGTTTTTTACGGCATTTTGTATAATATCTGTATGCTTTGGCAAAATCTATTACGCTTCCGCCGCCGATTGCTATTATTATATCAAAGCCGGGTTTTATCTTTTTTATTGCTGTTTCGATGTCCTCTTTTTTCGGATTGATTTCAAAGTCGTTGTAGTATTCTATTTTGCAGCCTGCTGTTTCCTCTTCAAATCTGTTTTTGATTTTTTCAAAAGATTTCTTTCCCGTGAAAACCAGCAGCTTTCCTGATTTTTCTGTGTTTAAAATTGTGGATAAATTTTCAACAGCTCCTCTGTGTATAAATTCCATCTGGGCAAGGTTTTCCATAAAGATTTTTTTGTTTTCCTGCGGTTTTTCTTTCGGTCTGCCCAAATCTTCACGTGCTCCGCATTTTACTTTTATCTCCAGAAAGCTGCAGTATCGGCTGTTCATAAACTCCGGCAGAATTTTTTCAAGCTCTTCTTGTGTCTTTACAGAGAATGCTTTTTCGTAACCGCAGGCAAGAGCCAGGTTTGAGAGATTGGATTTATAAACTGCAGTCGGCTGCGAACCTACTGAATCATGGGCTTCATTGTTTAGTATTATATGTTTAAAATTTGTAAGCTCTTTGCTTGCGTTGACGGTTGCTGCGCCCTGATGCATTAAAAATGCGCCGTCTCCGTCAAAACAATAGATATCCCTGTCGGATTTTTCCAGAGCAATCCCGAGTGCTATTGAGCTTGAATGCCCCATTGAACCTACAGTTAGAAAATCGTATTTGTGTGACTGATTCAATCTTTCTCTGATTTCATACAATTCTCTTGAGATATGTCCTGTTGTAGAGACAACAACATCAGACGGTTTTAGATGTTTGACGATAGTTTCTATTGCATCTTCACGCTTGAGTTCAAATTCACTATGTTTTTTGTTCTTGAGCGTGTATTTTTCAAAAGTGCCCTTTCTTACAATAAAAGCAAATGGTCTGTCGGTTTCTTTCATGTATCGGAAAGCTTTTTTAAGAAGAATTTTTGCTGCATCAAAATCCTGAGGAAGTATTTCATAGCAAATACCCATTGCGTCAAGAAGTTTGTCCGTAACTTTGCCCTGTTTTATATGCTGCGGTTCATCCTTTTTGTCAGGCTCACCTCTCCAACCGATAAACATCAGCACCGGAATATTGTAAACCTCCTCATCTGTCAATGACAGAAGCGGATTTACGCAGTTTCCGATTCCGGAGTTTTGCATATAGACACAGGCAGGGTTGCCTGTCACAAGGTAGTGCCCGGCAGCAAGTCCGACTGCATTCCCCTCATTAGCTGTTATTGTGTGCTGTTTTGGATCCGTATGGTCTGTGATATATGCACAAAAATCTTTCAGCAGGCTGTCCGGAACCCCGCAAAAACAGTTTATATTGTTTTCTTTTAATATATTGAACAAATCAGCAGGCTTCATTATTTCGCTCCCGGTATCAGTGTGATAATATCTTTGATTTTCATACAATATTCATCAGATGCTTCTTTACAGCGGTGATGTTCAAGGATAGAAGTTGCTGCATGCACCATAGCAGGATAAGCAGCTCTGAGAAGGTGGTTCGCGTAAATAACTATGTTAATTCCGTTTTCTATAAGTTCTTTCTCTGTTACCTGATTGTATGACGAAGGCACTACAACAAGCGGCTTCCTGTTCGGCAGTTTGTTATATAACTTTGCGAACTCTTTAATTTCATCAAATGTTTTTTGTCTTGAGTGTATCATTATTCCGTCAGCTCCGGCATTGAGATATGTTTTAGCTCTTTCTATTGCATCTTCTATTCCCTGTTCAAGAATTAAACTTTCTATTCTGGCAATAATCATGAAGTCATCCGTGACCTGTGCCTGTTTACCGGCTTTAATTTTTTCAGCAAAATCTTCCGGTTTGTCCTGTTCTTGAAAAACTTCTGTACCAAAAAGAGAGTTTTTCTTGAGCCCTATTTTATCCTCAATAATTATCGCTGATACGCCGAGACGTTCAAGTGTTTTAACAGTAAAGACAAAATGCTCCTGAGGACCTCCGTTGTCGCCGTCATAAATAATCGGTTTCGTTGTTACTTCGAGAATATCATTTAATGTTGTCATTCTGGTCGTTGTATCAAGATAACCGATATCCGGTTTTGCCTGGGCCGCACTCTGGGTCAGCGATGAAATCCATATACCGTCAAATTCTACTTTTTTCCCGTTTTCATTGATTGAGGTGTTTTCTACAATGAGTCCGCTTAAACCGTTGTGGGCTTCACAAATGGTGACTATATCTTTGGAATCAAGCAGCCTTCTTAATCTGTGGCATCTGATTTCCGGCGTCGTACCAATTTCTTTTAGTACATTGTTGAGCTTTGTTGAAGAGATTCCCTCCGTGTATGGGATATCAATGACTTCCCCTCCCCATTCTGACATTACATCTATTATTCTCTGGCGGGTCTTTGCCTGCACACCGGTTTTCCAGTCATCTCCGTGCAATACATAATCAGGTTTTATCTTTAACAAATTCGGTACATAATCTAGGGTTTCCTGCGCAACAACTTTCGTGACACCTTTTACGTTCTCTATAATAATTTTTCTCTGCTCCCAGTTCATATAAGGAAGTCTTTTGTAGCTGGCAATTGCCTTGTCTGTCAAAAGTCCGACTACAATTTCACCTCCGCCGAGTTTCTCCAGCAGCTTTCTTGCTTCGTTGATAATATTAAGATGCCCCGGGTGCAGCAAATCTGCACTCATCCCTATGTATATTTTTTTACCCATTTTAATCCTTTCAGCTATTTTATTTTCTTTTAATTTTTATTCTTAACCCAAATATAGTAATTACCTTCCTTATTCCTTCATTTCTAACTGAGAAAATCTCCTGCAGCAGAGACTCTTTCCCCTTTATATCGTGTTGGACAAAGTTATCAAATGTTTTAAATTTCCTTGTTTGGAAGATGAACAAATAATCTTTGTTATATTGTTCTAAAAATTTGATATTTTTGTTTACCACTTTTTTTATTATTTTAAAAGCTTTTTTCTTAGATTGTTCGGATAGCATTTTGTAATAAAATTTTATTGTCCCCACGCTGTGCGACACATATACAGAATAGTCATTATTTAATTCTGGATGTTTTTGTATAAATCTAAAAATTTCTTCCAATGATAAAATAAAGTCGAACTCGTGCGGAGATGATTTTTTATTTCTGTATTTTGCAGAAACAGAATCTGGATTACCCAAAGTATAATTGTATAATTTTTTATCTAAGCCGTAATATGTTGAAGATGCAAATATGTATTTCCAGAAAAACACGGAATCGTCATGTTCATATTCACAAGGATACTGAATGTCATATTTTTCTATTAAATCTCTTTTGAAAATTTTATTCCATATTACGGTATTTATTTTGTCCTTAATTTGAGAATCAAGATTGATAAAACCTTTGTATTTCAAACAGTGCCAGTCTCTATACCATTTTGGATACATATTATAGTCATCTAAATAGTTTATATTACAGTCACACATAACAATATCGACATTTTCCCGTTCAAGTACAGTTATCATTTCTTTGACCATATCCGGTTCGTACCAGTCATCGGAATCACAGAACATTATATATTCACCGGATGATTTACTCAGGGCTAAATTTCTGGCTTTTGCCGGGCCGGAGTTCTTTTGTGTAAAAACAAGAAATCTTTTATCTTTTGCCGCATATTCCTGTAATATATCCCGGCTTTTATCCTTAGAACCGTCATCAACACAGATAACTTCGATATTTGTGTAAGTTTGATTCTTTAATGCCTCCAAACATCTTGTGATTGTTTTTTCAGCATTGTAAACAGGTATGATGATTGAAATTTTTTGTTTAGAAATTTTTGAATTTGTACTCATAAAGCCTCATAAATCTGTTATTTATAAAATACTTTTCCTTCCGGATTTTATATTGCCTTTTTGACCTGCAAGCCTAAAAAAGAAATAGATTCCTCGTGTTTGGATTTTTTCCTTGTAACAATTCCCCAGTAAGATGTGTACTTGATGCCTTTATGTAAATAATAGACTTCTTTGTATTTTCCTTTTTTGCAGTTTAAAAGCAATGGAAAGTTTTTTATGTCGTTATAAGAAAAATGTCTTAACACCTTTTTGTTAAACATTTTCATAAACTTAATGGCGTTTTTTTTATTTGATAAATTTAACACCCATTTAAATTTTGAATCTAACCCCACTGTTAACCACGGAATATTCTCGTGGAATAGTTTGAGTTTAATCAAATTAGCAATCGCGAATTGATAAGCACAAGCGAGGTGTAGGAGCTTATTAACGTGATTGGAGTAATAGTTAGCGACGATAGAGTTAGAGGAGAGTCGATAGTTATAGAGTTTTCGATTGAGTCCGAAAGTAGAATTAGAGCAAGCGAGATACAGACAAATAAAAGCGTCATCGTCCATTTCAAAGCCATTTGGGAAGGAGATATCGTATTTTCTAATGATGTCCATTTTAAAGATTTTATTCCAGAGGATGGTTTGGATGAGCGGTTTAGAAGAATTATCTAAAGAGATATGTCCGAAAGTTTTTAACCTGTTATAATCAACAGCACCTGGACTTCTTGTATTTTTATCAGTTTCGATAATATTGGCATCGCACATAACAAAATCATAGGAGGAGCCATTTATCGCCTCATACATTTCTTCGCACATAGTCGGTTCATAAGAGTCGTCAGCATCACAGAACATAACGAAGGGGGAGTTAGCGAAAGAGAGAGCAAGATTTCTGGCCATAGCAGGTCCGGAATTAGGCTGAGAAAAGACAATTATACGGTGGTCTTTTTTTTCATACTCTCTTAAAATATTAAGGGAGTTGTCAGAAGAGCCGTCGTTGACGCATAGAATTTCAATATCCTTCATAGTCTGTTTACAAAGAGAGTCCAGTGCTTCTCTTAGGAACTTTTCTGCGTTATAAACAGGCATAATTATAGATATTTTAGCATTTTGAGCTTGCGCGGTGTTATAATTTGTCATTTCTCTTTGCTCCGTATTATTTTCGTTTTAAACTTCCGGTACTTTTACAATATATACTTTCTGCCTACGCAGTAATATTCAAAACCTGCTTCCAGCAGCCGTTTGCCGTTGTACTGGTTTCTGCCGTCAAAGATAACAGGTGTCTTTAAAAGTGATTTTATTCTCTCAAAGTCCGGTCTCCTGAACTCGTTCCATTCCGTAAGAAGCAGCATTGCGTCAGCACCTTCCAGTGCATCATAGGAGGATTTTGCGTAAACAATGTTGTCTTTGAAATAAAATTCGGCGGAATCAAAGGCCTTCGGGTCATATGCCTGCACCTTTGCGCCTCTTTCAAGAAGTGCATTGATTATTGTGATTGCCGGAGCTTCTCTCATGTCGTTTGTCTTAGGTTTGAATGCAAGACCCCACACTCCGAATGTCTTTCCTTTTAAATCATTTCCAAATCTTTTTAATATCTTATTAATAAAAATCTGTCTCTGCTTTTTGTTTACATCATCGGCTGATTTAAGCAGCTGGTAGTCACAGTCATTGTCCTTGGCTGTTTTTAAAAGAGCTTTGACATCTTTAGGGAAACAGCTTCCGCCGTATCCGAGGCCTGGGAACAAGAACTGTGAACCGATTCTTTTGTCGGCACACATACCTATTCTCACCATTTCAGCGTCAGCACCTACTTTTTCACAAATATTTGCGATTTCGTTTGCGTATGAAATTTTTACGGCAAGAAAAGAGTTAGCCGCATATTTTGTCATTTCTGCTGATTTAACGTCCATTATAATTACAGGGTTGCCTGTTCTTAAAAACGGCGCATACAGCTCCTGCATTATTTCTGTCGCTCTCTGGCTGTTCGAACCGATTACAACCCTGTCGGGTTTTAAAAAGTCATCTACTGCCGCGCCCTGTTTTAAAAACTCGGGATTAGACACCACGTCAAACTCTTCTGTAGTCTGTGATTTAATTATTTTTGTGACCTGTTCGGCAGTTCCGACAGGAACTGTAGATTTGTCTATGATAACTTTGTAGCCGTTGAGTGATTTTCCTATGTCCTCTGCGACCTGATAAACATATTTCAAATCAGCAGAACCGTCCTCGCCCTGCGGGGTTCCGACAGCAATAAAACACACGAGAGATTTTTCGACTGCTGTTTTCAGGTCGTTTGTGAAAGTCAGACGGTTTTCCTTTACATTCACTTTTATAAGTTCTTCAAGTCCTGGTTCATAAATAGGAACTATTCCGTTTTTCAACTGTTCAAGTTTCTTTTCGTCTTTATCCACGCAAATTACATCGTTTCCCATTTCAGCGAGACATGTGCCTGCCACAAGACCTACATAACCAGTTCCGATTACACATACTTTCATTTATTTATTCTCCTTTAATTTTTTATCGAAATATTCAATAGTTTTCTCGATACCCTCTCTTATATCGACTTTGGGTTCCCAGCCGAGTTCTTTTTTCGCAAGAGAAATATCAGGCTTTCTCTGCGTCGGGTCGTCTCCAGGCAGAGGTTTGTATACAATTTTTGATTTTGAACCTGTCATTTCAATAATCAGTTTTGCAAACTCAAGAATAGTTCTCTCCGAGGGGTTCCCCAAATTGACCGGGCCTATAAATTTTTGAGGATTATTCATCATTTTGACTATTCCGTCTACCAAATCACTGACGTAACAGAACGAACGTGTCTGTGAACCGTCTCCGTATATTGTTATATCTTGCCCTTGCAGTGCCTGAACAATAAAGTTCGAGACTACTCTTCCATCCTGCGGATCCATATTCGGACCGTAGGTATTAAAAATTCTTATAATTCTTGTGTCAACATTATTCTGTCTGTGGTAATCCATCATAAGTGTTTCCGCACAGCGTTTTCCCTCGTCATAACAACTTCTAATGCCTATGGGATTTACATTTCCCCAGTATGTTTCAACCTGAGGATGTACATGCGGGTCGCCGTAGACTTCGCTGGTGGAGGCCTGTAAGATTGTGGCTTTGCAGCGTTTTGCGAGCCCGAGCATATTTATTATGCCGAGCACTGATGTTTTCATTGTTTTAATAGGATTATACTGATAGTGCGGCGGACTTGCAGGACAGGCCATATTATATATCTGGTCTACTTCTGCATAATATTCTTTTGTTATATCATGGCGAACAAGCTCAAATCGGCTGTTATCTAAAAGTTCTTCAATGTTTTTCTTTGAACCTGTAAAAAAGTTGTCAAGACAGATTACATTATTACCTTCATCAAGAAGTCTTTTGCACAAATGTGAACCGATAAATCCGGCGCCGCCGGTCACCAATATTCTTTTAGACATTATTCTCTCCCAAACTTATTTTTGCTTTTTGTTTTGTTTTCTTTTTTATATTTATTTTGATACCCAAAATTCGTAAAACTTTGTGAGTTTTTTGGTAGTTATTTTTTATTGAAAAAATTTTTTCAAGCGTTGAAACTTTTTGTTTGTAAAATGTTTTTTCAAACTCCTCAATTGTTCGGGTGTTATTTATTTCTACAAATTCTTCATATTCAAGGAGCATAGGATTTTTTTCAATCAGCTGTTTTATGAGCAGATAAGCTTTTTCTTTATCTTGTTTTTTCAGCATAGTATAGAAAACTCTTATTTGTGACTTACTTGATTTAATAAAATAATTTTTAAACGGTGTTTTGTGCATATTTAAAAAATCATACAAATTTTGCCAGCAAAAAATAAAATCGAACTTGCTTTCATTATTCCGGTTTGAGAAAATTTTTCCCATTAGCGAGTTTATGTTGCCTACTACATAGTTGTATAGTTCTTTGTCTACTCCATAGTATGTTTTACACTGAGAAAGATACTTATAAACAAAAATGCAGTCATCATGTTCGTATTTCTCGGGATATTCTATGTTATACCTGTCTATAATGTCTTTTTTTAATATTTTATTCCACAAAACGACATTTATTTTTCTTAGATTTTTTTCTGTAAGTTTATAAAAACCTTTTAAGTGCAGATAATGATAGTTATTTACTGATTCATTTTGAAGTTTCCCGTCTGACAAGTCTATAATATTGCAGTCACACATTGCTATATCAACATTATTTTCAACAACAGCAGAAACCATAGTTTCTACCATATCTTTTTCATACCGGTCATCTGCGTCGCAAAACATTATGTACGCTCCGCAAGCATGACTTAATGCGAAATTTCTGGATTTAGCAGCACCCTGGTTCTCATTATTAAAAACCTTTATTCTTTTGTCTTTTTGGGCAAATTCATTTAAAATTTCCAAAGAATTGTCCGTGGAGCCGTCATTTACACAGACTACTTCAATATTCGGATAAGTTTGTTCAATCAGAGCATTAAGGCATCTTTTGA
>CALUPY010000032.1 GCA_944322755.1 Candidatus Gastranaerophilales bacterium | reverse complement strand
GGGCACGATGCGAAGCAAGTGCCCATGCGAGCAAAAACCACGCTTTTTGCGAGCGCCCGTAATCCAAGAGCGGATTTCCGTACGGGTGAAACCCGGGGAGCGAAGCTCGAAGCGAGTACTGGCAAAGCCAAACGAGCGGCAGAGCTGAGCGTGAAGGAAATCCAAGACGCGGATTTTGGCGGCTGTGGAGTCGAGCCCATAAGGGCGAGCGAACAGCCATGTGAGCAAGGTAGACGACGCGGGATTTGCGAAGCAAATCAAAGCGGAGTGCAAAACCTTGCGAACGTCAATAATCCAAGACGCGGATTTTGGCGGCTGTGAAGCCGAGCGATGGAATGCAAAACATCAGTTGACTGGATTGCTTCGGTCATCCTCCGGACGCCCTCGCAATGACGGGGAAAGAACAGGCACTTACAAACCCCGCAAGCCAATCAGTTTTATTCATAAAAGTAAAGCCGGTTTGGGCAAACCGGCTCTTTATAATATTAAAGCACTTAAAAATTAAGACATGATAGTTTCAATTGCGGCATCGATGAGTTTGTCTCTCAAAACATCATCTTTTGCCTGTTTGCCTTGAAACATATCAGGAACACCATCTTCATTTTTATCTTTAGTGGTTTGAACAATAACTCCGGCGCCGGTGCTCAGAGCGGCAGAGTTGGCAATAACTTTTCTTAATGCATTCTGGGTAGCTGCTGCGTCTTTCAGGAACGCAGTTTCCTGTGCATTCATAAGATCTTTTGAATTCTTTTCAACAAATTCATCAATCTGATTCTGTTTTAATCCTTTTTTCGCAAAACCTTTCATCCAGGTAATACTGTCATCTGCAAGTCTGGATACAAAACCCTTGAAATTTCTTGCGTCAGAAACTTTAATACCTGATGCAAATTTTTGTCCGTATCTGGTGGCTTCTTTAGAAACCCAGTCCATAAGCGGAACGTTCTTTTCAACAGCCTGCATAACTTTTACAGCAGTACCTTTAGCAACAATGCCGCTGGCAAAAGCCAAAGAAACTGTTGTTAAAAACTGTTTGAGCGGTTTTGTATATTTTGCGTTTTCTTCTGTCTCATTAATAGCTTCAGCGAGTTTGGCTATATTACGGGCAGAACGCTCGTCAAAATTTTTAACATCAATATTGTTAATTATATCAGCCGCTTTGTCAAAGTCGACAGTTTTTGTTTTTGGTTTTTGTTGTTCCTGTCCAAAGCTTGGTCTTATGGGCGAACAATTAACTGATGATACATTCATATAGTGACTCCACATTTTTACTTTAAACCTTCACACTGATAATAAGTATGCGTAAAAAATAAAATTGCTGTTTTTCATGTCATTTATTAAAAAATTGTAACATTAATTGTAACATTAAAATCAAATGATTACAAATATTTTAATAAATACTTTACAATTCCACAAATATCCCGAAGGTCTCGAATCCCGATTTCAGGCGGAATGCAGGCTTTTAAAAAAAAAGCTGCATTGCAGCTTATACTTCATAATCTTGGGAGGAGATTTGGGGATTTGTACATGTATATTAATCTATTATTATTAAAATGTTTACTATTTTGATAATAATTTTAATAAAAATTTACAATCCCTTTAAAGGCATGCTAAGTTATGCTATAGAGACTGCAAACCCATGCCGATTATTTTGTAGTTTTTTTCTTCGCAGCGGAGGGGATGTTTGATTTTCTTTCGGCAGTTCCCTGAATACGTTTTACTGAAATGACTTCGGGAATGGACTGCAGTTTTGTGATGACGTCTCTCAGACGGGTTATATTGTCCACTTCGATACCCATTTCTATAATTCCGATTTTCTTAACGGTATTGGATTTAATGTTTGCATATGCGATATTTGTATTGCAGTCAGCAAGCTGAATCATGACATCTTTCAGAATTCCGAGTTTGTCTTGAACATCGATTCTGATAGACGCAACATAGGTTTTGTTAAGATTTGTATCTGCCCATTTTATGTCCATGTATCGTTCTTCGGGAATATTCTCAAGAAGCGGACAGTCTATCCTGTGAACAGTAACACCTTTGCTTCGTGTAACGACTCCTATTATTGGCTCGCCCGGAATCGGAGTACAGCATTTAGCAAAGCTGTAGAGCATTCCCTCCAGCCCGACAATATCATTTTTCGATTTTTTGGTTTTAGTATGCGAAATGATAGGCTGTTCCGGGTCTTCCGGTTTTCTGATTCTGTTTGTAATTTTATTTACGGTAGTTTCACCGTATCCAAGAGCCGCAAAAAGGTCATCCTGTGAAGCATAGTTCATCTGGAGAGCGATATCGCGGAGTTCACCGGATTTGAGAAGTTCATCGAACTTCTGTTTTGTAAGCTCAGCCTCAAGCATGTTCCTGCCGAGCTGTACATGCTGTTCTTTGTTGTTTTTCTTGTACCACTGGCGGATTTTTGACTGTGCAAGTTTAGTTACGACAAAATTCAGCCAGTCAAGCTTCGGAGTGCCGTTTTTTGAGGTCATAATCTCGACAATGTCCCCGTTTTTCAGCTTTGTATCCAGCTGGGCAATACGTCCATTAATCAGGGCTCCGGTGATTTTAAAGCCCACGTCGGTATGGATTCTGAACGCAAAGTCAACAGGCGTCGCATTCACAGGCAGGTCTATAACGTCGCCCATCGGCGTAAACGCAAAAACCTGATCAGAGAACAAATCCAGTTTTACGCTTTCAACATATTCAGCTGCATTTCTGGTTTCTTTGTCCATTTCAGCGAGTTTGCGCATCCAGGAAAAGCACATGTCTTCTTTGGTAACAGCTTTTGATCCGACCTCTTTGTATTTCCAGTGTGCGGCAACACCGTATTCAGCCACCTGATGCATTTCATGCGTTCTTATCTGAACCTCAATCGGTTTTGAGCGCGGGCCGAGAACTGATGTGTGCAGCGAGCGGTAAAGATTGCCTTTTGGCATTGCTATATAGTCTTTGAACCGGCCCGGGATAGGTTTGAACTGGGAATGGATAATCCCCAGAACCTCGTAGCACTCGTTTACGGTGTTCACGATTACTCTGACTGCAGAGATGTCGTAAAGGTCATGGAACGCAATATTCTGGCGTTTCATTTTGCTGTATATTGAGTAGTAGTGCTTTGAACGGCCGGAAATTTTAGCTTCGATATGGTTTTGTTTCAGCAGTTTGTCGATTTTTTCAATCAAAACCTGTATGGTTGCATCGCGTTCAGCCTTTTTTAAAGCAACAAGCTGGGCAATTTCAAAATATTTTTCAGGATTTAAATATCTTAAAGATAAGTCCTCAAGCTCAGCCTTGATTTTCCCAATACCCAGACGGTTTGCAAGCGGGGCAAATATATCAAGAGTCTCTTGGGCAATGCGCTGTTGTTTGGCTGCTGCCATGTAATTTAGTGTGCGCATATTATGCAATCTGTCGGCGAGCTTGAGGAAAATGACTCTGACATCATTTGCCATTGCAATAAACATTCTTCGAAAATTTTCTGCCTGACGCTCTTCTTTTGATTTAAACTGGAGTTTTCCCAGTTTTGTGACGCCCTGAACAAGATTCAGCACATCTTCGCCGAAAAGCTCTTTTATTTCTTCGGGTTTTGTGTCCGTATCTTCGATTACGTCATGCAAGAGCGCAGCTATGATAGTATTTTTGTCGACCATCAGGTCAATCAGTATTTTCGCAACTTCGACAGGATGGATGATATAAGGTTCTTCACTGATTCTGTACTGACCTTCGTGGAGTTTAGACGCGTAGTCAAAAGCGCGTTTTATGTCCGCAATATCCGCTTCAGAACGGTGTTGTGCCTCTAATAACTCTCTTATTTCATCAAATAAAGATGTATCAGTCATAAAATTTATTGTACACTTATAATGTGGACTATACAAGTACCGGATAGAAATTTATGCAGGAATTTGAATTTTACACAAAAAAAGAAGAAGGCATGCTTTTGAAGATAAAAGCGGTTCCAAACTCCTCAAAAAATCAGTTTTGTGGGGTTTTAGACGGTGCACTTAAAGTAAAAATTAAAGCACCGGCCGTCGAAAACAAAGCCAATGAGGAGCTTGTAAAATTTCTCTCAAAATCTTTGAAAGTGCCAAAATCATGCCTGTCTATCGAGTCGGGCAATACTTCAAAAGTAAAGATTGTTTATATTAAAAAATATACAGTTGAACAAATAAAAAGTTTTTGTGATAGTATTAATATATAATTTAAATTACATGCTGCCGAAAATGGCTGCCGTAAAATAACCAGATAGGACGAATACACATGCTTACAGCACTTTGGATTATACAAATTATATCAGCATTACTTTTGATTCTGCTTGTAATTATTCATTCGCCCAAAGGCGACGGAATTGCAGGGATAGGCGGAGCATCGCAGGTGTTTTCTTCACAGAAAAATGCCGAATCAGGTCTTAATAAACTGACTATGTATGTCGCAATTGTTTTCTTTGTGACTACTTTTTTAACAGGATTTAATATTTTTAATTAATTTTAAGTTGGCGGCAATATGTGAGCTTGCGCCTGATGACCGGTTTTTTAATACCGGTTTTTATCAGGCGTTGCGCTCACAAATTAATTTTATTAGAATGGACATATGACACAGACACGAAAAAAAATTTTGGGATACGGCATAGATTTGGTGAGTTTTTCAGAGGCTCTTGACAGAGTCGGGAACTGTATTAAGGAAAAATCCGGTATGCAGATTGTGACGATAAATCCCGAAATGATAAATCAGGGACACTCAATTTCTGCAATGGACGAGATTTTGAACAGCGCAGAACTCGTTATACCTGACGGCATAGGCGTAAAGATTGCGCTAAAACTCAAAGGGGTGGAACAGGAACGGATTGCTGGGGTTGATTTTGCAAAGAAAATAATTGAACTCTGCGCAAAAAACGGCTACAAAATAGCTCTCTTCGGCGCAAAAGAAGAGATTATCCAAAAAACACGCGAAAATCTCCAAAATGAATTTCCCGAACTACAAATTGTCTACTCAAGAAACGGATACTTTTCAAAAGACGAAGAACTGCAGATTAAAGAAGATATAAAAAATGCCGCGCCTGATGTTCTTTTTACGGCGCTTGGCGCACCAAAACAAGAAATATTTAATAATGAAATGAAACAATTACTTCCCGGGTGCGTATTTATCGGCATAGGAGGAAGTTTCGATGTTTGGTCGGGCGTGGTAAAGCGGGCGCCTGTTATTTGGCAAAAAACAGGACTGGAGTGGCTTTACCGCACTTTAAAAGAGCCTCAGAGGTTTAAGCGAATATTTCCGACTTTGCCAATATTCCTGATTAAGGTTATAATGGAAGTGGCAGCAGAAAAATAGTTTTAAAAATCGTACGAGTGAAAGGGCAAAAAAGCCGCTATGAGTGAAAAAATGCAATCTTTAACGGAGAATGAGACAAGGGAGTTGAAAGCGCTTTGCAAAGAGATGCGCAAGGATATTGTAACAATGATTCACGGTGCAAAATCCGGCCACCCCGGCGGAAATCTCAGCGCAGTCGAAATACTTGCGGTTCTGTACAAAAAGTGTATGAAAATCTGTCCTGACTGGGACAAATCCCCTGACTTTGAGAAAAGAGACAGATTCATTCTCTCAAAAGGGCATGCTTCTGCTGCGCTCTACTCCATACTCGCAAGATGCGGCTATTTTTCAACAGACGAACTTTCAGGATTCAGAAAATTGGGCTCAAATCTCCAGGGACATCCATCTTGCAGACATGCAAAGGGTGTTGAGGTTTCTACAGGCTCTCTCGGACAGGGGCTTTCAATGGCCTGCGGCGTGGCTCTCGGACTCAGGCTCGACAAAAACCCTGCGACTGTATATGTCTATCTGGGCGACGGTGAAATGCAGGAGGGCAGCGTCTGGGAGGCTGTTATGAATGCTTCTCATCACAATTTGAATAACATCATTGCATTTATCGACAGAAACAGGCTCCAGATTGACGGCTGTACTGAAAATATTAAAGCAATCGAACCTTTGCAGGACAAATTTGAGGCATTTGGCTGGAATGTAATAGAAATTGACGGTCATGACTTAGAAGAAATATATGATGCTGTTCAGAGTGCAAAAACTATGGACAGACCAACTGCAATTATTGCAAACACAACAAAGGGCAAAGGGGTTTCATATATGGAAAATAATGCCGGATGGCACGGCAAAGCGCCTAATGACGCAGAATATGAAACAGCAATGACAGAACTTTCCAAATAAAGGCGGAATAAAATGCTCAATAAAGATAAAACAAAAGAAAAAAAATCCATTCGCTCAGAGTACGGCAAAACGCTCGTCGAGCTCGGGCATAAAAACAAAAATATAGTTGTGCTGGACGCAGACCTGTCCTGTTCCACGCAGACGGCAATGTTTGGCAAAGAGTTTCCTGACAGATTTTTTAATCTCGGAATAGCAGAGCAGGACGCCATGACGACCGCAGCAGGACTTTCTACTACGGGAAAAATTCCGTTTGTGTCTACATTTGCGATGTTTGCGACCGGAAGGGCATATGACCAGATTAGAAACTCTATCTGCTACCCGAAATTCAATGTCAAAATCGTCGCAACCCACGGCGGCATAACAGTCGGTGAAGACGGTGCCAGCCATCAGGCGCTTGAAGACGTCGCTCTTATGCGGCTTATTCCGAACATGATGGTTATTGTTCCGGCTGACTGCGTTGAAACACATGAAGTTATTAAGTTTGCCGCTGAATACAACGGCCCTGTTTATATCAGGCTGGCAAGAACTAATGTAGTTAACATTTTTGACCCTGAAAAATACAAATTTGACCCGAAAAAAGCGTATGTAATCAGGGAGGGCAAAAGCATTACCCTTATTTCTAACGGCGAAACTTTGGTTGAGACGCTTGATTGTGCTGAGCTGCTGGCTAAGCAGGGGGTTGACGCGGAGGTTATCCACATGCCTGTTGTAAAACCCGTGGATAAAGAGACTATAATTTCTTCCGCAAAGAAAACTAACAGAGTATTTACAATAGAAAACCATTCAATAATCGGCGGAATCGGCTCGGCTGTGTGTGAAACGCTCAGTGAAAATTATCCGGTCAAAGTCTCAAGAATTGGCATTGCTGACGAATTCGGACAAAGCGGCGAGCAGAGAGCGCTGATGAACCACTATAAACTCACGGGCGAGTGCCTTGCAGAGAGGATTTTTAAAAGCTTATGATACAACTTAGAGGCGTAACCAAAAGATACAAAAATAACTATGCATTGAAAAATATAAACCTCGATATCCTGTCGGGTGAATTTGTCTTCATCACGGGCGCGTCAGGCGCCGGAAAATCAACGCTTATGAAACTTCTTTACAGAGAAGAAGTCCCGACAACGGGCAGCGTTATGATTGGGAACATAAATATTGCCGACCTTGATGCAGAGGAGGTTCCGAACCTCAGACGCTGCATGGGCATAGTCTTTCAGGATTACAAACTTTTGACAAACCAGAGCGTTTATGACAACTGCGCTTACGTTATAAGAACGCTCGGCATGAGTTCTAAAGAAATTGAGGCAAGGGTTACAGGCGCATTAAAAGTCGTCGGGCTTGTGAACAAAATGAAAGCAAAACCCTCTGAGCTCTCGGGCGGAGAGCAGCAGAGAGTCAGTATTGCGAGGGCAATTGTTAACGGCCCGCCGCTTTTGATTGCGGACGAGCCCACAGGCAACCTTGACCCCAAAAACTCCATGGAAATTATGCAGATTCTCGAACAGATTAACCAGAAGGGCATAACTGTTCTCGTTTCCACGCATGACCATGCAATGGTTGATTATTTCAGAAAAAGAGTTTTGACCCTTGACGGTGGTCAAATCATAAGAGACGTACAAGCAGGTACTTATGAGTGATACAAAAAGCAGAATAAAAAAACAGGTAAAATCACATATACCAAAGGACTGGCTCAGAGAGCTGAGAATTATATACAGAATAGGATTAGAGACTGTAAACGGCATAAAAAGAACGGGCTGGATAAATCTCGCTATTGTGACCACAATGGCTGCTATTCTGACTATTTTCGGCGCTCTTTTCAGAACAACAATGTCTTTAAATTCTTTTGTAACCGAACTGGGAAATGTTCTTGAGATATCGGTTTACCTGAAAGACAGCGTTAAAGCAGAGCAGGTTGCGGACAAAATTAAAACAATCGAGCATGTTGAACGGGTAAAAATTATCCCTAAAGAAAAATCCTGGAATGACCTGAAAAGAGAAATAGATGTTCCGGATTTTGAAAATCCTCTGCCTGACACACTGCATGTCAAAGTCGACAAACCTGAAAACATAGACACAGTCTTTACCCAGATTAAAAAGTATGAAGACGTTGAGGACATGAACTATGCCCAGGATATTGCGAAAAAAATGCAAATGTTTAACAATGTCGTTCATACTGTGACGCTCGTAGTTGTTATACTGGTTGCAATTTTGACAATTACGATAATTAATAATACAATACAATTGGTTATACAATCACGAAAAGAAGAGATAGAAATTATGAGGCTTATGGGCGTGAGTAACTGGTACATCAAAATACCGCTTATATTGCAGGGCGCAATATACGGATTTATGGGTGCTTTGATTGCTCTTCTTCCCATGAACACAGTGAATAACGGACTCTTACGGGTTCACGAATTTTTCGTTGTTCCGGCTCCCATACTGGCGAATAACGTGGTTATCCTTGCCATGTTTATTCTCGCAGTTGGATTCGGAGCAGGCGGCAGCTTTTTATCAATAAAGAAACACTTACAGGTATAAAATTATGGCACAAAACGCATTAGAACTAATCGAAACTATGAAAGACATTCCGGCAATGCCGACTGTCATCGTTAAAGCACTGGGAATTATTAAAAATGACCAGTCAGGAACGAAGGAACTTGGCGAGATCATGGCCTATGACCAGGCTCTTGCTTCCCAGGTTCTGAAACTGGTTAACTCTGCATACTATGGTTTTGCACAGGAAATTACCTCGGTAAATAAAGCGCTTGCACTTCTCGGTATGAACCAGACGAGAAATATCATCATTGCAGTAGCAATGAAACCTATGCTTACTTCCCAAGGCGGAAGAGACCTCTGGAAACATGCACTGACCGCGGGGGTTGCTTGTGAACATATTGCCAGAGAAACCGAAGCTGCAGATCCAGGTGACGCATTTACTATAGGATTTTTGCATGATATAGGAAAAATTATACTCAATATTTTTGATACAATGACTTATCAGAAAGTAAAACTGGATGTCCAAAACGGAGCCGACATAATAGAAGCCGAAGAAGAAGCTTTCGGTACAAACCATGCAGATATTGGTTTTCAGCTTGCTAAAAAGTGGAAACTCTCTGTTCTTTTAGCAAACTGCATTAAGTATCACCATGACCCGCTTTCTTCTTCAATGCCGAAAGTCAGCTGCCTTACTCATATCGGCGACCAGCTGGCTCAGGACACACCGGAGATACCGGAAATTGACCCTGAAATTCTTGAAAATTTCGGGATTTCGATGGAAACACTCAACGGATACAGAGATGAAATTCTCGAAAAAACAAACCAATTATTCATGTCACTAAAAGCATAATCAATTAGTATTATAGAGAAAGAAGGCTGATTTGAAAAAGATATTAGCATTTACATTGTCAGAAGTACTGCTGGCGATGACGATTATCGGAGTTATAGCGGCACTGACCGTTCCGTCTCTTAAAAGAAATACAGACTCAAAGGAAGTTTTATCAGGCGTACAAAAGGCATACTCTACTATAGCTCAGGCGACAACCTTGCTTGAAACAGAAAACGGGCCTCTTCAATTCTGGCGTTGGAGCGATGACGCGGCAATTGCTGAGATGTATGTAAAAAAGATGAACACAGTAGAGGATTGTAAAAAAGCCGGCGGCTGTTTTAAAGATGATTATGAAACATATTATTTAAACGGCTCGAATGCTACAAATTACAATAATGCCGGCAGCTATACCTTTGCAACAGCTGACGGTATGGTTTGGATTTATGACAAACTCGGCACCTACGACAGACAAACAAAAGAATGCAATGGTTCGGAAGGCGCTTACGCAAAAAATACATGCGGTATCTTCCGTGTTGACATAAACGGGTCAGATGAACCTAACACGATTGGTGTTGATATAGTTTGCTTCCAGATTAGAGCAGACGGTGTTTATCCATGCGGCGGCGGTGAAGACGCTGAAGATACTGACTGTACAGAAGATTCCTCAGGAGGATGGGGCTGCTCTGCCAGAATGCTTAAAGAAAACAAAATTGACTGGTATTAAAGATTTCACGAGTGATAAATACTCGACCAAAATAAAAAAGCAGTTGATAATAAATCACCTGCTTTTTTTGTGCGTAGAATATTGTAAAGAAAGAGCCATTTCACATACTCTTGCATGCAATTTTGATATATACAAAGGTAATACCATAAAAAAAGTGCACTTTAACATATTAAAGTGCACCATATAAGGTATTACGTCATAAGCTAATTATACTGTTCTACTACCTGAAACGGAATCTCTTCAACACGGGATGTGATATTATCGATTCTGCCTCTTTTAAGCTCAGAGAAAGAAGCTTTGTTAGAATAGAACGCTTTTTTCAGAAATTCGTAAGCAACTTTCGGATCGCATTTTTCGCCGCAGGTAAACAAATCAACGGCAGCATATCCGAGTTCCGGCCATGTGTGAATAGCAAGATGACTTTCAGCAATAATTACAACACCGCTAACTCCGTGTGGACTGAACATATGAAAGCATTTCTGAACGATGGTCGCACCGCATTCCAGCGCTGCATCTATCATCAGTTTTTCGATTTTTTCCGAATTGTTTAAAATATTCGGATCACATTCGAAAAATTCTGCCAAAACATGCTGTCCCAGATATTTGGGTTTTGATGCTGTAACCGGATTTTCAAAAGTCATTGATTTTGCCAATTTGGTTTCTCCTTTTCTATCTTGCACTTCACATGATATTATCGGTGTAGTTTTTACAATTAAAAACATAATACTATAAAAATAAAAAAAAAGAATTATTGCTAAAAAAAATTTTTATTTTTAAAATATTATGGCTAATTTTTAATTTTTTGTATATTATACAAGTACACAAATAAAGGGGTTTTATGATGAAAAGAGCAATAATATTATTGTTAACTTTTTTTACAATAACATTTGCGTCCTCTGCTTTTGCTGCTGAAAAAATTTCAAAAAATCCCGACTATAGTCTGTACAAAAAATATTCTCCATATCTTGTAAGAGTCGAAACAGAGTGCGAACTTACGTCATTGGGCATGATGATAATGAATGGCGGATATGTTCTTGTACCTGCAGAGACCGTAGACGGAACAAGCGATATAAGGATTAAGCTCTCATCGGGCGGCCGGTTTAATGCAAAACTTGTGGGCATTGACAGGTACAACAATCTGGCTCTGCTTAGAATACCTGCTTTTTACGGAAAAAAAATAAGCTATCTTGACCTAAAACCGGTTGAAACACCCAAAAAAGGGCAAAAATTAAGGCTTTTTTCAGAAAAAATGAACAATAATACAAAAAATATCGTTAATATAATTGAGACAGATGAAAAAGTCACAATTGATAAGGAAGAGTATTATTTCAATATGCTTAAGACAGACGGCGATGTAAAGTATGAAAATACAGGTGCGCCTGCTTTTAATGAAAAAGGCGAACTAATCGGCATGACAGTATACTTTGGCGAAAAAAACAAGGATTATGCTGATATTGCTTATATTGTGCCCGTAAATACCATGATAAAATCAGCAAATGAGCTGAAACTATACGGCAGAAAAAGAAAACCTTTTTCAGGGATTACAAAAATCACGCAGCTCACTAAAAAATTCATGATAGAAAAACTCCACCTGCCAAACGACACCTGCTATGTAATAGAACGAATAAAAAACAACTCTCCGGCGAACAATGCAGGGCTGAGAAAAGGCATAGGCCTCTCAAAACAGGGCTATAGTTTCGGGCTTCAAGGAGACATAATTGTTTCTATAGACGGGCGAACATTTGACAATGAAAAAGAATTGTTTTATTACATAAAAAGCAAATTTGTTGGAGATATAATTAGCATCAAATTAATCAGAAACGGCATGCCTGAAATGATAACGATTCCGGTAAAGCTTGGAGTAAAATATGAGTAAAATACTGGTCATAGACGACGATACTGCAATTAACGAACTAATAAAAATAAATTTGGAACTTTGCGGATATGATGTAATCTGCAGTTATGACGGAACAATAGGCTTTGCTCTGGCAAAACAGGAACTTCCGGATTTGGTCATTCTCGATGTCATGATGCCTGAGGTAGACGGATACACTGTTGCCAAAAGAATCAGAGAAAATGATGAAACCAAAAATACGCCCATTCTCATGCTTACGGCACTCGGAATGGTTCAAGACAAGGTTAAAGGGTTTGATATAGGGGTAGATGACTATCTGGTGAAACCTTTTGAAATGGACGAGCTCAGAGTCAGGGTTCGCGCGCTTCTAAAAAGAACAAACTCTATTCCGGAGTCCCTTGCAACAAAAGAAATTTTGACTGTTGGCGATATTACCCTTATCCCTGAAACATACTCCGTAAAAATAAAAGACAAAACAACAAAACTGACACCAATTGAATATGATATCCTGAATCTGTTAGTACAAAATCATGAAAATATGGTGCCTTCCTCTAAATTTTTGCAGGAAATTTGGGGTTATGAGCCGAACGACGATGTAGAAACAATAAGGGTTCATATAAGACACCTCAGAACAAAACTGAAAAAAATATCAGAAAACAAAGAATATATTGAGACCATTTACGGCGGCGGATACAGGCTATTGCCTTCCGGCAAGGACAAAACCGGCGCACTTAAATAAGAAGAAAAAAGGAGAAAAACATGAAAAAACTATCTGCATTACTCATTGCATCAGCATTCATCTTCTCAGCTACAGTGTCTTACGCAGCTACGACTTACGAAGAGTATGCTAAAAAAAGACAGGCACGTGAAGAAAAAGTTCTGAACAAAATTGATTCCATCACAAAGAAAAACGAAGAAAACAAAGCAAAAATTAAAGAAGCCCAGAAACAAAGAGAAGAAGCTAGAAAAAAACAACAGGAAGAAATTAAAAAGAAACAGCAGGCTAGAGAAGCTGCAATTAAAAAACAGCAGGAAGAAGCTAAAAAAAGACAACAGGTACGTAAAGAAAGCATTCAGAATTTGAAAGATTCTTTTAAATTTTAATTTTTAGAATGTAACATGCTTTAGAATATTTTATTACAGGGAAGTCCGCACAGGCTTCCCTTTTTTGTATTGTAAAAAACATATATTTAACTCCCGCAAATTAATTGTTGATTTTTTTTTAAAACCATAAGATAATATTGGCATGAAACGGAGAGTTATAGCAGCATTATCTTTATTACTGGCAGCCCAGCCGCTTGTATCAGACGCAAAAATGAGCGATGATGCATACAAGCTCTTTCAAAATGCGAACACTCTTGAAAAACAGAATAAATACCTTGAAGCCGTTGACCAGTTAAAAAGTGCTCTCGAGCTTTCTCCTGATGAAGCAATTTTGTACATAAAACTCGGCGGAATGTACTCAGAAATCGGCGACTGGAATAACGCTCTTATTGCCTACAAAAAAGCAATAAAACTAAAGCCTAATGACGCTGTTGTGTATATCAGTATCGGCAATATTCTCCAGCAGCAAAATGACTATGACAATGCTTTTATGGCATATAATCAGGCTCTCACTATATTCCCCGAATACAAATACAACTACCTGAACCTTGCGAATGTAAAAGCTCTGCAGGGTGATAATATCGAGGCTGTTCAGTATTTTAAAACATTTTTGGGCTACTACCCTGACAATACAGAGGCCAGAGAAAATCTCGCTTCGATTTATATGAGGCTTGACAAATACCAGGATGCAGCAGATGAATATGCGGTTTTGTACACAAAAAACCCTGCAACTTTTAAAGAATATTCAAATTACGGGCTTGCTATGCTTAAGTCAGGCGACTACCAGAATGCTTCCGAAATGCTGAAAAATGCAATTAAAGAAGATCCGAACGACTATACTGCGCATGGAAATCTCGCTATTACATATGTTAAACTTCAGAAAGAAGAGCTTGCACTCATTGAATTCAGAAAGGCCTTCGAGATTAAGCCTGATTTGCATTACCTGAAATTTGATTACGCAAACCTGCTTGCAGATATGGGCAAAACACAGGACGCTATTGAAAAATATAACGAATACCTGACATACTATCCGAAAGATGAAATGGGATATTTTAATCTCGGAATTGTGTATCAAAAGTCAGAACAGTATAACAAAGCCATCGTGGCTTACAACAAAGCTCTCTCGCTTACACCTGACAATGATGAAATTAAAAGAGAGCTTGCCCGCTGCTATCATCTGAACAAAAACTACAGCGACGCAATAAAAGTTTATGATGAACTGCTTGTTAAAAACAAAGATGATTACAATCTCTTGTTTAACAAAGCTATTGCCTTGCATGCTACCGGCAGTTATGAGTCTGCTATTTCTATTTATAAAAACCTTTACTCACAAAAGCCGGAAGAAAAGGTCAAAGAATACCTGTCTAAAGCATATATCGCCCAGGGCAACACTTATGCCGACTCAAAAAATCAGAGAAAAGCTATCGGCAGCTATGAACAGGCTGTGGCTCTTGATTCTGACGATGTTAATGCAAGAAGACTTATTGCAAAATCCTATGATGAACTCGGCATAAAAACAAAAGCAATAGAACAGTATGAGAGGGCAATGGAAATCGATCCTGAGAACAAAAGGGTCATTGTAGACTATGCAAATACCCTCTCGAAATATGACCGCATAGAAGAGGCACAGGCTGCGTTTAATAAAGTTATTGCTATGGATGAAACAGTTTTTGATGCGCATGTAGGTCTGGCTGACACTTATGCAAAAGAAAAGAAAATTGATGAAGCGCTTGCGGAATACAGCAGAGCTGCAGCATTGAATCCGCAGGACACCGCTACTCTCATAAAGCTCGGCAATATCTACAAAGAAAAACAGTGCACGGATATTGCTCTCCAGTACTATGAAAAAGCTCTGGATATAAATTACAAAAACACTGACGCGCTTTACAATGCCGGTTTGTGTTATGCTGAGCTAAAAAACCTTTCAAAAGCAAAAGAGCTCTTTGAAAAAACAATAACAATTGACCCAAACTACGCGTACGCATATTACGCACTTGCGCTTGCGTACGAAAAAGAACACAATGCTGAAGTTGCTGTTGATAATTACCAAAAATTTTTGGAATTATCTAATGACAATGCACTCAAATCAGAGATTAAGGCTAAAATCAATTACCTTAAATCGAAGTGAGGGTGCAGATGTCAGTCGGGTCTGTGGTAAAAATGTCCTTGTCCTTTGTGCTCGCCTTGTTTGGCACTCAGGACAAGGCTTTACTTTTATTCAACACACAGCCTATTACACCGGCGACGATAAACCAGCCCTCAAGGCACTTTCGCGTTGGCGAGCCTGTTCACTATGCACTGATTAATCCAAAGGGCTTTAAAAGCGACTACATACGTGTTCAGGTCATCAAAAAAGAAGAAAAAACAGAGCACTGGGGCTACTCAATATACTGGGCAAAAGACTACAAAATTGATTCCTCCAAGGATAATTACGTAAACTATGTGGTTATAAACCGCCCGGGATACTATTTTATGCAGATATACGGGTTTAATGACTTTGACAGAGTCATTGCACGAAACGACTTCTGGGTAAGAGAATGATGAAAAAGCTGATTCAATCGCTTAAATTCTACTTCTCAAAACTCCTTTCCTCAAAATATGTTGTGAAAGGCAAATGCCGTATGTGCGGCGTCTGCTGCAGAAACATCGTGTTTTATATAATGGAGGATACAGTAAAGACTGAAGAAGAATTTGAACGGATGAAAAAATTCAACAAAGTGTA
Organism: Candidatus Gastranaerophilales bacterium; assembly: GCA_944322755.1. Classification (GTDB taxonomy): domain Bacteria; phylum Cyanobacteriota; class Vampirovibrionia; order Gastranaerophilales; family Gastranaerophilaceae; genus CALUPY01. Next base: position 2,955 of record CALUPY010000032.1, on the reverse strand, counting down.
TAACAATTTTTCTGTCTCTGGAAGAAAAGCGGACGGAACACTGTTTTTTAAATGCAATTCTCTCATGGACGACGGAAAATGTCGTAGTTATCTTTTCAGGTCGATTTACTGCAGGCGTTACCCGAACCTTGGGAACAAAATCCATTCGGGCAGATACGAAACCTTTGACGGCTGCGGGTATAACATAGAAGTGGATAAAAAATTTGAATCGTATTTGCATTAGCTCCGGTCGGTAAGCTTATTTAGTATACAGACGTGATATGTCTTAAAAAAATAAATAGCTTAAAAACAGGACTATTTACCGCCATCACGCTTTGCAAGCATTTCTTCAAATGTTGAAAGTGTTTCAACCCCGACAATCTGCTCCAGTGCAGCACGCTTTGAAAGATAATCCGCACTCACCTTGCTCTGGGTCTGCAGCGCTGCGCGATAGTAAGCGTCTACCATAATCACCTGATCCTTTGAGAGTCCGTTCGACTCAAGAAATATTTTTCTTCGCTTTGCAACAATCGAATCAGCCTGTATAAGCGCTTTTCTTGCACTCATATAATCAAAATAATAGTTCACAATTTTTCTTTGAAGTTCCTCAATTTTCCTTATCAGAACTACCATATCAGCGTCATTAACTTTAGAAAACCTGTAGTTCAAGTCTTTGTTATCAACTGACAGCTGACCGAGCATTGTGCTGCCCATGATAGTTGATAAAGCAGCGAGCGGATTGCCCATTCCGATACCGGCCATGCTTCCGACTGTAGCAAGCGGCTGGATAATTTTTTTAACAATATTCGGATTGGGTTTATCTTCGTCAGGGTTTGAAAGTTTGTATATGATAAACTTCACTGTCTCGCTGTTCTGCGCTGCACCGACCCAGAGATACTTAATGTCCTCCAGTGTCTGTGCCTGTTCAACCTCTGTTTCAGAGATAATTTCTTTTGATATCTTGTTAAGACTCAAATCCGCATATGTTATGTCTTTTATAATTTCTGCGTCATGCTCGAGCTTTGCTTTGATTTCATTGTCTTTTTGAGTGTCAACGATTTTGAAAACCTTTTCCGGAACATCCTCAGTGCCGAGCCGCTGGGATGGAGGCTGGGGCGATGTCAGTTCCTCAAGTGTAATTGCGCTTGAGGGAAGCGCAAAATTTAGTACCAAAAACAATGCAAAAAGTCTCTTCATCATAGCTTGCCTCCTGTCGGCGGTTTTGACGGAAGCGGCGCTGATTTTGAGGCAGATACAGACTTTTCAATGTGTCGTTGTGCGTCTTGTTTCTGCTTTTTGAAAGACGTGTTTTCATGCGCTGTATTGCCCGCAGGAGGCGTGTTGTTTACAGTTGGGGGTGATTTTATGTCCGGCTGTTTTACAGCAAATAATTCATTTTTAAACGCATATTGATACAAATTCAAACCTTCCACTGCTTTTTTGCCCGCAAGTCTTTGCAAATCCATCTCGTATTTTTTTGCCTGCTCAATCAGCTGTGCCTCTTCAAAAAGAAGGTCATCGTACATTGCAGACGAGACAATAATTTCCATTTTGTCGCCGTTTTTAATGGCAGTATTGTAATTTTTGTTATACAAAACAAGTCTCTGTCTTGTGTCTTTTATTTGATTCAGAACGGCCTTGTAGTTGTAATAAGAGTTGATTATCGTGTCTTGAAGTGATTCTATCATACCGGCCAGTTCAATGAGCTCTGTGTCGGTCAGAGGCATCTCTTTTGGATTGTTATGTTTGTTTATATAATTATTTGCGAGCTGTCCTGTTGCATAAGACGCAGACTGAACCATGTAGTTTGCGCCCATAAACCCCGGAATGAAAGAAGCACCGTTGACAAGAGCGGAAAGCGACTTTGCCATAACAGACGAGTGAATCCTGCGCTGGCTTTCCGGAACGGAGAGCTTTTTCATCGCGAATTTGATGATGTTATTGTTATCAAGTGTAGCATGCCAGAGGTTCTCAATGTCTTCCAAATCCTTTTGCTGCTGGAGGTTCACAAGCCCCTCTTTTGCTGTTTTTTCATCAATAGTCAGGCTTTTTTCATCATGCACAACCTTTGGGTCAAGTTTCAGAGAATTTTTTTCCACTGACTCAAGCCCGATTTCAGCGGCAAAAGCCTGTGAAACCGTGAAGAAGATAATCAGTACCGCAGCTATTCTCTTCATTCGACACTCCCCTCTTAATACATTTTTATATCACATAATTTGTGTATAATCCTTAAAAATACACAAAAATATATAAAATGTTTACATAAAACAAACCTGACGTATGACAGCATGTAGCACACTAACGATTTTGCAGATATAAACACTTTCCTGTGTTAAATGCCGGCATAGCTGTTCACATTATTAAACAAAATATGACATGCCACGTCATATATATTTGTATTTTTTAATTAAACACGACACATCACGTCATGTATTTTTATTCCAATACATGACATAGTACGTCATGTTTAATTAAACTTTTGAACAAAACATGACACATTACGTCACATAAATACATTTTTCTTTGAACAAACAAACATGACACGCAACGTCATGTATATTAAAGTTTTTAAATTCAATATGACATTTAACGTCATGTTGATTCTCTTTTTAATAAAACATGACATGCTGCGTCATTATTACCCAAAATGCAGATTTGACTCTTATGAGGCTTGTCTGCAAATAGCTGCCATTATTAATAATTAACCCTGACAAAAATATGGTTACAAAAACAGAATGCTGACGTTAGACAGCGTGTGTGGATAATTCCAAGAGCGGATTTTCGGTAGAGTGAGGGCGAAGCCCGAAACTCGTAACGTCTCGAGCTCCGTAGTAAGCGATAAAATCCAAAGGATTTTAAAGCGAACGAGAGGAGCGAAGAGTGCCGAATAATCCAAGAGGCGGATTTTGGCGGCTGTGGAGTCGAGCCCGTAAGGGCGAGCGAACAGCCATGTGAGCAAGGTTGACGACGCGGGAT
>CALUPY010000031.1 GCA_944322755.1 Candidatus Gastranaerophilales bacterium | reverse complement strand
CCCTCTATTATATTATCTTACCTCTTCCTATCTTTGTGAATTGAACTTTAGTTTGAACTTTTTTATACTTTAGATGGAAAATTACAAATAAGCAGTTAAGAACACAAACTCCTCTTCTTTATTTAGAGAGGAGCATGTCTAAATCTAATACAAAAGTGCAGAAAAACTACCTGTTTCCATCCATATAGAATTTGTCGCTCACTGTATCAATGTAGTTTTGCAAATCTTCCAGAAAATCGCCGAATTTAAGGTACTCAAGAATTTCGTCTCTTGTTCCTTTTGCTTTGCTGCCAGACTCGTGTTCGTAGGTTTCTGACTCATTTTTCGCAAAAAAACGTACAACTCTGGAGGCTTTGTCGTCCGTTGATTCCGGTTTTATTTTCACCCCGTATGAGCTGAGATATTTAAACGGATTCATATTCTTTTGTTCAACTTCGACAGAGAAAGGGCCAATATCTGTCATTCTGCGCTCCGCTTCATCTATAACCTTTTTGGTCAGCTCTTTTATTTCATCCATTTTTTTGTCCTTTTTTTCTACAGCTTTAAAATTCGTGTTTATTCGTGAGTTGTAATCATTACCGTCAAATTTTATCATAAATCAGTCCTTATGTTTTACTATTAATTAAAACAGAATATATTGTTTTTTGCTACTGTTATTTAATGTGCAAGTCCTTTTTGAACAAGATTCAAAAGATAATTCATATCCAGCACATTGTTCAAGCCTTGCGGAAGTTCGGGCTGTGTTGCTTTTTGTCCCATCTCGAGTTTTCGTGAGTAATCATAGTATTCACTAATATATTTTTCATATTTTTCATTCAACGCCGGATCCGACATAACTTCTTTGTATGCTCTTTCAACAGTTGCAGGGCCGCCTTCGCCTTCTCTGATTTTGTAGAGAATGTGCTCTGCTTCCGCAAGGTCATTTATCTTTTCACCCCGAATCTGCAGTTCAAGGTAAGTTCCGTTTTTCAGTTTCAAAACCATCTGAGAGGTTGTGTAATTAGATTTTTTTGCTTTCGGGAGCGGATTTATGCGGTCGTTTTCCCCGCCCGAAGCTTCTGAAATACGTTCGATTTGTTCCTGTGTAAAGTAAGTTGACTCATTGTTTTTTCCGTAATTTTCAAAGTCAATGACTTCTATATCGCCTTTTTCAATGCCCTTTATTATATTCTGTGTCAGTTCTTCGACTTTTTCCGGCGTCGGATTATCCATAACAATTCTTGCACCCTGAGCATCGCCGAATCTCGCCATAGCCGCCTGCATGTTGCCGATAAGACGTTCCTTTTCTGCTGTAAGTCTTTGAATTTCAGCATTCTGTTCTTCCGGCGTAAGTGGCTTTTTGCCATCTGCAATCTGCTGCGGCGTAAGTTCGTTTTTCTTTACTCTTTCTATCATATCATCGTACTGCAGAACTTTTCTGTAATACTTTTTGTTCAGTCCGGATTCGCCTTTTTCACGGTACATAAGCAGAGTTCCGTCAATTTTTTCTCCTTTTTTGAGTCCGAAAAGATTTTGAATTGCGTTCAGAGATTCAGCAGATTTTTCATGAATTGTTCTGGCAATATCGTATGAGTTCTGGTTTATGTTCCAGACATCACGCTGAGACAATGTTTCAACACCATTCATCTTCGGGCGGACACTGCTTATCGGGGCAAGATTTTTGACCTCGTTCATTCGTCTTTCCTTTGCAGGAATATTTATATCGCCTCTGCCTCCGATACAGTCTATATAGGTGCTTTCAGGAGCACGGCCTATAACTTCTATTGTATGTCCGTCTGTCTCTGTAAATCTGCTCTTGTCAATTTTATTATAATTCGGGCCGAGCATAACAGCCGCATCAGGACGTCCCATCTCAGCGCAGATGAGTTTTCCTGTACTAATCATTGCATCAGTTACTTCTTTGCTTGCACCGAGTTTTCCGTTTGCTTCGAAACTGTCTATTATGAAGGTGAGTTTTCCGTCCACTTTTGCAAAATAGCACATTGAGTTTCCGTAAGAATTGCCATTTTTGTCTACGATTTCAATGCCTCTGACATATGTATTCATGAGGTGCTGGGGCTGGGCAAAACCGTTGAAATTCTGCACGGATGTGCAGCAGTGTACGTGGTTTCCGAAGAAGAGATTTCTGCCAACATCGTCATCGTCAGAGAGTCTGACATAAAGTTCTTCTTTCATATCTTTTAGCTGTGCAGCATCATTAAGATCTTTTATTCTTGATTCAAGGTGGTTTAAAAATTCATTTGCATATATTGCAGTTTTCGTCGTTCCGTCAGCATTTTTTTCAATACCGAATTCTTTATTTTCTTTAATTTTGTCTATAACCTCCTGAATCAGTGTTATATGCTGCTGACGGGTAAGAGGTCGTCCATCATTTTTTACAAAGCCCTTATTTGATGTATAAGCAGCAGGCATTTCTGTTTTGAATTTGTTTTTATAAACATCGGCAATAATTGATTCAATGAATTCTATGTCTTTATCTGGCAAATCCGATAGTATAACTGCCGAAAACTCACCAGCGGCATTCTTTTGCACAGACTCCAGTGCTTCACGTGCATTTACTTCAAGAGTGAACGGTTTTTCAAATGTTTCATCGAATTTTGTCCATTTTTCATAATCCAGACCGTTTTCTTCAAAGAGTTTTCTTGTTTCCTGGTTTTCAGGAATTGTTTCACGGAGTTCTGAGAGCGGTTTTTTCGGGTCTTTGTCCATCAGTTCTACGAGTTTTTTATATTCAGGTGTGAACTCATTGCTTGCACTGAGGAGTTTTGTTTCATATTTGGAGTCATATTCTAATTTATCCTGCAATTCCACAGACGGTTTGATGCCGTGTTTTGCATATATCCGGTCAGTGATTGCACGGTTAAACGCAATGTCGTTATTGACCTGATTTACGTGGTGTTCAACCATTCTCGTTAAATCAGAGAGTGCTTGCGGGCTCATAGTGACTGTTCTGCTGTCCTGTTTGTTTTTCAGTGCTTCTTTTTGTGCATTCAGCTGGGCAAGACGGGCGTCTTTTTTGTCCTGCGGCATTTTGTCATTAGCGATAGTCGCTGCGATATTCTTTTCAATTTTTGCGAGCTGAGCTTTTGTGTCTACGGTCTTTATGGAGATACGTTCGTTGAATTTTCCTTTTTGCAAAAATTCACGCACCCTGTTTTCCGAAGATTTCGGAACATTCATCTCTTTTATAAAATCATCAATCTGTTCTGCATACGGCTTTCCGGAGGCAAAAATGCGCTGCATCGTCTGTTTCTGTGAGTCTGTGACAGCAGGGCTTTTGATAAGCTCTACAAGCTCCATTGCGTCATCACCCTTTGCTCTGGTGACTTCCATAATTGCTAAAAATTTGTCAAGACGCTGCTGGGGCAGGGGAAGCTGTGCAAGTTTTTCCTTAAGCACAGGAATTTCGTCAACACCGTAATACGCAAGTTCGCCTGATAAATCCAGCATATGCATAACACCGTCATATTTTCCGGATAATGATGCTTTTAGTGCTTCATCATCCAGTACAGAAAACAGTTTTATCATTTCTCTTTTATTTGTTGTACTCCAGGATGATATAGTAGCGGGGTAATTAAACATTCCATAGATACTCTGGTCTGTGAGCGGTGCTCTGTCGTTGTGCTGGAGTTGTTTTTTATTGTTAAGCAAAGTTTTTAGAAAATCATTTATTCTTTCAGGCTCAAGATTTTTTATATCAAAAGTTTTCCCCAAAATATCTATATTAATCTTTGGATTTAAGCGTTTCAGTTTATCAACAAACTCTGTTTTGTTGAAATTGATATTCTTTACTTGTCTTATTATCTTGTTAAGAGTTGATTTTTCTAATCCGCTTTTTGCAAGTTCAAGTGCAGCGTCAAAAAGCTCTTCGTTTTTTTGCATTGCCTTCAGAGCTACATGAAATTCCAGCTCTTTGTATTCATCTATTTTATCAACATATTCCGACTTGAATTTTGCATACTTTTCATCAGGAAGCATTGCTGCCCAGGCTATCTGAACAGCAGGTTCATCCACAGTCATATAGAGTTCTTTTACTCTCTTGTACTGATTCTCTGGCAGTGATAAAAATTCTTTTACTTCATGTGGAGCCAGTCCCGGTGTCTTTATTCCCGGTATTTTATTAAGCATAGAGAGTTCTTTTACTCTGTCTATTATTACAGCCGGCTGCAGCGCACTTGACAAATTCGTTTGTGATGCAAAATCCAACAACTGATTGGTTGAAAACTGACCGGAATCTTTGTTAAAAAGCTGCTTTGAATCAACAACCATAAGACCTTTGAATACCTCATATTCTCCCGGTTTAAGATGAACGATTTTAGCAAGTTCATCAAATGAGAACTGTTTTCCTCTTGCTTTCAGAACGTCCTCAGGTAAAATATACATTTCTTTTACCCTTTGAGGGTCAGCAGAAGCGATTATTTTCAGGTCGTTTATCATATAAGAATTTATTACAGATTCTTCATGTCTGAGTATATTTTCCGGCGCACAGATGTATTTCATAACCTGCTGCTGATTTTGAGGCAGTTCTGAAATAGCTGCATCTATGTCCGGTTTGAGCTTTATTAAAGAAATATAATCTCTAAGATTTCTAAACGAAGGTTTTTCTATGTATCGCTTAAGCTCTGTTATTGAATTTTTTATTTCGTCAGGCGACCTGAAATGCACATAGTTTTCAAGTGTTTCAAGATGGGAAGGGCCGGTTATTTGAAATTCAGGAAGCTCTTTGTCCAGAACTTTTACTATATCCAGCAGATTTTTTGCAGTTTTCTCATCCTTAAATGTGCTCCTGTATTCTGAAATGAGTATTCCTGTGTTGTTTTGGGTTCTCTTGCTGCGGGCTGCTTCAGGAGTCCTTTTTGCCAGTATAATCAGTGCTTCCAGCATTTCAGAAGAGGTGGTGGATTTTAGCGTTTCGTTTCCGTGAGTTCCAAACTGCTGAACTACACTCACCGCCTCTTCTGCTGTGTAGCCGGCATCATGCATTTTTTTAATAATATCACTTTTCCCGTTTTCAACAAGGAATTTCAGACCGTCGCCGGCGCATGCAAAGGCTTTGAAATCTTCTGGTTTTCCTCCGAAAAGTTTTCCGTATTCCAGAGCTTTATCAAAAGTTTCAGGCTGTATTGCTGCACTTTCAATAAATGCACTGAGGCTGCTGTCATTTTGCGGCGTGCCACCTGTTGCTTCATTTATTTTAGTCAAAAGTGAGAGCATTTCTTCAGGAGATTTGTCTTTAAGTTTACCCATTGTGCTAAGTGTAACAGTCATTCCGTCGCTTGCATCGAATTTTATTCCGCTCTGTTTCAGTGCTGTGAGATTTTTCTTTATCACATCAGCGTTGCCCGGTTCAAAATATCCAGCAAATGCTGCAACTGTTTTCCAGGCTGCATTTGCATCAATTGCATCACCCAGACCCGTTTCCTGTGCAATCCTGTAAAATTCAGAAAGGTCTTTAAATATTTCAGGATTTTCAAGAATTCCCTGCATTGCATATTCATCGAACTCTCCGCCGGCTTTTTTATAGTCATGGATAAATTTAGCCATATCCGCATTTGCTGTATCTACAAAATCTATCATATAATTAGTAAATCTGACTTCTGATGAAATATCATGTCTGTTTTTTAGAAAATCAGTAAATTCTTCGCCTAAATCATAAATTATGGAATCAAAATACTTTGAATTTTCGCCTTTATTGATATTTTGCATTCCTAATTCTTCAAGCAGTTTTTCTCCTGCTTTACTGTCCATGCCTGCTTTCAGGTCTGCGAGATTTGAAGAGGTTGCTATTTCAGCAGGTTGGGATTGTCCGGAAGTTTTAGAAGAAGGGGCTTCCGGATTGGCTCCAGCCTTATCTACAGCTTGTTGAGGTTCTGTACCTTTGAATGACGGATTTTTAGAGGTTTGTGATTTTTTTGCAGAGCCTGTGGCTTCAGCGACATCTGCCTCCATATAAAGCGCATCATCTCCGTTTGCAAAGTAGTTCTGCTCTGTATCAACGGTTTTAAATCCGAATTTTTCATAGAGTTTTACAAGAGGCTTGTTTGACGCATCAACATGCAGAGCAACTGTCTTTGCGCCGTTTTTGAGTGCAATGTCTTTTATATTCTCCTGAATTTGTTTCAGGGTCGCAAATGAGGATTTTGTGTTTCTGAGTCCTTTAGGCACACCTATACTGTAGATATAGAGCTGGTCTCCATTCATTGGTTCAAGCTGGAAATAGCCCGTCACTTTTCCGTTCTTGTCTTTTATAACATAGCTGTCAAGGTTCTGTTCTTCTATATCTGCCCTGTAGTCCTCAAATCTTTGCGCTACAGGGTCAGTCTCTGCAAAAGCCTCGCTGTCTATTTTATGAATTTCTCTTAAAGCAGCGTCGTCTGCTTTTTCAACTTTGTAATCAGATATATTTACGCCTTGCTGCGGGTTTTTCATTGCTTTTGCAGACGGAGCAGCGTTTTGTGATAAATCAATACCTTTTCCCAGTACAAATCCAGCAACAGTATTCGGGTCGGTTGTTTTCAGAAGTTCTTTGCCGGATTTATCTTTTAAAACATAACTTCCGTCAGGAGAGTGCAAGACTTTAATGTCTTTCATTGTATTCTTCGTTCTACGTGCAATCTGTCCGCCGGCAACCATCATGCCAAGGTTCATAAGACCGTTTGTCTCAAACGACTCTTTCATACTCATATCACTGGTCATCAGGTCAAAAAGCACATCTGCTGTCGTTTCGGTAACACCGCCTGCAAGCCCGGCACCTGTAACGCCGGTTGGTTTAAATGCACTTGAGACGATGTTAGTCAGAAGTGACGGGTTTTTAGACAGTACTTTTTCTACTGCCATACCCAGAGGGCCTGACGCATAAGCACCGAAACCGCCGTACATGAGACCGTTTTTGAATTTTTCTTTTATTTCTGCAACTGCCTGCGGTGTAAATCCGGCTTCGCTTGTGGCAGCGTTCATTGCTGATAATGCCGCAGGCATAGAGCCCATGCCGACTGTCATACCGGCTTTCATACCCTGCATTGCTGCTTTTTCTCCGTATTTTAAAGCAGCTTTTTTCACAGCTCCTTTTACTACGGAGGAGCCCGGTGCGAGAAGGGAAGTCGCAATCACTATGCCTATTTCTGTGTATGCAGCCTGCGTTTTTGCACTTTCTACAAAGTTTTTGGCTGTTGTCTTAGCGTCATTTTTTCCGATTACTTTTTCGCACGCTTTATTAAAGTCTGACTGATATTTTTCAAAAGATTTGCCTTTGAGCTCTTTTTTGTATTCCGCTTCCATATTTTTTTGAAGCTCTGCCATTATTTTGGGCATATTCTTTTCAATTTCAGAGCTGCTTGTGTATTTTTTGCTTAAAGAGTCCATATATTTTGCAACAAGTTCTTTGTCCCCGCCGCAAAATTCAAGAAGAACTTCGCCGAATTTTTCATGAGACGACGGACTCGGAGGAGTAAGAGACGCTGCTGCAGGCCCTCTTACGTGTTTTCTGGCCTGTTCATATTCCTGCTCCTGTCTAAGAATATTTTTTACATCAGAAAAGCCCTGTTTCAGGGTTTCGAGTTTATCATGGTATGCACTCACTCTTGTGAATTCTTCTGAGGCCTTTTTCAGATTTTCAACATTTTCATGGCTGTAGGGGATACCATATTTTCTTTCAATTTTAGATTCAAAAGCTCCGGGTTTAGAGTAAGCAATGTCTTTTAATTCTGAAGCTTCCTGTTTAGCTTTTTTCATTCTTTCTTCAATGTCGTGTCTGTCCTCCTGTCCTGTCAACACTTTAAAACCGTTCACAACACGGTCAGTTATATTGAGCCAGCCAACGCTTTTGTTGTAGCCTGTAATTTCATTTACCCCGGCTGCTGCAGAATCATACAAAAATTGTGCAAGAAATTCATCAAGTTTCTTTTGCTGAACGAGGGAATATTTTTTTTCAGCGTGCTCTGTAGATTCAAGACGGAACTGAGGGTCACTCACTATATTATTACCCCACACATTGCCAGCAAAACCGGCACTGTTTAGCGCATCACCAAGAAAACTGAAACTTTTCTCTGAGCCGTCTGATTTATAAGTTTTACTGTTTGAGAGCGCTGAATTAAGAAGCTGTTCAAGCTCCTTAACATTTTTATTTTCAAGTGCACGCTTTCTTGCTTCGGCAGCCGAGCCTTTAAGTCCTTCTGCCTGCACTATTTGCGCTATCAAACCTGTTTTGTCCATTGAAAACTTACTTCCTTTTCTTTCAGATATTAGATATATCGGAACATTAAACAGGAAAGTTTAGTTTTTTACTTGTAAGTTTTACAATTGTTAATAAATCAGCAAACTGTATATCTTCCGCCGTCAGTTTGCTTTATTACTCCATCCAGCTCCATTCCGGTCAAAATAGTAATCAATTCTGCATATTCAATTTTTATACCCGCAAGAAGTCCGTCTAAATCGGTATCCTGCCTTGAAATAATGTCATAGATTTCTTTTTGAACCCCATCCAGAGAGCAGCCGGAATTTTGTTCCGGCTCTGTTTCAACAGGGATAAATACCCAGCCCATAGTGTCAAGAATATCCTGAGAGGTCGTGACAAGAGCTGCCCCGTTTTTTAGAAGTTTATAAATACCTTCGGTATTGGGGTTTGAGATTTGTCCGGGCATACACATAAGCTCTCTGTTCTGTTCAAGACAAAGATTTGCGGTAATTATGGCTCCGCTTTTGAGAGCAGCTTCTGCGACCAGAGTCCCTCTCGACAGCCCGCTAACTATTCTGTTTCTATGCGGAAAGTGCCAGCTGATTGGCTGTTCTGTCGGCCAGTATTCTGAAAAAATCACGCCCCATTTCTCCTCAATCTGACGGTATAACTCTCTGTTAGATGCAGGATAGACAAAATCAAACCCGCTTCCTATAACGCCTATAGTAGAGAGATTATTTTGGATAGCCGCTTTATGTGCGCATGTGTCTATCCCCGCAGCAAGTCCGGAGACAATGCAGACATCTGTATTTACAAGCCCGGAGAGTATTTTTGCCAGATTCGTTTTGGCATTTTCACTTGCCTTTCTCGAACCGACAACAGAAAGTGTTCTGTTAAAATTGCATCTGGACAAATCGCCTTTGTAAAAAAGTGTCATCGGAGGATTCGGAATCTGTTTAAGAAGTTGTGGATATTCCGCATCAGTATAGTTTATAAATTTTATTCCTTTTTTAAGGATAAAATCAAGCCTCTCTTCTGGTTCAACGACTTTTCGCGCTTTAATAAAATAGTCTATCTGTTTTTTAGTAAGATTTTCCACCCTGTAAAGTTCATCCGGCGCAGCACACCACGCAGCTTTAGGAGAGCCGAAATTTTCATATACCCTTTTTATAAAAACACTACCCAGTTGTTCTATGGAAGCAAAAGCCAGCCAGTATTGCGCAAGGTTTTCCATTTGCACCTTTCTTCATTTATTTTATGAATTATCGCGGAATGTGTTTATGTCAATAACCTTGTTAACTTCCTGAGGAAGGTAATAAGGACAAGCATTCCATAGTATAGTATCCATAGGTTCTTCTGACATTTTTTGAACAACAAGCCTGTTACAGAAACCTTTGACCATATTCGTAGAGCCGTCAAGATTCAAATTAAAATACCCGCAGGACTGGCATATTTTCAATCTGAATCCGTGTTCAGTAAGTTTGTCAGAAATATCTTTTATTGCATCCAGCATTCTTATATGAGAGGAAGAAGAGTATTTTTTCTTTTTAAATCTGAACACGGCTTTAACAAGTCCGTTTTCAGATACAAGATCAAGCTTGCACTGTAAATTATTCCTGCCGTCCGTTACCTGCACAGGAACTGTGGACATTTCAAAGCTGCCTTCTTTTTTGTTCTTCTTCAATACCCTATTTGTAACCATTCTCACCACAGGAATATTAAGCACCAGCATAACCAAAGAATAAAATGGATATAGCAGAACATAGGGCACTGATTTTTTGTGGATTTTGGCCGTAAAGAAAGATGCGACAAACACCAGTGCAGTCAAAATGCCGCAGGTAACTATTGCCCAGAAATCAATTACAAAATAATAGTTATACGTAAATATAAATAGTATCGTATAGATTAAAAGCAAAAACCAAAAATTCGGTGCAAGGTTATTAACAATAAACTCAACAAACCTGATATTCGACTTTGGAATAAGTTTGAGACAGTGCCAGAAAAGTCCGAGCTTGAAAGACACTGACGGTTTTTTATCTTTGTAATTAGAAATAGATGTAAAAGTTCTTACAGTAGGATAGTATTTCGGGATAAAATTATTTCTGACAAGCAGAGTTGTGTATTTTAAATCGCTGTTCGTATCCTGAAAATCAACACACTTTATCTTTTCAAGAACTTCCTGTTTTATTACAAAAATATCAGAATCAATAACTGTCGCAAGTCCAAGCAATGAACGTGCAGTATTGAATATCCTGTTCATATATATACTGTAAGCAGCCTGAACATAATTTTTTACAGTTTTAGTCTTAACAGCATATTCGGTCGCACCCACGATAATTTTTTCATCATAAAGTGCGGAATTTATAGACAAAAGAAAATTTTCATCAACATACCTGTCAGCACTCAGAAAGACAAAGGCATCTATATTCTGAAAAGACAAAAGACGCTCAAGCAGCCAGGAAACAGCTTCGTCTTTACCGACAGGAGAATCTTCTCCAACTCTCCATATTTTTGCACCGCCGACAAACTCAAGAATATTAGAGGAATTGTCAGTACAGTTATCTAAAATTATGTGAGTCTGATAGTTTTCTTTCGGATAGTTCTGTTTATTCAAAGACTCAAGAAGAGGAACAATTGTTGACTCATCGTTTCTCGCATATATAACAAGAACAATATTGTTCGGCAGAGATGACTGCTGAAATTTTTGTTTCATTACAAAACGGCGGGATTTGCTGCTCATGAACACGCAAAGTGCATAATACACAATAAAAACAGCCATATAGATGAACAAACATAAAAGTATATTTAGTAGCAACTGAATCATTACTTTGCCTCGTTATTATAAAAATGGGGTATATCTAAAAGAATTTTAAAAAAAACATAATAAAAAATCCAGTAAATCAAAAAAACTCATATTTTTAGAGTAAAATATTCCTGTCTGCATATATTTACTGGCGTAAAAAATAAATTTAAAAAGCCCGCATTCTTTCGAATCCGGGCTTTTATTCAAATCTGCACTGCAGTCTCAATCAGTTAGCCGCTTTACCAAACAGCATTTCAACGAGACTCGTCACAAAATTTGTTATTGTATCAACAAATTTTTCAATCCAGCTCTGCTCTGATGAAGTGCTCTGGCTGTTGTTTTTCTGTACTTCTTTTTTAGCTTCTTCTTGTGCCTGTTCTTTTATCGAATTTTGATAATAATTTGTGTTTATATCTTCCATTGAGACAATATGATTGGGTTCTTTTTGCTGGGCAATGTTATAAGAATTATTATCTCCGGATGGTTTAGTCTGCGGTTTCACGTCATGAATATTAGAGGTATTGCCGTTACCAAGGTCAAGGACATCACCATCCATAGGCTCTTTAAATGTTAAAATCACAGCACTCTGGGTACCGTCTCCGTTATCCTGAATAGAACCGGTGCCTTTTCCGGTAATTTTTAGTGAGTTAATCACAAGGTTTACAAAATCTGTTACATTCATGCGCCAATCTCCGTTGCTTATATTATGATATTCGGCACGAATGCAGATAAACTTTAGGGTTTTGGAAACAATATTTACAAATGTTTACAAAAAACCGGCTTTTAAAGACCGGTTTTTATGTTTTATGATTTTTATGATTTTGTGTTTATGTATTTATTTGTGTTTTTCTTCCAAATCCCGAAGCTCGCGCTGATACGGAGATATTTTGTTAAGCTTAAAAATCACGTCAGGTATAACCTTTAGTGCATAATCAATTTCTTCTTCAGTTGTGAATCTGCTCAGACTGAAACGAATGCTGCCATGCAAAGCAGTGAACGGAACCCCCATTGATTTAAGAACATGGCTGGGTTCAAGGCTTCCGCTTGTGCAGGCGCTGCCGGAGCTTGCACAAATGCCCAAATCGCTCAGGTGCAGCAAAATTAATTCGCCCTCAATATACTGGAACCCGATGTTTGTTGTATTAGGAACTCTGTTGTAAGTTGAGCCGTTGACTCTTGCGTTATACACTGATTTCAAAATACCGTTTTCGAGTTTATCACGGAGAGCTTTGACCTTTGTAAGTTCATAGTCCATATTGGAAAGAGCTTCACGCGCAGCTTCACCGAGTCCCACAATATGAGTTACATTTTCAGTGCCCGCTCTTTTACCTCTTTCCTGATGACCGCCGATAATCAACGCAGGAAGAAGAGTTCCTCGTTTTATATAAAGCGCGCCGACCCCTTTGGGAGCGTGAATTTTATGCCCGGCAATTCCCATCAGGTCAATATCAGTGTTTTTTACATCAATAGGAATCTTGCCTGCTGCCTGCACAGCATCAACAAAGACTTTTGTCTTTGGGTTTTTCTTTTTAACAATTGATGCAGCCTTTTCAACAGGAAGTATGACGCCTGTTTCGTTGTTAGCCATCATAATACTGACAAGGGCTGTATCTTCGTTAACTGATTCATTCAGCTGATTCATATCGAGATTGCCCTGATTGTCCACATCGAGATATGTAACATCATAACCGAGTTTTTCGTAGTATTTGTATACGTTTAAAACACAAGGGTGTTCAATTTTCGTTGTTATTATATGTTTTTTGTTTTTGTTAGCTTCGAGAATACCTTTGATAGCCATATTTGCGCTTTCAGAGCCTGAGCCTGTAAACACAATTTCTGACGAATCCGATGCCCCGAGCAAATCTTTTACGGATTCTCTGGCATCAGCAACAGCATGAGCAACTTGTCCGCCAAATTCATGCATACTAGAAGGGTTTCCGTATAGTTCACAGAAATATGGTTTCATTGCATCAAAAACTTTAGGTGCAACCATAGTTGTTGCGTTATTATCAAGATATACTACTTTTTCCATGATTTTTTCCTTATTTATACATCAATAACTTCAATATCAGGAGATATATGCTCTTTCAAAGAAGCTTCCACAAAATTTTTCAGAGTATTTGATGAAAATTTGCAGGCTTTGCAGCTTCCTTTAAGGGAGACATAGACCTTGTTTTCTTTAACATCCACAAGTTCTATGTCGCCTCCGTCTTTTCTGAGTTCATTAGATATATATTTTTCGATAACATTATTGACTTTGAGTATAAGCTGTGTAGCAGTCATGCTGGAAATATCAACCTTTTCCTTTTTGTTTTTGTATTCATCAAGAATTTTCTGGATTGCGATATGACACTGACCGCAAGCACCGCCGGCTTTTGCATAATTCATTACATCCTCAAGGTCAGTCAGATGATTTTGTTCAATGATTTCTCTAAGCTGGGTTTCAGTGACGTGATAGCAGCGGCATATAATTTTTTCCTCACAATGTTCTTTTGCATCTTCTCCGTAGTAATTTGAAATTGCCGCTTCAAGAGCCTCATGCCCCATTACCGAACAGTGCATTTTTTGAGGAGGAAGACCGCCAAGTGCATCAGCTATTTCCTGATTGGTAATCTTTTTAGCTTCATCAATATGCTTTCCGATAATCATTTCAGTAAGAACACTTGAGCTTGCAACAGCCGAACCGCAGCCGAATGTCTGGAATTTTGCGTCAGTGATAATTCCGTTTTTGTCAACTTTTAAATATAATTTTAAAGCGTCACCGCAGGAAAGAGAGCCTGCTTCGCCTATAGCATCGGCATTTTCTATTTCTCCTACGTTACGCGGATTTTTGTAGTGATCTATTACTTCCTTCGTGTATTCCCACATATCATTTACCTCATGTCCAGTATTTTATAAATAACATGTTACTCCAAAGAAAAGAAAATAGAACTAATGTTAATAATTTTATAATGTTTTAAGTTAAGCAGATAAGTTCAATATCCGCCAAGATTTTACAGCGTCATACATTCAGAAAAAGATTTAACTGCAGCTGAAAATTTCAACAGACAGAATCTGTCAGAACTTGCGAATCCCGTCTGCAGCAGAAGCAAGGACTGCTTTTATTATCTCATTTTTATCAGATAAAATTTTGAAAAAATAGTCCGGTACTTTTTTCAAAAACTGCATTTTTGCCATAGTTTCATACTGATTTTTAAGTCCGGAGAAAAATTCTTTTCCGACAAGTATTATTTTTTTGAATTTGTTTTCTTCACTGTGAACATTATACCTAATCAGGGTCGCAGCCTCCTGCAATGTCGTTGTTCCGCCGGGAAAGATAACAAAATTGTCTGCAACTTTTGTGAATTTTATTATCCTTTCCGCTTCAGAAGAAGCCTTGCCGATAATTATGCAGTCTTTAAGATTTTCATCGCCCCACAAAGGATTCACAATAATTGCAAGATTTTGCACCGGCTTGCCCTCCAAATTCAATGCAGAACTATTCATCGCTGCATTATAAGCCGCCCCCATTATCCCTTTCGTGCCGCAGCCTGTTACTATATTATATCCGCTTTTCACCAGCTCTTCCGTCGTTTTTGAGCACAAATCCATATATTCCATAAGAGGCTCTGTTGTCCTGGAGCTTCCGAGGATGACTACAGCTTTCTCTCTCATCTTTGGCGTAGTGTAACTGTTATTCAGAGCAGGAATATGCCTGAATGCATCAATTACTAAATTGTTCATATGTTTATTAAAACATGAAAATATGCATTATAAAAAACACAGACAAGTTTATTTGCAATTTTCGCATAAACCAGTAAAATAGTTTAGAGGTAATAATATGACTAATATATCCTGTAATAATACAGCTTTTAAAGGCTGGGAATGCAACGAACGGCTTTGCGGAAAAATCAATAACGAACGTGAATTAAAAGAACTGGCAAATGTATCAAAAGTTGATAAAATAAGAACGACCATCGGAAATGAAAGCAAGTATTTACCCAACGACGATATATATCTGACAGTTGCCACTAAAAAAGCAGGCGGACAGTTATATCGGGGGATAGATTGCATAATTTTACCCAAAGACTCTGATACAGAAAAGATATCACAAAATATCTTCAAATCTGCACAAAAAGCAATAGGTGAGCTTTTTGGAAAAATAGCAAAACAGAATACAGAAAAAACTCAGGCAAATAAAGCTTCCACAGGTATTTTAAAACATTTTTTCAAACTATTAAAAAACAGCCTCAGGCACTAGTTAAGTTTTGGTACGGTATTTAAACACATTTAACTTATGCACAAAGATTAGACTGCTCACGAATTCTCACTATACCGCTACAATCCATAACCGCATCTTCCATAATTATTTCACCTACGCTGTCTGCCGTAATTATACCGGATTTCGGATTTTTAACAGAAACTATATGTCCTGATATATCAGCATTTACATCAGAATATTCAAATGCCAAATCAGTATCTTCCATTGTACAGTTTATAAGCGTCAAATTTTTGCAGTAACATAACGGTTGTGTACCTATAATTTTACAGTTTATAAATGTAAGATTTTCAGAAAACCAGCCGAGATATTCACCTTTCACCACAGAATTTTCAACGGTAATATCTTTGCCATGCCAAAATGCATCTTTTGTATTGAGATTGGAATTGTTTACATGCATATTTGAAATATACTGAAAGGAATATTTTCCGGTCATATTGAGATTATCAATTTTTATATTTCTGCTCTCGAACAGAAAATATACAGCATCTATAACAGAGTCTGAAAGATTTATATTATTACATTTCCAGCCAAATTCCGGAGATTCTATATGACATCCGGTTACAGATATGTCATTGCATTCCCTTAGACATTTTACACCGGTAATACGGCAATTTTCTATCCGCCCTCTGTCACAATACCAAAGAGGAGCTCTTGTCAATTCATCCATTGATGACGAAATCAGTGCAAAATCTTTTGCATGCCACATGGGATAGCGTAAAGAAAAGGAACAGTCCCTTACTCCATAATTTCGTCCTTCCTTCAATACTGATTCTCCGTCAGCTGCTCCGGCAAAAATACAATTTTCAACACACGTATCTTTTATATTGTATAACGCGCGTTCTTCATCATATGTATTATTTTTAATGTAATTTTTCCAGTTGTTTGTTGAGTAATTTTTCATATCAGACCCCTAATCATTATACCAAATAACAAACCTTTCATTTTACAAAATTGCAGGTTCTTTCAAAAGTCTGAAATGATAATTCAAACAGTCAAAAACAGCCTGCGCATATTCTTCATGTTTTCCGTAGAAAATGTGGGAAGCATCAGGAACCACAACAACCTGATTTTTTTCAGGATATTTACAATGTGAATTAATTTTTTCCATAAACATTTTTGCATCCCCGCCTGTCAGACTGTCCTTTTCTCCGATTACAAAAGAACCGCAGGGTTTTATTGAATAAAGAGAATCAGTCTCGCCATCCCCGCTAATCACCGGACAGTTTTTTAGATTAATTGCATTATAAAATCCGAGCACTGTCTCTGCACTCATAGGAGAAAAGCCGCCGAAAAGGTAAGGCAAAATATCTTTGCCTCTGCCTTCTGCTTTGAATTTTTCAGCTTCTTTAAGGCAAATATCAATATTCGGCATAACAGTCCACCAATAGCTCAAGTCAACAGGTGCACTGACTATAAAATAATCCACAAAATCATCATCTGTATTTCCCAGATAATGAATAATTTTATTAGAGCCGAGAGAATGTCCGGCCAATATAATTTTTTCAAAGCCAATCTCTTTTGCATATTTTACATAAGCTTCAACATCTTCGTAAACCAGATTAAAATCATCATACACAACACCTGTATAAAGCTGTTTTCCTGTTGAAAAATCAGAATATGCTATACAAGAAAAAGCATCCATGGCATGCCCGGCGATAAAAGCTATATTATTTTTGCTTAAAAGCTCTCCTGTTGCGCACAATAAGTCGTTTTGAAACACATTAGAGCATATTCCGCTCATCATTATAACAACACTGTCCATATTAGTATTGCCCCACATCGCACCTTTTAGTTCAAGTCCACGCGGAGTATTTACCCTTATAATTTCCATTAAGAATCTCCTTATTTTTTATTCCGGATATAAAAAACAGAACATTATGATTTGTCCGGATTTAAACTGTTACTAAAATTTCAGGCCTGCAGATTTGCTGCATATTATATATTATGAATGATTTTTCAAAAATAGCAAATACTTATAACACATAGCAACATATACGCAAAAAGCATATTTAATTTTCAAGCCACTCTATCATCGGTTTCTTTTCTCCGAAAGAAAAGTCAAAAATCTCTTCAAACGTATCTCCGGTCAAATATTCATAATTAACATTAAACCCGACAGGCTCTTCTTTCAGCCCCAGTTCCTTTACTTTTTTCGAGGAGAGTTGTCCGGTTTTTTCATCCAGTACATTCGAATAATTTCCGCCTTCAAAACAGCAGAAAGGAACTTGAGGATTACATCCCTCCGGAACTTTATTTATAAGTCCGAAAGAACGGCAGATTACTCCTCTGTACTCGTATATAGAACAGACATCATTTATCAGATAAGGACAGGTGTATAAAAATTTTTCGCCTTTAAAATTCTTCTTCTGCTCCAAAACTTTTGCAAGATTTGCCTCGATTATGCTCTTTGTTTCATCAGGAAGCAGGCTAAAGCCATATAAAGCATACTGTATTTCAATTAAAGAAAAGGGAAACTGCGCATTTTTACAGCATTTTGCACAACCCATTTTGCAGAAAATATATTCTTTCTGGTTTTCAAACAAATCGTCAAGTTTTTCATTCAGAAATTTCAGATAATCTCTGTAATTTTGAAACAGTAAATCGTATTCGTTATCCGTATTATCCATATTGCATACCCTTCTCCTCATTATAAATATAATAACCTTTATAATCAAATATTTATTTCTTGTGCTACAATAATCACAAAAGGAGATTTATATGAAAAAGATTGTTTTAGCATTGTGTGTTCTGGTGCTGTTTGCAACATGCGCATTTGCATTCGGTGGCAACCCCTCAAAATCAGAATTACGAGCGGATTTAGAAGAGCATTCGCTGGTTGTCTTTAAAAACGGAGAAAAAGAGGTATTTAACAGCAAGGGCATAAGACCGCTTGTGGATTATCTTGAAACAGATGATTTTAAGGATGCATATGTTGCAGATAAGGTTATTGGCAAAGCTTCTGCACTTTTGCTCGTTTACGGTCAGGTAAAAGAGGTTTACACGCCGACTATTTCAAAACCCGCAGTCAAAGTTTTTAAGCGCAACCACGTAAAATACAAAGCCGACAGAGTTGTGGACAATATTATAAACAGAGCCGGCACGGATTTGTGCCCCATGGAGAAAAAGGTTCAGGGTATTGACGACCCGAAAGCTGCATACGAAATGTTCAAAGAGATGTTTGAGAATTTCACTCCCGCGACTTTTCAATAACAGACGCCGCAAGCAGACCTGCTTCGAACAACAGCCATGTAGGAACCCCAAGCATAAGCTGGCTTACAATATCAGGCGGTGTAAAAATTGCAGCAAGAATAAGAATCCCGACTATTATATACGGTCGGGCATTTTTTAATGTGTTTACACTGACCAACCCGAATTTTACACAAATAAGCACTACAAGCGGAAACTGAAACATCAGCCCAAACGCAAGAATCATTGCAGCTGAAAGGGTAATAAAATTTTCCAGCCCGAGAGTCGGCTGCAGCTGGGCTGTTGAAAAAGAGGCGGAAAAATTCATTATCAAAGGAATAATCAGAAATATACAAAAAGCACTGCCGGCAACAAACAACACTGTCGCAAGCGTTATCAGCCACCCGAGGAACTTTCTTTCATTTTCATATAGTGCCGGAAGAATAAATTTGCGCACCTGATACACTACATACGGAAACGCAAGTATAAAACCTATAACCAGCCCTGCTTTAAGCTGGATTATAAACACCTCCATCGGCGAAAAATAGTGAAGTTTTCCTATATTTTCAGGCAATGAATTTTTTATAAGAAAATCAATGCACTTAGGTGCAAGATAGAAACCCGGAAGCGACATAACAGCAACTGCCGAAAGCGAATGTATAAGCATACTCCGCAGCGCTTCGAGATGTTCGATAAAGCTCTGGTCTTCGTTACTTTGCTGCAGCTTCTTCATCTTTCTTTGCTTCCGCTTCTGCAGCTTTTTGTGCGTTTTCAGAAAGTTCCTGCGCTTCTTTTTTCAAAGTTTCTTTTGCATTTTTAAATTCATATGCAGCTTTGCCCATTGCTTTTGCCAGTTCGGGGATACGCTTTGAGCCAAAAAGCAGTAAAACAACAACTAATATTAAAAGTATTTCAGTAAAACCTATAGACATTAGATATCTCCTTTTTATTTCTGACTATAAGGACTGCCATTTTTCAACAATGACAGCTGATATTATTATATCTGACTTTGTTTATTTATGGAAATGATTTCTATAGCACCTGCCGGACAAATATTCTGACACGCCCCGCAGCCTACACATTTTGCTGCATTGTATACAGGAGTTTCACCCGGTTTATGCGAAAAAGCGTGTTTCGGACAGCTATGCGCACAGAGTCCGCATTTTGTACATTTTTCATAATCCAGTTTTACGAGCCCTATTCTGCAGTTCTGTTTTTCCTCCAGTGTCATTTTTTTTAGTGCACCCGTAGGACAGACATCCGAACAGTTCTTGCAGTCAAACTCGCACTTTCCGCTGCTGAAATCGACATGCACGGTTTCATATTCCGCATCCGGCTTTTTCAAAACTTTCCCTTTGCAGTGCTCTACGCAAAGCCCGCAGTTCGTGCAGCTCTGCGCGAATCTTTCGGGAGAGCCTGCTCCGGGCGGACATATCGGGCGTTTTTTTAATCCTTCAATTATTGAAGAAACTGCTTCTTTTCCTTTTGCAAAAACACCTATTGCAACTGCAGCAACGACTCCTGCCGTAATAAAATTTCTTCTCGAAGCACTAAACGTGATTTTTTCCTGTTTCTTGCCGTATAGTATGCCACGCCCCGGGCATTTTGCAACGCAGCGCATACATCTTATGCATCGTTCATTATCGAGTAATTTTTCTTTTGACACAATTGCACCTGTCGGACATTCTTTTTCGCATTGACCGCAGCCTTTGCAGATTTCCTCAGAAATATACATTTTAAATATGCCGAATTTTGAACAAAGCCCGAGAATTGTGCCTACAGGACAGATTGTTGTACAAAAAATCCTGTTTTGCCAGATAACCAGCGCAGCTATAACAATAAGCGGAATAAATGTCAGAATTGAGGCTTCTTTCAGATTCAAAAATCCGGTTAAAATGTTTCCGAAATTTGAATACGGGTCAAGATACCTTAATACAGCGCTAACCCCGCCGAGCATAAGAGCAGCACAAAGTGCAGCTACTGTGTATCTTATATAGAAATGGTTTTTGTGTGCGCCTGATTTTCTTCTGAATATGCTTCCTATTATGTCCTGTAAAATTCCGAACGGACAGACAACAGAGCAGTAAAACCGTCCGAACACGAACGCTGCAAGCAGATTAACAAGAACAATCGAAAGCGTTATGATGGAAAAATCAGCTATCAGTTTTGCAGCTGCTGCACCTAAATTCATTTGCAGTATATAAGCAAGCGGCTTGCTGAGAGGCAAAAAGGCAAGCACTGTAATGATAAACATCACGGCCGCAAC
Source organism: Candidatus Gastranaerophilales bacterium (assembly GCA_944322755.1). GTDB lineage: Bacteria > Cyanobacteriota > Vampirovibrionia > Gastranaerophilales > Gastranaerophilaceae > CALUPY01. The sequence goes on along the minus strand of CALUPY010000031.1, from coordinate 3,480 downwards.
CGCAAGTCTGATAAAATACGGTTTTTTGTTTCCACGGAATTTTTTAAACATTATGCACCTGCGAGAGCCTTGTATTCTTTGTCAACTTTTGCAAGCAGTGCAGGTATATCGAGCTGCTGCGGGCATTTTGTTTTGCAGAGTCCGCATTTAATACACTTGTCAGCACGTTCGTTTTCTCTTAAAGCCTCATAATGACTGATAAATCCGACTTTTCCCATACCCGTAGTATCTTGCTTGTACTGATTGTACAGTGAGAAGATGCTTGCAATATCCACTCCGACAGGACATTCACAGTATCGGCAAGCCGTACAACCGATTGCGAGTGTTTTCATGTGTGCAGCAAGCGCTTTGTCATAGACTTTTTGTTCTTCTTCTGAGAGCGGTTTCAGGTTTTTAAAGGTTTTTATATTGTCCTCAAGGTGTTCCGGTTTTGTCATTCCGCTAAGCATAGTCATAATTCCGTCCAATCCCGCAAGCCATCTGAACGCCCATGACGCAGCACTCGCATCTGGATTATAGTCTTTTAGAATTTTTGTTGCAGCAGGATTGAGATTTGCAAGAGCGCTTCCTCTTAACGGTTCCATTACAATAATAGGCAGTTTTGCTTTTCTTGCTATGTTATACTGCTCTTCGCCGCGGCAGGCTTTCCAGTCAATTTTGTTAATCTGAAGCTGTACAAACTCCCATTTGTCGTAATAGTCAATAATTTCCTGCAAAAGTTCAGGAGTATCGTGATGAGAAAATCCGAGATATTTTATTTTACCTTCTTTTTTCTTTTGTTCAAGAAAGGGAATAACGTTATATTTCTTTGTGTTTTCCCAATTATGCTTGTTTAGACAGTGAACAAGATAAAAATCGAAATGGTCAGTCTGACAGCGCTCAAGCTGTTCATTAAATATTCTTTCGACATCCTCTTGCTTTTCAAGCATCATAACAGGCATTTTGGTCGTCAAATTAAAAGAATTTCTGTCATACTTTTTGAGTGCATCACCCATTGCTTTTTCGCTTTTTCCGCCCATATACATATACGCTGTGTCAAAATAGTTAATACCCGCATTGATAGCAGTTTCCACCATTTTTTTGTTCAACGCATCATCTATAACTCCGTTTGAATCGACCGGAAGTCTCATTGCGCCGAATCCAAGCATAGAAATAGAAAGATTTTTAAATTTTGATGTTGCTACTCCGCCTGAAACGGCAGGGGTTTGGGATTTAAAAGTACAACCGCTCAAAAGCACTGCTCCGCTCGCAGCAAGAATAGAATTTTTTATAAAGTCGCGTCTGTTCATATTTACCTCTTGTTTATTTATCTCTTACCTTTAATATGCTAACACTTGAGACCTGCTCTAAGTCAAGAGTTTGTTTTTGCAATAATTTAAAAGCCACATTTTAAGAGGGTGATAGAAGAAAATCAAAATGTAATAGGCAAACATAAAATTCAACTTTTAAAAAACAAGCACGTGCTATTATTAAAAACTAAAACGGAAGTTTACCGCCGAATCCGCCTGGAATATTAGGAATTTTAGGCATTTTCATTTTACCCTTCTTAATCTTATCAGTCATGCCTGTCAGTCCCTTCATCATCTTTCTCATCTGGTCAAACTGAGTTATAAACTGGTTGACCTGATTTAAATCCATGCCGCAGCCTTTTGCAATACGTTTTTTACGGCTTGAGTTAATAATCTGGGGATTGTCTCTTTCTTCCGGAGTCATGCTATTAATAAAAGCTTCGATTTTTTTGAGTTGTTTCTCGCCTTCTGTGGCGATAAGCTGCCTGTCATCCTTTTTCAGCCCCGGAATAGGCAGCATCCCGAGTATCTGATCAATAGAACCGAAATTTTTCATCTGTTTTTGTATATTCAAAAAGTCATTGTAAGAAAATTCAGCCTTACGCATCTTCTTTTCGAGTTCCTGCGCCTGTTTAAGGTCAAAATTTTCCTGAGCTTTTTCAACAAGAGAAACAATATCCCCCATTCCGAGAATTCTTGTTGCCATTCTATCCGGATAAAAATCCTGCAGTGCATCCAGCTTTTCACCGACACCGGTCAGTTTTATAGGCTTATTTGTACAGTGCACAATACTCAAAGCAGCCCCGCCTCTTGAATCACCATCCAGTTTTGTTAAAACAAGACCGGTAATCTCAAGCTGTGCATTAAAGTTTTCCGCAACATTAACAGCCTCCTGCCCTGTCATTGCATCAATAACAAGCAGTTTTTCCTGCGGCGCAAGCAGTCTGTCCAATATCAGAAGTTCTGCCATCATCCCCGTATCAATTTGCAAACGGCCTGCTGTATCAAGAATAACTGTATTGAAACCGTTATTTTTTGCATACTCTACAGCACTTTCCGCGATATGCCTAACATCCTGACAGTTTTCTATTGTAAAAACTTCTGTTCCGGTCTGCTGTCCGAGGGTCTTTAACTGGGCTATTGCAGCGGGTCTGTAAACGTCACAGGCAACAAGCAGGGGATTTCTGCCCTGTTTTTTCAATTTGACTGCAAGTTTTGCGCTCGAAGTAGTTTTACCTGAGCCTTGAAGTCCCAGCATCATAATGATATTTGGATGCCCGGAGAGATTCAGCGGCTCATTTTTTGACCCGAGAAGTTTTATCAGCTCATCATTAACTATTTTTATAAGCTGCTGTGCCGGATCGACTCCTTTTACAACAGCCTCGCCTTCAGCACGTTCTCTGATAGAAGAAACAAATGCCTTTACTACACGAAGATTTACATCAGCCTCAAGCAGTGCCCTTCTGATTTCACGAAGTGCATCTGACATATTTTCTTCAGTGAGTTTGTCGCTTCCGGCGGTTTTTCTTATTATATCCTGTAATTTGTCTGATAAACTGTCAAACATATATTATATATTCTCCATCCTATAGTCTTTAATAATCAGCGGCTGTTCTGCAAACAACCTGACATCCAGCGGCTGTATATACACAATTGCAGATATTACGCCGGAGCATTTTAAGACTATTGTCCAATTTAAACACCTTAACGTCAAGCCCTTTAATTTAGAATTGTGAAAAAGTAGTCAAAGAAGTTCCAATAACATTTTAGAATGTATATATTTCCGCGTTCGGTACATATTGATAATATTTATTATGTAAAAAACGACCATCTAACGAGCGTAATACCTCCGCCGACCTTTGTGAAACGAATTACAGAATCTTAATTAAACAACGATTAGTCTCATCTGTTTGAGCAGCCCGTAATTATTTTCGAGTTCTTTAATTTCTTTATGATTTTCGCGCAAATATGGGCTGCGAGTTATGAGACTCGGGTTTAATTTAGTTTCTGTATGAGTGGAACAGCAGGTCGGCAAGTTTCTTGGGCTCCACCCGTTCTTTGCGCCAAAGAATGGGTGGAATAAAAAACATAAACCGTATTATTAAAGCCAACAATTTTTTTTACGTTCATTTCTTTTCTTTTGTACTTGCGCATGCAAAAGAAAAGAAATGAACCAAAGAAAAGAAAACCA
>CALUPY010000030.1 GCA_944322755.1 Candidatus Gastranaerophilales bacterium | reverse complement strand
TAGAAATCGGAGAAGCCGGAAGAATCAGATGTAACGTTCAGGTCAGAGACGCCTTGTGCGGTGATTTGAATTTTACCGTCGGAGTTTATTTGAGCATTAAGTCCTGCGTCGTTAATTTTTTGAATAAATGCACGTAACTCAGTGTTTAAGTTTGAAGCAAGATAATATCCGGCGGGATCATCAGCAGGCGAATTAATGCGAAAGCCGGTGGTAAGCCTCTGCAAAGCTTCGTTAACGTAATTGGAAGCAATATTCATATTACGCTGTGCCATAAGCACATTCGTGTCCAGATTAATGGAAATCATAATCAGCCTGCTGTTTAGAAAAAACGGAGTTTATGGGGTATGGATGTAAAACATCTATAAATATTATATATTATTGTTCACAAAATTTCAAGAGTCTGTCATGCAGAAGCGAGCGGCGTTTGTGTCCGCTTTAATATTTCCATGTTCAGCATCTTACCGGCGCGGCATTCAGCGAAAAACGCCAATTTTGTGTAAGATCCTGAACAAACACGTTTGTTGTTACGCTCAGGATTTGACGCTTCAGGATGACAGTCCCAGGATTCCGGTTGAGTCAGGGGGAACGTGGCGTTGGTTGTCATTAATAAGGTAATGCTATAAAGCACTTGAAATGAGTTAAGGGTTACGGTTATAGTGAAGTAAGTGAGTATATGTTAATGCTGAACCAATATCATGCGGGGAGGGGGGCTTGTTGAAATGAATGATGTACAGTTTTGACAGTCAGGCTTAGGGCTTGTGATAAATTTTTGAAACGCCCTTGTTATATGCGTTTGAATACAAATATTTAGTAATGTAATATATTATATACATAATCCTTGACAACTGAATTATCAGCCGACTATTATGTAACAGGGAAGAATAAAGTGAGGTAGAATGAAAAGCTCAACATTACACAGATCGAATTTATCTAAGGAGAGAATGGTTCTGTTAGAGGAACTCAGAGCTAAATCTAACACAATCACGGAGGATACAGCACCTAAAACTTATGTCAGACCGTCGAAAGAAAAAGAACTCGATGTTTTGTGGCAGAATTTTAAGGTTAATCAGAAAACGGAAAAATCTCCGGGAATATATCTCGCGACCGGTTTTATTACAGGAGCTTTATGCATGTTTTTAATGACTGCATTATTAAGTTTTAGCACAAATTCGCTCAGTAACTCAGCTTCTGTCGATGACCAGCCCAAGTTAGTCAAAAGAGTAAAAAATCAGGATGCCGCTAAATTGGCTATTATTCCTGCAGATAAAGCGGAGCCCGCTGCTCCTGCTGCTCCTGAGACTTATACAATAAAGGCAGGCGATACTCTCGAGGGCGTTATTATCAGATTCTATGGAAAATATGACACATCCAAAGTTTCCAAAATTATGGAAGCTAATAATATGTCTAATCCTAATCAGCTTTCAATCGGTCAGAAACTCATTATTCCAATGGATTAATAAAAAAATATCAAAAAAAAGACCCGGGTTTTACGGGTCTTTTTTTTATACAATAAAAAGGGGTTTACCAAAATATAATTTGAACATATAATTAATGTTAATATGAGCGAAAATCTTACGGAACAATTTTTAAAACAAGCGTTTCAGCTGCAAGCTGATAAGCATTACAAACAGGCTATAGAGGCTTTGTATAAAGCGCTTTGTATTGAGCCAGAGAATGTGGAAATTCTGTCTCAGATTTCTCATCTTTATTATTTGATGAACAATTTCGAGCGTTCACTGGAATATGCTGAGAAAATTCTTGAAATCAACCCTGTACATGTTGAAACCTTGAGAACTATTATTAACATTAACAAATTCAGCAGAAAATATGCCAAAGCTCTTGAGGTTGCGGAAAAATTGTATCAGACTGCTCCGGATAAAGAAAATTTCGTCATTTTGTTAGAGTTGTTGTCTGAATGTAACCAGCATGAAAAACTTTTGGAAACAATTGAAAATTCTCCGTATTCCCAGGATTCTGATGAGCGTATTCTGTTTTTGAAAGGATACACATACCTTAGGTTATCAAAAATTGTTGAAGCTGCGGATATTTTTAAATACATAATTGAGCACTATCCCTCAAATACTGATGCAAAGTATTATCTCGGCATTATGTATTACAATGAACAAATGTTTGATGAGGCAGAGAAATTGTTCCTCAGCATTTTGGATGATATTCAAAGCGACAAGACCTATAACTATTTAGGACTAATAAACATTGAAAAACATCAGATTGCTGCGGCTATAAATTACTTCCAGTTTGCAATAAAAATTGATTCTCAAAATGCCCAGTACTATTTTAATCTGGGGACTGCATATTCGTTGAACGGATGGCTGAGTGAAGCAGAAACGTGTTTCAAAAAAGCAATATCAATTGATCCTGAAAATATAGTATATGCATACTCTCTGGCATATCTTGCATATCAGCAGAAAGAGTACAGAAAAGCAGAAGAGGCTATAGACAAAACTCTGGAAATCTCTCCCGGGTACCCTGATGCTATCATTCTGAAAGCGCTTATTCAGGGAGAAAACGGCAGTGTTATCGAGGCAAAAAATGCACTGACGCATCTTGAAGAAAATGAAAAGAAAAACGATTTTCTATATTATGCATTGGCAAAAATTTATAAAAAATTCCCTTTGTATAAAGAAGCGATAGATGCACTTCAAAAGGCTATTTTTCTTAAACCCGCATCACTTGAGTATATGAGTGAGCTGGCTGATTGCTATTGCGAGATTGATGAGTATAAAATTGCACAGGATATATTGGCAAAAGTTTTGTATCTGAACCCGCATTTTATATATGCACATTTATTAAATGCAAAAATATTAATAAAACAGGAGCATTATGCACAGGCGCTGAAAATCGTTGAAAATGCAATAAAGCTGGATAACAGTTCTGCTGAAGCATACAAATACAGAGCTCTTATTTACCAAAAACAGGGGCTTAAAAACCGTGCAATAGAAAGTGCCAAAACTGCGGTTACTCTGCAGCCTGCGAATACAGAATATTATGAATTTCTCGCAAAGCTATATCTTGACTCTCAGGAATACGAAGATGCTTTTCTGTACTACAAAGAAGCTGCCCTCATTGATGAAACAAAAATTGAATATATGTACAATGCGGCTGTTGCTGCAGACAAAAATAAAGATTTTGCCAATGCTGCGCTGTATTACTCATATGCTTTGCGGCTTGACCCGTATAACAATCTCATAATATATGAATATGTAGATTTGCTTGTAAGAAACAAGAAAATCAAGCAGGCTCTGGAACTTTTGAAGTCGAAAATTGCAACTGTTGAGTCTAAAAATATAGAAAAACTTTTGAAACAAAAATATAACGAGATTTCGGAGGAATACAATTCTTCTTTTTGGCAGAAGTTGAAAAACACTTTTACCCGTTAATCTAACCTGCGCTAAAGGCTGTGAAATCAAAACCTTTGATTTTTCGTGCAAGTTTTGAGGCAGGGTGCAATGCGTCGCCCTGCTGTAAATATCCGTATTTCTTTTTCATTCTTTCGACAAGTTTTTTCTTATCCGGATCCGGTTCAAAAAAAAGTTCTGCATACACATTTACACCATCTTTTACGATAAGTTCATCAGATTCGTTAAAAATATCACCATATTTTTTAAGAAATGCTCTGTGCGCGATTGCATTCATTCCGAGAAAATCAAGTTCTTCCTGAATAGAGCTGTCGCCGTCATTGTCTTTTGCGTGTCCTGCTTCATGCAGTATTGCTTCTGCAATGGCTAGTATGACAGGAAAATCCTGTGAATTTTTATACAAATCGTTTATATAAATCGTGTTTTTTTCGTAATCATACTGCGCATGTATGTGTTTTGATGATGTTTTTGCAAAGGCTATTCTTACATTTGAGTTTTTAATAAAATCTACAGCGCCGGAGCCTGACTTGTATGGCGGATTGACTCCCATTGCTTTTAAATAAGCCAAGTCTTTTTCATCAAAAGATATATTATCCAGCTCCGATAATGCAGCAGCGATTGTTCTGTCTTTAAGCCAGGGAAGTTTTTTTGCTTCAATTTTTGGGGTCTGCTGCGGTTTTGTTTGCCAATTTTGAACGGGTGGAACGTTCAAAAAATTTGTGAAAACAGTATTTATTTGGGGCATTAAAAATCCTTAATCTTTTTTGGTAATGGTGTAACCTGAATCAACAGCAAGCCATCTGAAAGCCTGCTGCTCTTCATCTTGGGGCAGGTCTGTAACAAAAGTCCCGCCATAGCGGCCTCTTGAAAAATGTACATAACCTGATCTGGATAGATTTTGCAATGCTTTTCTTATAGTGTTGCTGCTTACATCAAACTCCTTAGACAGGGCTTCCATTGACGGAAGTTTGTCACCTATTTCAAAGTTGTTTTTTATGTAGTTTTTAATTTTATTCTCCATTTTTTGGTAGCTGTATATCGCAGCATCCTCTGCTTTTGCAAAAATGGAGGTTTCAATCGCAGGCTGTAAAAGGTTTTGACCCGGCATTCTTATAATAGTTGTGCCGTATCTTCCCCGTCTGGCAAGCAAAATACCTTCGTCTATGAGCACTTTCATTGCGTCATGTACAGTTTTTACGCTGACTTTTAGTATTTCAGAAAGTTCAAAATGCGCCGGCAGTTTCTCTCCGACTTTATGATTTGCTTTTATATATTCTTTTAAGTCTTTTTCTACCTGAAGAACAAGCGTATTGGATATGCTATCCTCACTGCAAAGTGCCTTTTCTTCATCTGTGAGTACCGGGATTTTTTTCAATATCCAGTTTGCTTCATTTGTTCTAAATGGTTTTGTTTCAAGAATCCCTTTTGAGCATAAAAATTCAAGAGCAAGTCTGGTTGTATTTGTTGAATTGCCGATGATGGATGAAATTTGTCTTGATGACGGCAGAGGCTGATTAATTTTGTAGTTGTTATCAATTATAATTTTTTTTATCTGAGCAATGACTTTTTCGCGCTTTGATGGGGATTTTCGAACAATTGGATTAGACGCTTCAAAATTTCTTATAACTGTGCCTATTCTCTGTTTTGATTCCAAAAGACCGCTGTCTTCAACTGAACGAATGGCATTTTGAATAGTTCCGACACTGACACCGAGATAGTATGCCAGGTCCGATTTTTTCGGAAGCAGGTTATTCTCTTTTATTTTGCCGCTTTTAAAAGCAGAAATTATCCAATCAGACAGCCATTTTTTTATTATCGAATCTTTTGATTCAAAGGTGTTTTTAAAATTGGGGATTTCTTTAGGCAGCTCATTTATTTCAATACGTTTTAGTTCTGCTTTTTCAAGTTTTGCATAACCGTTTTGAAAATCTGTCATTTCGCCTCCACACTTTAATCTTATAATATTTTATAACAATAAAAAAACATGCACAAAATTTTTGCTAAAATTTGAACGATTTATTAATTAATCTTTACACGCTTTATTATTATAACTAACAAAATAAAAACCAGGCTTTTTGCCTGGTAAATAGCTGGATCGTGTCTGGGTAATTAAATGTTATAATTATTGTCCAATAATTTTATCTGAATGTATATTACCCGACTGTCTATATTTTTTAAAAATTTTTTCAAAACAAAGTATATGCCACAAATGCCCTTGCAGCAAGGAAAAACAGGGTAAAATTTTGCTAATTTTTCATTAAATTATTATAAAAATCTAACGCTTCTTGCGCTTTTTTATTTTTTTTCTGCATTTTATATGTGTAAGCAAGGTTATAATAAAAAGATGGTTCCTCTGAGTTTAAGCGAATAGCTGCGCCAAATTCATATTTTGCTTTTGTGTAATTTTTTTTCTCAAGATAGCAGTTGCCGAGATTGTAATGCGCATAAGCGAAATTTTTATTGAGCTTTATTGCTTTTTTGTAGTTTTCAATCGCTGTATTTATTTTTCCGTCAGAAAAATAAATATTTCCGAGATTGTAGTATGCTTTGTAGTAGTTTTTATCTTTTAAAAGTGCTTTTTGTAAAAAGAATACCGCATCCAGATTTTTTTGTTCTTCTTCTGATATGTTTGCTAATAAGAGCCAATCCTCTGCACTTTTTTCTGCTTCGGGTATTTTTTGAAGAATAGTTTTTGCCTGAGACAGGTCATTTGTATTGTAGAAAAATCTTGCCTGCTCCTGCATTTCTTTTACTGACTGCTGTGAAAATGCGCAGCCGGAAAACATAAAGACAAAAATCAAACTTAATAAGAATTTCTTCATATGAAAATTATATTGTATATATGGAATTTTAACAAATTATTATGTAACAAAATATTACACAATTAATGAATTAAGAAATTTTATCATTAAATTTGTTTTTGTAAATGTATAAGATGGTGGTTAGGATTTTATGCAAAAACAAAATTATGAAAAGTTGTACGGAATTTTTGGCTCTAATGTTATTAATTTTAGCTTAAATAATGCTGTAACAAAAATAAAAACAAAAGACGCCGGCTACTACAAAAAGGCACTAGCTGTGTATGTTCAGTCAAAATTGCCTAGTCAGATGCAATCCATGATTTAAAAAATGAAATTCCAGCATTGGCGCTTTTTTCAGGATGGAATTGCACTGCGGTGAGGTTGTCTTTTTGGATTGAGGAACAAAACGCTATATGGTAGTCAGCAGTCGATGAAATAATATTTTCGTCCTCCGGACAGACGTAGTATGAATTAACAAAATAAAAGTAATCATCTGTCAAAAAATCGTTATTTTGCGTAGTTTTTATTCTGTTCCATCCGATTTGCGGAACTTTTCCGGAGCTGAATCTTTTAACGCAGCCTTTTACAAGCCCCAGCCCCGAAACTCCCGGCGCTTCTTCACTTGTTTCAAAAAGTATCTGCAGCCCGAGACATATCCCGAGGAAGGGCTTTCCGTCTGATATTTGAGTTTTTATAACATCAATAAGTCCTTTTTTTTCAAGGTTTTTCACAGCCTGACTAAAATGTCCCTGCCCGGGGAAGATTATTTTTTTTGCATTTTTTATGTCAGTAACCGCTGATGATATTTTGAACTCTGCTCCGATATAAGAGAGCATGTTCGCAATACTTTTCAAATTTCCGGCGTCATAGTCAATAATTACAATGCTCATTCAAAATAAAACCCGTCAGCTTTCATTCTGTCAATACATTCTTGCAGTTTTTCATCCGTTGAAACAGCGGAAATTCTAAACATCCCCTCTCCGTTTTCGCCGAACGCAATACCCGGAACTGCGACTATTCCCGACTTTTCAAGAAGTGCGTCCGTAAACTCTGCAGACGTCGAAAATCTTTCAGGCACAGGCAGCCAGAGGTAAAACGTTGCTTTGGAAATGTCGGAATCGTCAATCTTCCAGCCCAATTCTCTAAGACCGTTTACCAGAATCATTTGCTTCTTTTTGAAACCGCAGCAGGCTTCTTTTATGTACTCATCGCCCTCATGGGAGTTCAAGACATCCGCTCCGGCTTTTTGGATTGCTTTAAAAATTCCCGAGTCAATTGTGGATTTCAGCTTTCCAAAAGTGTTTACGGCAGCCTCATTGCCGCAAACCCAGCCTAAACGCCAGCCGGTCATTGCATAAGGTTTTGAAAAACTGAAAAATTCAACCGCAACATCTTTTGCATCCTCAATTTCAAGCACGCTGTGAGGTTTTTCACGTTCATTGAAATAAATATCGCAGTATGCCGCATCGCTTATCAAAAGTATGCCTCTCTTTTTGCAAAACGCAACGGCTTTTTCCAGATATTCATACGTACATACCGCGCCGGTCGGGTTTCCGGGGTAATTTATTATCACGGCTTTAACTTTTTTCTCATCAAACCCGTCTTTTTTGAGGTTTTCAATAACTCCGTCAAAATCCGGCATGTAGTTATTTTCCTTGACTAAAGGCATTGGATACCCGAGACCGCCGTTGGTTTTAATCATTTCTTTGTATGACGCATAACCGGGATCCGGAATGAGTATTATATCACGCTCTTTTTCTCCGGTTTTCGGGTTAATCAGCGCCCTGATAAAGTTTGCAAGCCCCTCTTTTGAACCGATGAGAGAAAAGATTTCTGTTTTAGGGTTTAACTCCACTCCAAAGCGGCTTTTCATCCTTTTTGCAACAGCTTCAAGATAAAACTTTTCTCCGCGGGGGGAGGAATATGTGTGAATATCCGGCAAAGCCAGCGCTTCTGTCAACTTTTTTGTCACAAATTCAGGCGGTGCAACAACAGGCGCCCCCATAGCAAGAGCAATCGGCGCTCTGCCTTTCTTCTCCAGCTCCGGTGCCAGTTCTGCTGCTTTCTGTTTTATTCTGAACATTATGTAGGTTTCTAATGATTTAACATAATCGTTGAATAAGTTTTCCATTTAATTTCCTTTCGACTCAAGCTGGTATGCCCATGCGTTGTGATTGTGGATACTTTCAATGGACTCAACATCCACTTCAAAGTATTTTATAACATCATTTTTTCTAAACATCAAAACGACATCCCTCAGTACATCTTCAACAAATTTAGGATTGTCGTAAGCAGCTTCCGTTACGAACTTTTCATCTTCTCTCTTCAATATCGGATATACTTCGCAGGAGGCTGTTTTTTCAATATCTGATATTAAATCCTCCAGCCAGATATGGTGTTTGTCGTCGTAACTTACGAGAACTTTTATGAGAGCACGCTGATTGTGCGCAGAGTAGTCAGAAATCTCTTTTGAACAAGGGCAAAGGGTTGTGACGGGAACTTTCACCCCGAGGAAAAATTTGTAGTCGTCTTTGTCCAAAACCCCTTCAAAAATACAGTCATAAGCCATTACTGATTTTTGTTTTGAGACGGGTGCTGTTTTCTCTATAAAATATTTAAAAGCAAACTTTACCTGTGCACTTTTTGCGCCGAGTTTTTCTCTGACTTCTTCAAGACATCCTTTTATATCCACACCCAGCAGTTCTTTTTCTCTCCATTCATTAAGAACTTCCATGAATCTGGACATGTGTGTACCTTTTGTTTCCATATCGAGAGATGCGCAAATTTGCGCAACCGCGTATACTACCTGATTATCCCGTCCTTTTCTCTGGATAATCAACGGTACATCAACATTTTTTATACCGACTTTCTGGATTTCGATTCCTCTCTTGTCGATAAGATTTTGGACATCTCTTAAATGACTTTTCATAACAAACTATTCTTCATCAACATGTTCCTGACTCTTTTGTTCAAGAGACAAAAGAAGTTTCAGCGCTGCAATTCTCTGTGTTTTGGGCGGTGCAAGTCTAAGCATTTCTATGGCCTTTATCATGACCGGATCGTTATCATACCAGCGGTTTCCCTTGCCCTGATATTTAGTGATAGTTTCGTATAATCTTTCTATAACATCTGCAGCAACCTGTTCCTGCAGCGTCAATATATAATCAGCCGCTTCAGCTTTTGTTTCATCTGTTTGAAGCCTTAAAAGCTCGAGTGCTTCTTTTAAAATAGGGTCTTTGTCGTACCAGCGTCTTGCGTCTGCCATAAAATCCTCATTCTTTCACGTTATTGTATACATATTATAGTGAATTTCGGCATCATTGGCAAGGCAGGATTATTCATAGCGTAAAGCCTCAATCGGATTCAATAAAGAAGCCTTGTATGCCGGATAAAACCCGAAAAGAACGCCTACAATAGCTGAAAATCCAAAAGAAAGCAGTATCGGAGTAAGTGAAATTATTACAGTCAAAGATGAAAGAAGTCCTATGATTTTAGCACCGACAATACCAATAAAAACTCCTATTAAACCGCCTATCATTGATAATAACAGAGCTTCGAAAAGGAACTGGAACCTTATATCCATTGCTTTTGCACCTATTGCCATACGTATACCGATTTCTTTTGTTCGTTCTGTAACGGATACCAGCATAATGTTCATAATGCCGATACCGCCTACCACAAGCGATACGGAGGCAATCGAACCTAAAAGCAGAGCCATTGTGTTCGACGCCTGCTTTGCTGTTTCAAGCATCTGGGTAAAGTTTCTGACTGTAAAGTCGTCGTCTTTGTTTTTGCCGATATTATGGCGCTCCCTTAAAAGCAGGGTGATTTCTTCTTCTGCGGAGGCAAGTGTTTCTGCCGAGGTTGCCTGTACCGCAATATGTTTTACCGTACCCGGAAATGCCGTTCCGAAAAGCTTTTTCTGGGCTGTTGTAATAGGAATAAACACCGTGTCATCCTGGTCTTGCCCCATTCCGGATTGTCCTTTGGATTTGAGTATACCGATGACTTTAAACGGCATACCGTTTATGCGGATTGTTTTGTTTACCGGGTCTAAATCACCGAAAAGGTTTGTTATGACGGTAGAGCCGAGAAGCGCTACGTTCGTTGCATTTTTGACATCGTCCTGACTGATTCCGCGTCCCTGCTCGATTTCCCAGAGTCTTACGGTCATATATCCGGGGGTTATGCCCATAACACTTGTTGACCAGTTCTGGTTTGAGTATACAAGCTGTTTTACCTCGCTTACAGTCGGAGCGACCTCAAGAACGGACGGACATCTCTGCAAAATTGCCTCAGAGTCTTTCAGTGTCAGTGTCGGCTGTGCACCCATCCCCATTCTTACACCGCTTGAGGTGGTCGAACCTGACATTACCATAAGAAGGTTTGAGCCTGTTGATTCTATATCTTTTTGTATTCGCTGTTTTGCGCCTTCTCCTATTGAAAGCATTATGATAACGGCGCTTACACCGATAATTATACCGAGACTGGTCAGAATGGATCGCATTTTGTTCACTTTCAGCGCCCTCAACGATATTTTGAACGTAGACATAAAATCAAGCATTTACACGCACCTCATCGCTTATAATGTTGCCGTCTTTAAATCTGACTATTCTCTTGCTGTACTCCGCTATATCCGGCTCGTGCGTAACCAGAATAATCGTTTTTCCGCTTTTTTCATTGAGACTTACAAAAAATTCCATAACTTCAATACTCGTTTTTGTATCGAGGTTTCCTGTCGGTTCGTCTGCCAGAATAATCGGGGCATCGTTGACTATTGCCCTTGCGATTGCAACACGCTGCTGCTGACCGCCGGACATTTGATTGGGCATATGGGTTTCTCTGTATTCAAGCCCTACGATTTTTAAGGCGTGCCGTGCCCTCTCTATCCGTTCGGCAGGCGGAATACCTTTGTATATCATTGGCATTTCAACGTTTTCAAGTGCACTTGTTCTGGATATCAGGTTGAATCCCTGAAAAACAAAGCCGAGTTTAAGGTTGCGGATATCCGAAAGCTGGTCGCTGTTTAAAGACATAACGTCTATGCCGTCTAAGAAATAGCTTCCGGAGGTCGGTTTGTCGAGACACCCGAGTATGTTCATAAAAGTGGATTTGCCGGAGCCTGACGCCCCCATAATAGAGACAAACTCGCCTTTTTCAACGCTCAGTGACACTCCGTTTAAGGCGTTAAAGCTTGTATCTCCGGTCTGGTATGTTTTGAATACATTTTTTATTTCAATAAGACTCATTTTTCCCGCCTAAAACATTCTCATCGGTCGTTTTTTTTGTGTTCCGCCGGTATTTTTGTCGGCATTTCTGTAGCCGATAATTACTCTTTCATTTTCTTTGATATCTTTTGAAATAATTTCAGTTATATCATTGTTTTTTGCACCGGTTTTAATGGTGACTCTGACAGGTTTTCTGTCTCTCATAACCCATATGCCCTGTTCTTTGTATTTTTGACCGCCGGTAATTTCTGTCGGTGTAAATCTCAAAGCATCGTTGGGTACGCAAAGAGCATCGTCTTTTCGGTTAGTTATAATAGAAACATTCGCAGTCATACCGGGTTTGAGCTTCTGGTCTTCGTTATCAACCTCGACGATGACATTATACGTAACAACGTTGTTAACTGTGGTCGGCGAGATTCTGACCTGAGAGACTTTGCCTCTGAATGTCATATCAGCGTATCCGTCAAGCGTGTAATCGACATCCTGCCCGACCGCAACACGTCCTATATCAGCCTCTGAGACATTCACCTCAATCTGCATTTTTGTCAAATCCTGCGCAACCATAAACAAGGTCGGTGTTTGAAAGCTTGCAGCAACAGTCTGTCCTACGTCAACGTCTCTTGAAACAACCACTCCGTCAACGGGAGAGATTATTTTTGTGTATTTTAAATTTGTGAGATTGTTCTGGAGGGTTGCATTTGCCTGTGCGATTTGTGCGCTCATTGCGTCAAGCTGGGCAACATCAGACTTGTAGGTTGCTTCCGCAAGTTCCACGTCGCTTTTTGCCACGTAGCGTTTTGTGTATAGCTTTTTGTACCTCTCATAATTCTTTTTGTCGTATATGAGCATTGCTTTAATTTTTTCATAGTTTGCTTTGGCTGAATTTAGGTCGCCCTGTGCTTTTTCAACCTGAGCCTGAAAAAGCGAGGGGTCAATCTGCGCAAGCAGTTGTCCTTTGGTGACTTTTGAGTTGAAGTCAACGTAAATAGCACTAATCATGCCGGACACCTGTGAACCTATGTTAACAGTGGTCACAGGGTTTATGGTTCCGGAAGCTTCAACTGTTTCCGTGATAGTTGTTCGTTTTATTTTTCTGACTTTATAGCGCGGAGTCTTGTTGTATTGGGTTATTGCCCATGCAATCCCCCAGAAAAGCAGTGATACTATCACCAGCGCTATAAGTATTCCTTTGATTCCGAATTTTTTCATCATTATTTTCTTTCGTTTATTTGTAAATTCTATTGCTCTGCCATTGCTCGCTCAAGCTGCGCCCGTGCGACATTGTAGTCAAATACGGATTGAACGTAAGTGAGCTGTGCGTTGTTGTAGTTTGTCTGGGCGTCCTGCAGTTCTATAAAGTTGCCCAGACCGACGGTATATCTGCCGTCTGCAAGTTCAAAGTTTTCAAGAGTCTGTTTTACCTTGCTTCCCATAAGCGGTATTCGTTTTTCTAACTGTATCATGTTTATGTAATAGTTTTGAACTTCAAAGTAGATATTTTTCTCGGACAGGTCAATGTTATTTTTTGCAATATCAAGATATGATTTGCCTTCATCAACTTTGCATTTTATATCCATAATGTTAATCATCGGGAAGCTGAGACCGGCAGAAACTGAGAAGGAGCTGTTTTTTGTTTCGTCGCTTCGTCTGTGGTTGTAGCCGGCGTTTGCAGTCAAATCAGGGAGAAAGCTCCTTTTTATTGCTTTAAGAGATTCTTCCTGCGCCCGCATAACCATTTTTAAAGATTTTAAGTCCGGTCGGTTTTCGTAAGCTCTTTTTATTGATTCTTCCATCGTCAGGTGAAGCGGCTGGAACACAAAGTTTTCGAGGATATCCTGTTTTTCGATTCCTGATGTCAAAACAGCGCTCTGCTCAACATCGTTGTCTTTTATATTGCCTTTTTTAACATATTTTATATTAATTTCATTTTTCGCATTGTAGCTTCTTTTAAAGTTAAAACTTTCCGTGTTTTTTATTTCATATTTAGGCGCGTTAGGAAAATACATTGCGTTGTTTAACTGGATAACAGCGGTCTGATACTTGTTGTCGGCGTCAAGAAGCTGGATTTTTGCGTCGGTCAGATAGACTTCCGCATTTACAACGTCAATTTTTGATTTCAAACCCTCCTTGTACAAGGCGGCTGTTCTGTCGTAGTTGAGCTGGTTTATACGTACAGAGCGTCTGTAAATATCCTGATTTGCTTTTGCCGCAAGCAGCCCGTAGTATGCCGTTTTTACATTATAAATTGTATCGAGCTTTGTATTTTCAAGGTCATAGCCTCTGGATTCGCGGTTGTATTTCTGCATGTTTATTTTTGCAATACTTTTGCCGAATCCCCAGATAAGCTGGTTAACGCTTACATTAATCTGTGAGAAGTCGAGGTTTGTAGATGAACCTCTGTTCATATAGCCCATGTTGTTCATCATGCCTGCTCTGGAGTTGTGAGACGCCTGATAGTTGTAAGTTCCGCCGGCTGTAAGGCTCGGGAAATAGTCTGATTTAGCTTGACCGACCTGGCTGTTGGCTATTTTGTACATGTTTTGTGCAACTTTTACGTTAGGGTCGTTTTGCAGTGCAATTTCTATACAATCATCAATCGAAAGCTCGGAGCCGTCTTTTATTTCTGTTATGGCGGAACATTTTAAAGGCACCGTCAGTATCAGGCAGAGTATAAAAATTTTTGTTATAAAACGGGTGAATTGACAATTCATTTAATCAGACCTCAGTCTTATTCTATATTGGTTCGTTTGTTAACAAACGCTTCATATAATGTATTTTTGCATAAAAGCTTATATAATAGTTAACGTACAACAAAGGAAATTGTTCAAAAATAACATGAGAGTTAAAACAGGGAGGCAGTTATGCTCGATACAATTTATGACAGACGAAGCATTAGAAAATATCTGGACAAACCCGTCGACGAAAAAACTTTAAATGAAATTCTAAAAGCCGGCATGTACGCACCTTCCGCGGTGAATAAACAGCCGTGGCATTTTGTTGTCATAACGGACAAGGGTGTAATGCGTGATGTAAAAAATCTGCACCCTTACGCATCTTCATTGCAGACTGCACCTGTGGCAATAATGGTATGCGGGGACACAAAACTTGAGTTTGCACCCAATTTTTATCTGACTGACTGTGCAGCAGTTACTGAAAATATCTTGCTTGCTGCTAAATGGCTCGGGCTTGATACCTGCTGGATGGGGATTTATCCGTGGGAAAAAACAATGAAGGATTTTTCGGATTACTTCAAACTCCCTGAAAATATAAAACCATACAGCCTTATTGCAGTAGGTTACGGCGCTGAAGCAAAAAGCCGTCCGGACAGATTTGACGAGAGTAAAATACACATAAATAAGTGGTAACTATGAAATACAGAGGTATAATTTTTGATTTTAACGGCACGCTTTTTCTTGACTCGGAAAAGCACATGGAAGCCTGGAGAGCTTTTTCAAAAAAACTCCGGGGCACTTCATTTACGGATGAAGAAATGAGAGACCATATGTTCGGACGTACGAACGAGGATATCATTGCTTATGCAATAGGCAAAAAGCCCGACAAAGCGCTTGTTGAAAAATGCACACGGGAAAAAGAAGCTATTTACAGACAAATGTGCAGAGATGATATGGCGCATTTTGTTCTCACAGACGGCGCTGTTGAATTTCTGGATTACCTGAAAACGCACAACATCCCCCGCACAATAGCAACAATGTCGGAGAAAGTAAATGTAGACTTTTTTATTGAGGGCTTTCATCTGGCACGTTGGTTTGATTTAGAAAAAATTGTGTACGATAATGGTAAAATACCGGGTAAGCCGGCGCCTGATATATATGAAATTGCTGCAAAAAATCTCAATCTTGCACCGTCGGAGTGTATTGTCGTTGAAGACGCGGTATCAGGCATTGCCGCCGCAAAAAATGCCGGCATCGGCAAAATTATCGCAATAGGACCCCGGGAAAAACACGATTTTTTGATGTCCTTAGACGGCGTAACAGAGACCATAACGAATTTTTACGAATTTAACAGAGAGGTGTTGTATGAAAATAACTAAGATTTTAGTACCTGTTTTATTAACCTTTATACTCGCTGCAAACGCAGTTTTTGCAGATGTCAAAACAGAGACGATATTAAAAGATATAGTTCTGCCCGCACCAGTAAAAACAGGCGGAATGCCGCTGATGGACGCACTTTCCGCAAGAAAGACCGACAGAACTTTCAGCAAAGAGGAACTGCCGCTTGAAGTGGTATCGAATTTGCTCTGGGCTGCAAACGGAATTAACCGTCCGGACGGAAAAAGGACAGCGCCGTCTGCAAGAAATTTGCAGGAAATAAAGATTTTTGTTGTGCTTCCGGAGGGGCTGTATGCGTATCTGCCGCAAGAAAATGCTCTGAAAGCTATTAGTCAGGAGGATTACAGACCCATACTCGGGAAATACCCGTTAACGCTTTTGTATGTAGCTGATTTGAGTATGCAAAGCAAGCATTTTGCTTCTGTTGACTGCGGGTTTATCGGACAGAATGTCTATCTTTTCAGCGCAGCAAACGGCTTAAACGCCTGGTTTCGTGCCGATATAAACCAGACTGTTCTTTCCGCAAAAATGAGACTCGGTTTGAGTCAGGAGGTATTGTTCGCACAGACGGTAGGGTATCCGAGATAAATCCGCTCCCGGGCTGGGGTCACTTCGTTCACACGGCGCCCGTCCGTGTCACTATTTATAGTTTTTTGCAGACTTCGTTGTATTACGCTAGGCCGTGACGCCATTTTTCAGGCTTCGCCTCAGCTCAGCCAAAAAAGAAGGCAAATCCGCCAGCATGACATCTAATCATTTTCTCCCTCTCCCCTTGGGGAGAGGGTTTAAAATATACTCCCCTCTCCGATGGGGGATGAACAAGTACCCGCGCAAAAAAATGCCGCGGATTAACGCGGCTAAGCAATAAGTAATATTGTGAAAGTATGAGGGTTATATGGATAGAATTTTTTTTGACTGGTTTATGCGATTAAACCTAATTGTTTTTCTTCCTGTTTATCTTTGTTTGCGTTTGCATTCATAGAGAAGAAAGAAAAAGGATTAGAGCCTCTTTTGTCTTTGTCGAGACCGCCGTTCAAGACGAGTTCAACATTCTGAGGAAGTGCTTCGACTGTAGCTTTTTGTGCTGCTTCGCCTTCTGCAACCGGTGCAATCAGTTTGCCTTCAACATTTTTAGAAGTTCTTGAAGGAGCCATTGCAGCCTGAGTGTTAAGGTACTGAACGTTAGCGATAAATGAATCGTTGAGGTTTATGTCAAGACCTGCATTTCTCACAGCGATTTTGGTAGCTGTATTAGCATCAGTTCTTCCACTGTAAAGGTCGAGTCCGAGTTCGGGTCTTCTGAATTTTGAAAGGTCGGCATTGTTGATGTCGAATGTTTTGTTCTGTGCTCTTGTGAAAATCTGTTTTGCAACTTCGTTGATAGAAGTTGTGTCGATGTAATTTCTGTTTGCGTTTAAACTTGTAATGCCAAGACTCATTTTTATCATACCCCTTATTGCTTATGTTATTTATATCGGCATGTCTAATTCAAAACTTTAGCTTTTTAGATATTTTCTTTACAAAGCTTTACAAAAAATTTTATGGTGATAATATAGTAGTCCCTGACTTGAAAAAATGGTAAAAATATGAACGTAAACAATATCACAACAAATTACACACCGATTAGCAACAATAACGATAATAGGCCGTCAAGAAGCCCGTCTATATTGAAACCCCTCTTGTATACTTATCTTACAGCGCTTGCTGTTATACCTGTGGATACCGGTGACTATTTTGAAAAACAGGAAGAGCTTCAGGAAACGAAAGAAAAAATACACAAACCTGTTTTGAAAAATGAAGATAATACATATTTATCAGAACGATTTTCTTCTGACCGTTCCAATAAAAATATATTTTATCAATTAACTATGGCAAATACTGTTGATCAAGCACAGCTAGAAAAGGTGAGTGATGACAAGTTCCGGTATAATATACGTTTGGACAATAGAAAAATAAGCGGCAGATTTAAACTGTTTAATAAAGATAAGGCTATATTCGGCACTGCGGTAATAAATGATTTGGATAAAGCAATTTCGAAATCCAAAGAATATAAATTCAAAATAGTGCTTCCGGAGAAGAAATCTGACACATTTTTAATGAAAATACTGGATAGTTATAATAACGATAAAGACAACAAAATTTATTCTCTTAAAAGGAAAAATGACGGCCGATTGATTTTAAATGACGGAGAGAAAGAGACTGTTGTTAATCAGAAAAATGCAGAGATATTTCAGGCGATAAATCTTGTTGAAAAAGAATTGACCGATATGGGCAGATCTATTCAAAAAGAAAAAGATGAACAACGTACACTGCAGCTATTACTTTCTATAGTATTTCTGATAGAGTTTCTTGTTGGTTCTACAAAAGTTGAAGAATAAGAAACGTTTTTGGCTTTTTTTAATCAAGTGCTTGATTTTAAAAAATGTCTATGGTAATTTTATAAATGCGAAAGCAATGGGCTGCTAGCTCAGGTGGCCTAGAAAGCGAAGCTTTTGAAGTTAGATAAAGCACCCCCGGGTGGGCTCTAACACCTGAGCAAAAGAAAAAAGAATAGAAAAATGGGCTGCTAGCTCAGGTGGTTAGAGCGCACCCCTGATAAGGGTGAGGTCGGTGGTTCGAGTCCACTGCGGCCCATATTTTACAACAAGAGCCGAAAAGGCTCTTTTTTAGTGTCTTTTCAAGTTCAAATCTGTTAATAGGTTTCTGGGACATTGAGACAGAGAAAATTTAATAAAAAATCAAACAGACAGCCGATTTGAGGCTGTTTTTTAGTGTTGAGATGCATGGGTCTTTTCGTCTTGGATTATTCGGGGTGTCGGAAAGTTCTCAGCTTCCCGACACCTTACGGGCTTGCTCGTCAAGCCTCACATCGCCCTACCGAAAATCCGCTGCACTTAAGTACTCTTTTCTTGCACTCTTTTGCACTCCATTTGCAAAATTTTAAGACCATATTAGACTAAAAATGGCTTGGTGTTTAAAGTTAAGCCCAGTGCAAAAAAGTGCAAAAAAGTGCAATTTTATTTTCACTTGCAATTTAAGATACCCCAAATTATCAATGAGATTAGGATATTTACGCAATTTCTAATTCATAACCCAATTCATGGAATATTTTTACAATGGTTGAAAATTTAGGTTCTTTTTCATTTTTAAATAAACTGTATAAATGAGTTCTGGACATTCCAATTTTCTTTGCAAAACCTGAAATTGAATTTCTTGATTTAATGGCAATTTCTAATGCACGATAAAAAGAATTAAAATCACCATCTTCAATATAATCTTTTAAACTTGTATTTAGATATAATTTAATATCTTCATCAGTTTTTAAGTCGTTAACTATATAATTTTCTAAATCTATTGTATGTTTTAATTCTTTCATTGTAAGTTTCTCCATTCTTGAAGTATACTTTTTGCTTTTAGGATATCTTTACTTTGTGTTGATTTATCGCCACCATTAATAAGTAAAACTATTATATTATCTATTTCAGTATAATAAATCCGATATCCGGCCCCAAACTTAAATCTTAGTTCAGATATTTCATTATCTATTTTCTTATGGTCTCCAAAATTATTTTCTAATAATCTTGTTAACCTGCTTTGTATCCTTATTTTTGTATTTTTATCAAGCGAATTCATCCATTCAATAAATGGAGCTTTATCATCTGCTAATTGGGCAATTTTTACAATTCGCGTGTTCATATTAATAGTGTAAACTATAGCAGACACTTTGTCAATTTTTGGAGTATTTATTCTTAATAAGTTCTTAATAAAAAGTTTTAAGCAAATGGCTTGACTTCTGTCTCAAAACGAGTGATGAATGTGTTGCACCAAGCATTACAAGCATTTTGAGACAATGGAAAACCAAGCTGAGACAATCAAATACACCTCAGAGAAAGCAAAACAAAACGCTCTTGCAAAACTTGATTTAATCCGCAAATGGCAAGAGTTCCGCCGCAAAGCTGTTAACAAACTTCAAGCAGACTATGATTTTGTAAAACTGCATAACAGTTCAAATTCCTATCTTTTTAATGTTTTAGGGAAAATCTCTCGAGGAAGCCTTCATCGCTGGAAATCCATGCTCGATGGCACAGAGGATTACACAAGACTAATCCCTAATTACAAATACGTTTCTGTGAACGAATACCGAACCTGCCTGACTGATGAAGAAATCAAAATATTTATGGGCTTGCTCCTGCACCCGAATAGAATTTGTATCGGCAAAGCAATCGCACTTACAAAATACAAGCTCAAAGAACAAGGTCAAAGTTTTATCCCTGCAGATATTACATTTAGACGCTATGCAAAATGGTTTAAGGACAACAATTATGACAAATGGGTGCTTGCTAGAGATGGTGAAAAGGCACTTTCTGATATAGTCGAGCCTTATATTAAAAGAGATGCAAGCCTGCTTGATGTCGGGGATATTTTAGTCGCAGACGGGCACAAACTGGCGTTTCAAGTGATTAATCCGTTTACGGGCAAACCTTGTCGGGCAACTTTGGTCGGATTTTTGGACTGGAAATCAACAGCACTGGTCGGGTATGAAATTATGCTTGAAGAAAATACCCAATGTATTGCAAGTGCACTAAGAAACGCAATAATAAACCTTGATATGATACCTAAAATTGTCTATCAAGATAACGGCAGAGCATTTAGAGCAAAATACTTTACAGATGATAAAGGATTTACGGAACTCGGCTTTTATGGACTCTATGCCAAACTCGGGATTGAAACGGTATTTGCAAGACCATATAACGCCAGAGCAAAAGTAATTGAGAGGTTTTTCAAAGAATTTCAGGAAGGCTTTGAAAAACTAATGCCAAGCTATGTCGGCTCATCAATTTTCAATAAACCCGCTTATTTGAAAAGAAACGAAAAATTCCACTCCAACCTGCATAATGATTACATTCCCACAATAGAAGAAACAATCAAAATGATTGATATGTGGCTTAAGTTCAAGAACTCTCAGCCCTGCACAAATGCACCAAATATGACAATCGCAGAGGTTTTAGGAAATCGTAAAAAACAGAATATTGATAAAAGCTTGCTTGATGACTTGATGATGGCGACTGAAGTCAAAACAATTCAGCGAAATGGTGTAAGGTTCTTGAACTGCGATTATTTTGACGAAAGACTATACGGGCTGAAAGGAAAAGTTTTAGTAAAATACAACCTATTTGATCTAGCTAATGTAAAAATTTTTACCCCGAAAGGTGAATATTTATGCACAGCAGAGCGAGTAACCGAAACCCACCCGATGGCAAAGATTTTAGGATCGGTCGAGGATTTAGAGGATTACAAACAAAAAATCCAAAAACAACAAAAACTTAAACGAAAAACTATAAACTCGGTTAAAAAATTATTGACGAATGATGAAATAAAACTGATTGAAGCAAGGTCGAACCAAGAAGAACTGGAAAATTCTAACAATTTTCAAAAAGAGTTCAAACCTCGTTCAAATGGTGTTCAAAAAATAAACAAAGGAGAAAAGTCACTCCCAATTTTCAAAAACAACTCAGAAAAGTATGAATACTTGATAAAACATAACCCAAGCGACGCTTGGATTACAGAATTTAAACAAACAAAGGAGTACAAACTGTTATATGAATAGCGGATTGCGAGCAGAGGGTGAATACCCGTTTATTGCGAGCAACCAAGAAAGGATAAAATGAAAAAAATCTTTATAAAAACTCGAAATGTAAGGAATTTTATAGGCTTAGTTGAAGCCCTGAAAAGCAAACCCAAAAACATTCCTAAAATGGGCCTTATATATGGCGAGCCAGGGCTCGGAAAATCTCAAACGGCACTTTGGCTAGCCTGCAAGTATGACGGAATTTACATTCGTGCCTCAAACCTTATGACAAGCAGGTGGCTTGTTGAAGAAATTGTTAGAGAAATGGACGAACTCCCTCGGTATTTAACCTCGGACAACTTTAATGTCGTGATTAGCAAACTTATTCAAAAGCCCAAAATTATTTTTGTCGACGAAATCGACTACTTGATGAACAATTACAAAAGTGTTGAAACCCTAAGAGACATCCACGATAAAACAGATTGCCCGATAATCTTTGTCGGGATGGGCTTGGCTCTTAGAAAACTTGAAAGATATAAGCACTTGTATGACAGATTTAGTGAAATTGTAAAGTTTGAAACCTTTGAAATAGAAGATTTGAGCCAAATTTTTAGCCAACTCTCTGAAATACCGTTTACCCCTGATTCGATAGAATATATCCACAAAAAATACAATAGGTTCAGACAAATTGTACAGCTTATAAGCAAACTTGAAACTATTGCAAAAGAGAATGGTCTAACAGAAATTACATTTGAAATTATAAAGGAACTCGTATGAAGCGGATTTTCGGTAGGGCGCCGTGTGAGCGAAAGCGAACCCAGCCCGTAAGGTGTCGGTCAGACGTTACTCTGCCGACACCCCGAATAATCCAAGACGAAAGGACAATATGAATATAGAACGATTAGCAAAAAGATTAAAAGAATTTACCCTTGATGATATTGAATTGATAGCAGAATGTGATTGCAAAACAAAGCTTGAACAGCTTTTGAATAGCAATAAAATACTTTTTGAAAACGGGATTTATAAATACAATGAGGAAACAAAAACAGGTGAAAATTATGAAATCTTCAGCCCGCTAAAGAATAAACACCTAAAAATTAGTATAGAAGATGCAAAAGAATATTTTATGAAAAATTATGTCGAAAAGTACTGCAAATTCGAGACCTACAGGAACTATAACGCGATTTTTAATTTCAATATTATACCGTTTATAAACTGCTATTACCTGCACGAAATTGATATTGAGTCGATAAAAGAACTTTTTAAGGTGTGCGAATTAAGACGCCTTAAGCCCCGCAGAATTAAAAACACAATGGCACTTCTAAATCAATTGATAAAATATTTCCAACACCTTGGAGTGATTGATAGAAGTTGCGTTTATCAGGTTAAAAAAGTACAAGACAAAAACCATTTTGGAATAGAAAACTTAATTTTTGAGGGATTTTAATGAGTAAAATGAAATTATTTAAACAAGCAGAGCAAATGTATTTAAAAGGCTCGACCGTTAGTAAAATCTCTTTAGAGCTTGGGATTGCCAAAAGAACTTTGTTTTACTGGAAAAAGCAATATGATTGGGATAAAAAGCGAAAAGAAGCAATGTATGATAAATCACAGTTCAAAGAGGACTTGCAAAAGTTTGCCCAAAAGCTTATGGAAAGAATCGAAAACAGTAATAAATCCAACAATCAAATAAGTCAAGCAGAATACTATTCCCTTGTGAACATTTTAAACTTTCTCCCTGAATTGAAAGAAAATAATACCCAAAACGAAACACACCAAATAAAAACCGAACTTGCTCCGGACTTCATTCGCCAAATCGAGCGTGAAATTTTAGGTATAGAATAACTCCTGCAAATTTTTGTGCTATGCTTAAGAAAAAGGAGTTTATGAATGGCAATACCTAAATATGATGAATTAATGATACCAGTTTTAGAAGTTTTATCTGATAAAAAGGAACATCGAATTACGGAAATTGTTGATATTTTAGCAAAGAAACTAAAATTAACAAATGAAGAATTAGAGGAAAAAATTTCTAGTGGTAGTAATAAATTCGCAGGTAGAGTAGGTTGGGCTAGAACATATTTAAAAGCTGCTAAGTTAATAGATTCACCTAGAAGAGCCTATTTTGTTATTAATGAAAGAGGGAAAAAAGCCCTTCAAGATAAACCTAAAGATATATTAAATTATCTAAAACAATATAATGAATTTTTAGAATTTGTAAAACCTAACAAAGATGAAAAAACTTCTGATAAAAATATACAAGAAAGTAAAACTGATACTCCAGACGAAATGTTAGCACATGCTCAAGATATGTATAAAGAAAATCTACAAACAGAATTGCTAACAAGATTAAAACAAATTGACCCTGTGCGATTTGAACAAATAGTTCTTCAACTTATGGAAAAAATGAATTATGGTGTCGGCTCTATGACTAAAATGAGTCATGATGGTGGAGTAGATGGCATAATCGACGAAGATGAATTGGGATTAGAAAAAATCTACCTGCAAGCTAAAAGATACTCAGACAATAAAGTTAATGAAAAAGAAATGCAAAATTTCGCAGGGGCTCTAGGCTGTTCTCCGGTAAGAAAGGGAGTATTTATAACAACCAGCTTCTTTGATGAAAGAGCTAAAAAGAAAGCTGCATCCGTTCAAGGTAAAATTATACGATTAGTAGACGGTGAAGAATTAACAAAATTAATGATTAAACATAATTTAGGTGTACAAGTTAAAACTAAAATCGAAATCAAAAAGATTGATGAAGATTTTTTTAGTGAAGAATAAGTATGGACAAAAAAGAATATTTAAAAACTATAATAAACGAAGCCAGAGTAATATTAGCCACTGCTGAAAGAAATAGACAGTTTATAGCTAATCCTCTTACTGGACAACATTCTTTATTAATATCTAAATATGATTATGAAAAATGGATGACCAAAACAAATGATTTTTTAAATAAATATAATTATAAAAATTATCAAGTAACAGTTAAAGGACAAGTCCCTTACAGCGAAATAATGTTAAGCAAATTAGCTATTGTCACTGCTCTATATGAATCATTAGATTTAGACGAAGATGATATTTGTAATTTGAATTTGATCCCATCAAAAACAATTAAATTATTTAGAGATAAGCACTATGAATCAGCTGTATTCAGTGCTTTTAAACAAATAGAAATAATTATTAGAGAAAAATCTGGATTTAAAGATTTATATGGAGCAAATCTCGTAAAAAATGCATTTGGACCTACCAAGGGTCCTTTAAGAGATAGCAAACTTTTATCTAGTGAACAAACAGCACAAATGGAATTATTTTCAGGAGCTCTATGTAGTATAAAAAATCCTGAAAGCCATAGAGATACAAAATATTCAAGACAAGAGACAATTGAATTATTAAATCTTGCAAATTACCTATTACGAATATTACAAACTAAATAGTTTACATTTTCTCAATATACCAATTCGAAATTCCAAAGTGGTTGAAGTTCCATTGTAATTGGAAATAGAAATTGTATTCCATTGAGTTATCATCTTTAAAATTGTAAAAATATTTATTTAATTGTGTTCTGCGATAACTTTC
>CALUPY010000029.1 GCA_944322755.1 Candidatus Gastranaerophilales bacterium | reverse complement strand
TGCGAAGCAAGTGCCCATGCGAGCAAAAACCACGCTTTTTGCGAGCGCCCGTAATCCAAGAAGCGGATTCGGACGGGCACGATGCGAAGCAAGTGCCCATGCGAGCAAAAACCACGCTTTTTGCGAGCGCCCGTAATCCAAGAAGCGGATTCGGGCGGGGCTGAGGGACGAAAACGCCACAACAATCGTGTCTGTTCAGGATCTTATACACTTGGCGTTTTGCGCTGAACTTCTAGCCAGTAAGATGCTGAACATGGAGATATTGAAGCGGACACAAACAACTGACGCTTCAGCATGACAGATAGTCGTTGGGCAAGCATGCCCAACCTACCTAGCTTCTATTTTTCGACTTTAGCAACCCCGCCGACCTTTGCAAAGCGAGTTACAGAAAGTTAATTAAACAACGGTTAGTCTCATCTGTTTGAGCAGCCTGTAGTTATTTTCTAGGTCTTTAATTTGTTTATGATTTTCGCGGAAATATGGGCTGCGAGTTATGAGACTCGGGTTTAATTTACTTTCTGTATGAGCGGCGCAGTAGGTCGGCAAGTTTCTTCGGCTCCACCCGTTCTTTACATTAAAGAATGGGTGGAACAAAAAGCAATAATCGTATTTTCTAGCAAAAAACTTCTGTCATCCTGAAGCGTTAAATCAGGAGTGTAGCGATAGTCGTGTATTTTCAGGATCTTATACACTTGGCGTTTTGCGCTGAACTTCTAGCCAGTAAGATGCTGAAACAGAGTCTTGGATTATTGGCAGCTCGGAATTTTTTCACTCGTTCATTTTTGCTTAGCAAAAATTCACTCGTATCAAATTCCTTCGCAGGACGTGCTGGGTGCCCTTCGGGCACACGGCGCACTTGCCAAAATCCGCCAGCATGACATGGCACGTAGATAATAAAAATAAGCAACGTCAGCTGACTGGATTGCTTCGGTCGTCCTCCGAACCCTCTCGCAATGACGGAGAATAAAAACACAAAACGACACGTCATTGCGGCGGATTTCCGTACGGTTTTCACCCGTCCGAAAATTCGCGCCCAAAGAGAGGGCTGCAAAAAGGACCAAATTAGGTTATGCATTCCCTGCCCAATAACAAGCTACTTTTATATATACATTAGTCGGATTAAAAAATTTATTCTATTGTTTATTCTGTGTTTGTTACGGTAAAAGGAGCAGATTATGAAAGAATTATGGGAAATTACAAAAAATACTAAACGTGCTAAAGAGTATTTTGAAAATGAATGTGCTTATAAAATTGGCGTGCACGCACTCAAAGACAAAATTGAAAATGATTTAAAATCTTTTAATCTTATTGATGTCAGAAGTTATGACGATTACATTGACGGGCATATACCCTTTGCTATGCACGTGCCTATGGAAAAAATATATGATAACTTCGATAAATTTACAAAAGATACGCCTAATATAATCTATAGCGGACATCCTGCTTGTATGAAGGCTTTTAAATGTGCTTGTCTTGCAACAGACAAAGGTTATCCTTGTATGGTGCTCAAAGGAGGTTTTAAAGTCTGGAAAAAGCTTGATTTCG
This sequence comes from Candidatus Gastranaerophilales bacterium, assembly GCA_944322755.1. Taxonomy (GTDB): domain Bacteria; phylum Cyanobacteriota; class Vampirovibrionia; order Gastranaerophilales; family Gastranaerophilaceae; genus CALUPY01. Next base: position 26,725 of record CALUPY010000029.1, on the reverse strand, counting down.
ATGTAGTAAAGGATGATTAAGTAAGAAACCTGAAATATATATATACGGAGCTTATTATTAGGGATACAATGGTTATTCCGGCTCCGTATTTTAAGAAATACATAAATGTAATAGGTTTGTTATGTGCTGCGGCTGTTTCAGAAACTATAACATTTGCTGCTGCTCCGATTATCGTCATATTACCGCCTAGACATGCGCCTAAGGATAAACACCACCACAGGGGATGTGCATATTGGACTCCTTCAATCAACTGTATCTGATGTATCATTGGCGCCATTGTTGCTGTATATGGTATATTGTCAATAAATCCTGACAGTATACCTGAAGCCCAGAGAATAATCATGGCTGTGGCTGTTTCGCTTCCTTTTGTTACCTCAAGTATCCAGCTAGCCATGATTTTTATGCCGCCGGCTGCTTCAAATCCGCCTATTATTACAAATAGTCCTATGAAAAAAAAGATAGTGTTCCATTCGACACTTCTAAGTATTTTCTTCGGCTTTTCAAAAAGCAGCATTACACTTGCACCGCACATTGCAGTCAAAAAGGTCTCTATATGTGTAATATCATGTGTAATGAACCCAAGTATGACGAGTGACATAACAACTACAGAGATTAATGCCAGTTTTTTGTCTGTAATTGTTTCAGAATTGTCGAGTTTTTCGACTTCTTCCATCTGCTCTTTTGTCGCTGTAAGGTCTTTTCTGAATGCAAAATACAGGATAGCTAAACTTACAATTAATATTAAAAGAACAATTCCTGTCAACTCCTGAATAAATGTCATAAATGAAAATCCGGCTTTGCTTCCGATGATTATGTTTGGCGGGTCTCCGATTAGTGTCGCTGTTCCGCCGATGTTAGAGGCAAGAACTTCTGTTATTAAAAACGGAATAGGGTTTATATCCAGTGTCTTTGCTATCACAAAAGTTACCGGCATAACGAGTATTACTGTCGTTACGTTATCCAGAAATGCAGACGCAACTGCCGTAAACAACCCGAGCATAAAAAGTATCAGTACAGGATGTCCTTTTGTCTTTTTTAAAAGGGCATTGGCTACCCAGTTGAAAATACCGCTTGTGCTTGCAATGTTTACTATAATCATCATGCTTACAAGCAGAAAAATAACATTGAAATCAATATAATTTATAAAATAGTGCGGGTTTGTTTGTCCATTTAGCTCTGCGGACTGGGAAACAAGTCCGAGAAATATTGTTAAAGATGCACCAATCAAAGCTGTCGTCACTTTGCTTATTTTCTCGGTTGCTATAAATATATATGCAATAATAAGTATTGCTGTTGAAATAATTAGTTCATGACCGTGTATTAAATTTATTATATCCACTATAACTCCCCGTTTTTGTATGCAATGATTTTAACCCGAATCATCAACTATGTAAATATCAGAGCTTAGATATACAATATTCATCAACACAGTAGTCGTTTTCTTTTTCAAATCCGGCAAGTGTATTCAAAAGGTGGGTCATTATTATAGAAACGTATTTTGGAGGCAAATCGCTCAGGTCTATAACAAATTCGTTTATACCTATTTTTTCAAGTTTTGGAATGTATTGATACAGGTGCAGTATGTAGTCCTGAAACATGTGCATTCTGCAAAAGCCGTCTACAACAAATGGCATGACCTTTTTTAAAGACGGGTCTTTCAGTGCATAGTGGCCGTTGTGGCAGGGGGCTTTGCAAGAAAGTCTGGAGACAATGGCCGTATCATTATTTAACGGGCAGAGTCCAAGCGTCGGGATTCGTACATTGCCGGCTATTGTGAGTTTTTTTGTCGGTATTATGTTTTTAATTTTTTTTATGCAATTTTTTATGTTTGTTATGTTTTCAAATGTGCTGAAATCAACTGTTTCTATCGGGTGAAGATTGTTAATACATTTTATGGACATACTGTTTAAAAGGTTTATTCCCTGTCCTATTTCGATGGGTATTCGCTGCAGTTCATCATCATTTATAAATGCCCAAAAATAACCTATATTATTTATGATAACACTTGAGGGATGAGGCTCTGTCAGGCACAGGCATTTTACATATTCATAAACTCTGTCGAAGTCTCGTTCTATTAATATTCTCGGAGTACTGAGCTGGAGTTTAATGTTGGTTGCCGCGCAAAACTTCTTTACTTTTTCAATAATTACATTGAAGCTGCTTTTCGATAAATCTGCCGTGTTCAATATTTCTCCGTATTCTATTGAATATACGGGATTAAAACCTATTTTTCCTATAAAGTTTTTTATTTCTTTTAATTGCGCAAGTGAAGACAGTCTCAGGTTCAGCCGCGGTATTTGAAGCAATGAGTAGTCAAAGTCTTTATGCAGTCTGGGGCGTCTGTTTTCCCATTCGAATTTTTGGATATTTCTGCTGAATTTGAAGTTTGCACCCTGTGCACTCATCATTTCTCCGGAGAAATGGTTTGTTTGATAGATGCTTTTTCTTATATGTTTGAATGGAAGTTTTTGATTTTTGAAGACTTTAGGTTTTTGTATAATTTTTTCGACAAGTTTTATGCCTTCAAGTATTTCCTGAGAGGAGGCGAATTTTCCTTTTATAACTATGGCATCAACGGCATTTGATTTTTTTATATCTTCGGCACACCACGGCAAATTGTCCGAGTCGATTGCAAGCGGGATATTTTTGTATTTGTGGATTTTTGCAATATTTTTCAGATATATTTCTTCTGTGACTATTATTCTGTCTACATTATGAAACATGTTTACAAAATCAATGCCCGCAAGATTGTGTATATCAAAATAAGAATCAACGATAACCCGGAATGGTAATGAATGAGTTTTTATAGCTTCAAGGATTGCAAAACTATTTATGAATATTCCGTCTATCTCTGTCTGTTTGAGGTAGGATATGAACTTTTTTATCTCAATTAAATTTTCTTCTGTAATGTTGTGTTTAAAATTTACATAAATTTTACAATTTTTTGCATGCGCCTCTTTAATAAACTCCTCTATATAGTTGAAATTTTCATTCAGGAATTTGTGGTGATAAACATAAAAATGTTTACATTTGACTTCCGGCAGAAAAAGCTGAAAGTCTTGCGGGGTCTTGATTGGCGCGATTAATGTTAAATCTTTCATTGCTATATTATAGAACTTTTTTGAAAAAAAATGTATAATATGTTAAGTTTCTAAAAAAAATATTTGTTTGCCTTTCATTCAATAATGTATTAAGATTATATAAAAATAGACTGATTGTATGTTTTTCAAAGTCTATTGACAAGTTAACATATTACAAGAATTAAGTATGAAGAGAGTGTAAATGTTTGGAGATTTAGAAGACTTAGATAAAATGTTCGGCGAGTTAGATGACTCGGACATTTATGTGAACAATCAGGACACTTCGTTTGATAATACACCGGAGTTGAATATTCCTGAAGAACAACCTGCAGATATGCAGCAGCAAGCTCAGCCTCAGCAGCAACAATCACAGCCGGCTGCACCGCAAAAGAATGGGAATGCAATGGTGTTTCTGCTAATTGTTGCGATATTGGGTGTTGGTTTTTATCTGTATAAATCTTATTTTATGCAGCCATCAGCACCGGAACAGACTCAGACTGTTGACGCTTCTGCCGAGATGGGTGATTATTTTTATGATAAAGCAAACGGAGGAAATCCTCCTCAGCCGGAAGCAGCTCCCGCGCAGGCCGGTGGTGATACTGTTGTGAATGTCGATATAAACTCGACACCGTCTCAACCGGAACAGGCTGCTCAAGCTCAGGCACCGGGCGATGCCTCAAATCCCCAAGGTGCTGCTTCTCCGCTAAAAAATGGCGAGCAGTCTAATCTGAAAGCTGCAATGTCTAAAGAAAATGTTGTGGTTGCTGTAGCAAACGGTGGTCGTCAGGATCCATTTGTTCCATTTATAACAACGGATGATGTTCCTGTTATTAACGTAGCCCCGCCTAAATTTGATATTATTGCTCCTCCTGATGATATTCCGGGAGAAGTTAATCCCATATATGAATCAATGGTTACAACAAAAATATCCGGTATAATGTATGACAAAACCAGACCTTCAGCTATTATCAACGTTGGCGGTGTGGATCAGCTGGTTCACAAAGGTGATGTTGTCAAAGATTACCAGATTATTGATATTACAAAAGACAGAGTAGTTCTGAAAAACGGAACGAATATTTATAGAGCATCGGTCGGACAGGAAGTTGAAGGAAGTGTAAACATAAATCCTGTATCAAATATTTCAAGACAATTCGGCGGTGCATATAAACCTGTTTCAAGAAATATTATAGAAATAAACGGAAGTAATTAACCAATAGGAGTTAGCAGATAAATGTTTAATGTTAAGAACGCAAAAGTCTTATCAATTGGAGTTTCGGCACTTGTGCTGGCAGCTACTATAGGATTCGCTGCTGTTGCAAATAGTGCAGAAATGCAATCATCAGTCTTAAAGCCTATGATAAGAGGCACTTACCAAGAGACTGACAGAATTAAGCTGGATGGTGAAATTAACCTGACTAAAGGCAATCAGAAAATCAGCGTCAGCTTGAGAGATACAGATACAAAACAGGCCTTGAGAATGATAGCTGACAGAGCAGGAATGAATATTATATTCCACAGTTCTGTAGAAGGAAAAATTACACTGGATTTAGTCAATGTTTCATTGAACGATGCATTTAAAATGATTATGCAGGCCGGTGATTTGTCATATTTAATTGAAAATGATACTTTATTGGTTCTTTCAAAAGAAGCCAGTATAAATTCTGATATTTCTAAACAAAATATGATGACCATTCCTGTTAAATATGTTGATGCGGCAAGAGTTGCGCAGTTTCTTAACGAAAACGTATTTTCTACTAACAGACCGGGATTGTCAAACAGCAGAATTGTTGTAACAAACCCGAATACGAATGAGCTCGTTCTTTTTGGTACGGAAAATGATTATAAGATGGCGCAGAAAATTGTTGCTAAGATAGATGTAAAACCGATTTCTGTTAACTTTAAGGTTAATCACTCTACACCTAAAGAAATGGCATATCTCATCTGTCAATCAATTTTCCCTAATGCTAAAATGATTAAATCAGATGAAGAAATTGCTGATTTGGAATCCACTGACCTCTATGAAGATGAGGATGAACTCGATACAAGCGGCGGTGGCGGCGGAAATAATGCTTCACAGAGCGGAGGCTATTCAGGTGGTGCAGCTGGTATTATAACCGGTGGTGCTTCTGATGATATAGGCGCCGGAGATACTGACACAACGGATACAGATGCTCTTGAAGATGCTGATTATTCCAATACAATTAGACTTGGACAGGCTAAAGTAGCTTGTACATTGAGAAGTGGTGTTATGGCAGATAAAATGAGATCAGTCGGTCGTGGTGCATTGACTGTTACATATATGCCCCAGACTGGTGTTGTTAACCTCACCGGTGCTTCAATGGATCAGGTTGAACTTGTAAAAGAATTTATTAAACTGAATGATAAAAAACAGCCACAGGCTTATGTTGAACTTCAGATGGTTGAGCTGAACGAAACCGGTTCTAAAGAATTTAACAACCAGTGGCAGTTATTTACTCCGTTCTTTAGTGCATCATTTGGTGACACAGGTTTGAATACAAATGAATTGTATCCGACTTTCTTTAGAGGTCATGGTATTACTTATGTAACTCAGACTGAAAATGGATATGAACCATCATATTCGGTAAGCAGATATCATGGACCAACTACATTGGCTTACAGTTTGCACTACTTAATTGAAAACGGTAAAGGCCGTACACTTGCAAATCCTAAGCTGATAGTTACAAACGGACAAAAATCAGTATTCAAATTGACTTCTGATTATATTAAATCAACAGAAGCTCAATTAATGTCAGGTGCATACGGCGGTACTGTCGCTGGTGTACAAAAAACATACACAATCGCAGATGACGAAGGTATCTCAATTGAACTCGTTCCTTATATCAGTTCTGACGGATACGTTACAATGAATATCAAACCGGCATACGCTACACAGAAAGGTGATCCAATCTATGACAGTGTAGAAGGTTCTCAGAGCAGATATATTGCAGCTACCTTGATGCAAAGACGTACACTTGACCTTGGTAATATAAGAATAAAAGATGGTGAAACTCTTGTTATCGGTGGACTTATTCAGGAAAAAGAAACAAAACAGGTTACGAAACTGCCGTTCTTTGGAGATCTTCCTGTGATAGGTACCTTCTTCAGAAATACAGTCACCAGCAATGAAAAAACTGAACTGGTTATTGTAATTACTCCGAGAATACTCAAAGATTCTGAAGATATTGCAAAACAAGATAGTGATGTTGAATTATTGTAACCATTAATAAATAGCTTTCCATGCTTTTGACAATTGTCTCTGAGTGTGGAAAGCTATCTTATAAAAAGTAAAATATTACTGTAAAAATAAAATAAAAGCAGACATTTATATTTAACAATGTCGGAAGGAATATCTGGATAGAAGAATGATTAATGATGATACAACAGCTAAATTAAGCAAAATTAAACATAATATAAATCACGATTTTGCCCTGACTTTTAAACAGGCTGATATAGAAAAATATAAGTTTATTCCTGTCAGCAAAAAAAATGATTTATTTTTTGTTGCTGTTCCTCTTGGTGCTGATAAACCCAAAATTACAGCTCTTGTATCAAAGTTCGTGACAGAACAGATAAAGTTTATTTCGCTGGACGAAAAAAGTTTTGAAACTCTTTTAAAAGAGTACATAAATATGAACTTCGGCAGTGAGAGCCTTATGGCTGCTGTTTCAAAGACTAAGAAAAAAATAGGCGAAATTTTAATAGACGCAGGTTATTTGACCGAAGACCATTTGGTTGAAGCTCTTGCAGAAGCTAAAAAACAATCTGTGCCGATTGGTTCCATACTGGTTAAAATGGGTTTTGTTACACTTGAGCAATTGAAAAAAGCCTTGTCTGACCAGCAGGGATATTCTTCTGTTACAGCTGCACAATTAAATATTGATATTGCTGTTGCAAAAATGCTGCCTGAGGATTTTATAAGAGAGAATCAGGTTCTGCCTCTTTCAACAGATGGAAGATTTATTTCTATCGGTATGGTTAATCCGAATAATAAAAAAGCAATAAATGAAGTTGTGTATCTTTCTGGATTGCGTCCAAAGGTCTATATTTTGACACATATGGAGTTTATGAATGCTCTGGCAAAATATTATAATGATTCTTCTAAAGAAACTTCCGCGATGGTTAAGCGAATTGAAGAAGAAAAACTTCAGTTTGACGTTGAAGAGTCTTTATTTGACCAGGTTGACAGAGAACTTGAGGATGCAAGCGGAACTGTTGCAAAGTTTGCAAATAAAATTATATCAGATGCTATAGACATGAAAGCATCCGATATTCATATTGAACCAAGGTTAAACAACTATATTGTCCGTTATCGTATTGACGGCGTTTTGAAAAAAGTTTTGGACTTGCCTGCAAAAGTTGAGTCTTCCATTATTGCGCGTTTTAAAGTATTGTCGAGAATGAATATTGCTGAGCACAGACGTCCTCAGGATGGTACTTTTACTATTAAGTATAACAACGTCTCTTATGACTTCCGTATTAATACTTTGCCGATATCAGGAAGAGAAAAGATGGTTATCCGTATTCTGGCTCCTGCTGTTAGTATTTCTGCCCAGGATAAGGTAATTAAACTTATTGGCGGTACAGAAGAAGACCATCAGCGTATCAAAAAAATGACATCGGCCCCGAACGGCATCATTCTTGCTGTAGGTCCTACAGGTTCAGGTAAAACGACTACTCTTTATTCTGTATTGAAGAGTTTGAATGATGACGGTATTAATATTACAACTTTGGAAGACCCTGTTGAAATCAAGATTGACGGTATTAACCAGTCTCAAATTAACCCAAAAGCCGGTATTACATTTGCTTCTTGTATGAGAGCGATTTTGAGACAGGACCCTGATATTATACTTATTGGTGAGATTCGTGACTACGAGACACTTGAAACTGCTATTGCAGCAGCACTTACAGGTCACCTTGTATTGAGTACAATTCACACTAACTCGGCCGCTGCAACAATCACTCGTTTGATTCAGATGGGTGCAAAAGATTATCTTGTTTCTTCAACATTGACCGGTATTATAGCCCAAAGGCTTGTAAGACGTTTGTGTCCGAAGTGTAAAGAGGCTTATCATGCGTCTTTGGAAGAAGCTCAGCTGGTTGTTTCTAACAAAGAAGATATAGAAGCATTTATGAAACGTACACTATATAGACCAAAAGGATGTTTTGAGTGTGGTCATGAAGGCTACAAAGGCCGACTTGGTGTATATGAAATTATGAATATAACAAAAGAAATCAAAAAACTTATTGCCCAAAGTGCTCATGACATTGAGATTGAAGAGGCGGCTGTTGGAAGCGGAATGAAAACATTGCAGCAGTCTTGTTTAAATCATATATTAAATGGTGAAACAACAATTGAAGAATTCGTCAGAGTATTGGGTCCTGTAACTGAATAAAGGTAGAATAAATGACTATTTACAACTATAAAGCTTTAAAAGATAAAAATGAAGTTGTCGGCGGAAAAATTGAGGCGGATGATATAAAAACTGCCCGTGAAAATATTCGTAAGCTTGGTCTGATTCCGACAAAAGTTTATGAAGAGTCTGAAAAAGTTGCTGCTGCAAAAGTAAAATTAAGCCCTCTGAGTTTGCAGGAACTTATAGATTTTACTTCTACGTTCCAAACACTTATCCAAACAGGCGTACCGCTGATTGAAGGTCTTGTGTTTTTGGAAAAAGACGCAGTCAGCTCCAGAATAAGGCTTTTGGCGAGAGAAATCAGAAAACAGGTTATTGCTGGTGCTACATTTGCAGATACTGTTGCAATGTATAGAGAAATTTTCGGAAACATATATGTTGGTCTTTCAAGAGCCGGGGAAGATTCCGGTGAAATGGAAAAAACAATGGGGCGTCTTGTTGAATTATTAAAAAAACAAGCAGCCATCAAAAGCAGAGTCATCGGTACGTTGATATATCCGTGTTTTGTTATTGTTCTTGCGATAGTTGTTGTTACTGTAATGATTATGTTTGTATTTCCGGCATTCAGAGATATGTTTGAAACGGCCGGAGCTGAATTGCCTATATTTACAAAAATTTGTATACAACTCGGCGACTTTATGAAATTGCACTGGTATGTTGTGCTTTTAGCTCCTGTTCTTATTGGTGCTGGTATATATGCTGCTTTTAAGAATGAAGTTTCAAGGAAAATTATAGATGAATTTATGCTCAGGGTCGCATTAGTCGGTGATATGTTAAAATATGCAAACTTCTCTAACTTTATTACAGTTATGTATGTTGCATACGAGGCAGGTATCCCTATAGTCGACTGTTTGTATCTTGGCAATTTAACCCTTGATAACTGGACACTGAGAAATGCAATTACTGATTCTATAACCAAAGTACAGCAAGGTACTCACCTTTCAGTTGCCTTACGTTCGACAAAGGTATTGCCTTCTATGGTTCTGTTCATGATTGCAACTGGTGAACAGACAGGTCGTATGGGTGAAATGCTTCACCAAAGTGTCTTGTATCTTGATAAAGAATTAGATAAAATTATAGATGCATTGACTCGTATGATAGAGCCTTTGATGCTGCTTGTTATCGGTGGTATTGTATTATTCCTTGCTCTTGCTCTATACTTACCGCTGTTCCAATCTTACCAGATAAACTAGACAATTCTTTGAAAGGAAGAAGATTATATAATGACTACTCAGGATTTTGAATTTGAAGAATATACGAATGATGACTTTACAAATGGCGTGTGGTCAGAGAAGGTTCTTGTAATTACACAGGACTATGAAATAAAAGGCTTTGTCTATATGCCAAAAATTGGGAAAAGAAGCAGAGTCTTGTCAGATATATTAAACGGCAAAAAACGTTTTGTCGCAATTAAAGACTGTGAAGTATCATACAGACAGCTGCCGCACAGAAGAACAGAGTTTCATGACTTTGTGCAGTTGAATATTAATTCAATAATTATTCTCAGACCTGCAACAGAAGATGAGTAAAGCTATTTTGAAATAACAAAAATGGCTTCTTCTGTAAACAAATTGGTCATTGTTCTTGTAAAAAAGTTTTTGAATGCCTTGGCTCTTTTCATATATATGGAGTCAAGGATTTTTATATTTCTTTTTTGGCAAAATTCAAAAAAATCATTTACTGTCAAAAGGTGGATGTTCGGCGTGTCAAACCACTCAAAAGGGAGTATATTTGATTTTGGCATTTTACCTTTAAAAAACAGATAAAATCTTACTCTCCAGTATCCGAAATTAGGGAAACTTACTACAGCCTTTTTGCCCGTTCTTAGCATTTCTTTTATTACTATATCGGGCTTTTCTGTGGATTGTAAGGTTTGATTCAGAATAACATAGTCATATTCATCGTCGGAAAAGTTTTTCAACCATTCTAATAAATCACCCTGAATAATTGACAAACCTTTTTCTATACTTTTAATTGCATTCTGCTGATCAATTTCAATACCTACTCCGCTGCAATTCTTTTTGTCACATAGCATTTTAAGAAGCGTACCTTCTCCGCATCCAAGATCAAGTACTTTTGAATTTTTTTCAATTATATCCGTAATTAGTGAATAGTTAAGATGGAGCCCTTTTGATTCGTTATAGTGGTTGTTCATGCAATCCTCTTTCTTTTGCAAGGAAGCTTTTTATTATCTTTGTCTGTGTATCGAATTCCAATAAAAATGCATCATGCCCGCAGGGAGATTCTATCTCGCAGAATGATACATCTTTTCCTGATTTTGTTAAAGCTTTTACAAGTTCTTTTGACTGTTCAGTCGGAAAGAGCCAGTCTGATGTGAAAGACATAATCAGGAATTTTGCATTTGTCCGGCTGAAGGCTTTTTCTAGTGAACCGTATTTTCCTGCTGCATCAAAATAGTCTACTGCTTTTGTTATATAAAGATAGCTGTTGGCATCAAACCTCCCGACAAAAGTCCGCCCCTGATGTTCAAGATAGCTTTCGACCTCAAAATCAATATTGAAGTCGAAATTCGGTTTATCTTTTTCCTGAAAGCGTCTGCCGAATTTTTTATGCATTGCATCTTCGCATAAGTATGTTATATGACCGACCATCCTCGCAATAGCCAGTCCCTGCTCAGGTTGTTTAGGCTCTAAATAATAGTTACCGTTATTAAAATACGGATCTGAAAGAATGGCATTGCGTCCTACAGCATTAAAAGCTATGCCTTGCGCTGTAAGTCTTCCTGTTGATGCAATAACTATACAGGCACTGACCATGTCCGGATGCTCAATAGCCCATTCCAGCGCCTGCATTCCTCCCATTGAGCCGCCTGCTGCTATAAGCTTTTTTACTCCGAGGTGTTCAACTAATCTTTTCTGTACTTTTACAGTATCACCTATTGTAATTACCGGAAAAGAAAGTCCGTATGGCTTTCCAGTATCAGGATTTATTGAACAAGGACCTGTTGTACCGCTGCATCCGCCCAGCATATTTGAGGCGATAACAAAATATTTGTTTGTATCAAACGCTTTGCCCGGTCCTACCATATCATCCCACCAGCCTGGCTTTTTATCTTCTTCTGAGTGATAACCGGCAGCATGCGCATCACCGGTAAGTGCGTGTAAAAGCAGTATAGCATTGTCTTTTGCGGAATTTAGTTTGCCGTAAGTTTCATATGCAACTGTTATTGGGCCAAAGGTTATGCCTGATTCCAGTTCTATCTGTTCATAAATTTTAAAAAATTTTGTTTCAACAATTCCTACTGACCGAGTATCTTTTTCCATTTTTCTTCCCTGTTTATTGTGACTATTTTAGCATAATTTTTTCAAAAACACTCTTTTCTAAAAATAAACATACAAAAGAGCCCCTTTTGTTCAAAAGGGGCTCTGATGTATTGTTTGCCTAAATTATACTCCTGCTGTTTCTTCTTCTTTTTCTTTATCTTTTTCGTCTTTTTCACCGTCAACTTTATAGGCTTTATTTTCATCTTTTTGTTTGACGGAGAGAATTTCTTCTCTTGCGTTTGTGTCTTCATCTCTGGCTTCAGTTTTGTTTGTATTGAGTTGTTCTGTTGCCATTGATTTTGTAACTTTCATATTATTCATCAGAAGTTCAATTTGCATTGAGAAGTCTGTCGGCATAATACTTTCGAACGGATTATCTCTAAGTTTTTCTCGTTCTTCTTTCGCAATGTGAGTGATTTTACCTTCAACAAGAAGCTGTTCTTCTTCATATGATGTAGAACCGGTTGCTATTTGGGAAGGCTGTTGCGTTGCATCTGCTTTTGCCAGTTTTGCATCAACTTTATTTACATCTTTTTGAACTGATGCCATTTGTTTGTTTACATTATTTAAATCAGGTATAATATCGTTTATATCACTTTTTACTACAACGATTTCGTTGGCAATATTTTCTCTTGTTACTTTGTAATCAGCTATGGCTGTAGTCAGTGATTGGATTTCTGCCTGTTTTGCCGCAATTTGGTCAAAGATAGCTGCCATATTGGATGACAGACCTTTAATCTCTGCACATGCACTGTCAATGATATTTAAGCCGTTAAGCTTTTTGCCATTGTCTGCGTAGTCTTTTTCCAGTTCCATCTGAAGATATGTTCCGACGTCTTCTTTTGAAATTTCGCCTTCTTCATATTTCTTCATTATTTTGTCGATGGTTTCTTTGTTTTTTTCTTTCTTTTCTTTTGTTTGTTTTTCAGTGTCATTCAAAAGTTGAGAAATTTGTTCTTCTGCATTTTGTGTTAGCTTGAGAATTTTTTCTTTGTCTTTGTTGTATTCTTCTGTTAATTCTCTGGCTTCATTTTCAGCCTGTTTTTTTTGCTGCTCTGCCTTTTGAATTTTTTGATCTACCTGATCAAGCTGTTTTTCAAGATTTTGCTGTCTCTGTTCAAGCCGTTCTTTTTTTGCTTCTAACTGGTTCTGTTTGTTGTCCAATTGTGTGTATTTGTTTTCCAGTTGTGTACGTTCATTTTTTAAAGCTTGTACTTCCGGAGATTCAGTTTTGGTTGTTTTGGTACTCGCGCTCTGCCCATCAAACAGATTCTCATTATTTTTGTTTGTTGTATCTGCTTTAGAGCTTTCTTTAGGTTTTTGAGTATAACCAGTTCCTGATACTGAGCTAACATTTGTCATGTTGATACACCCTTTTTTAAATTACTTACTTACATTTAGATAAAAACATTTTATATATATCAAATTTCAATATTTTTTATATATGTTACAATTCTTCACATATCGTTTAAAATATTTCTGATAATGTAAAATATTATGGTATTGAATGAGAAAGGTCTATTATGCAGGATGACAAGATTATAATAACTCTTTCAGGAAAAGACAAAATAGGTATTGTTGCGAAACTTACGACTGCTCTGGCAGAGTATAAAGTTAATATTGAGGATATAAAACAGACTATTATGCAGGGGTATTTTGTAATGTTCCTTCTGGGAAATATTGCAGAGTCGGAATATTCTTTTAAGGAAATAAAAGAGGCTTTGTTAAAGGTTGGAGAAGAGCTTCAAATGGAAATCTGGGTGCAGAAAAAACAGATTTTTGATAATATGCATAATATTTAAAGGGAAGAATAGATGAGATTTATAAATTCAGATTCTATATTAGAAACCATTAATATGATTAAGGTGCACCACCTGGATATCAGAACAGTTACACTGGCGTTGAGTCTAAGAGATTGCATGGATACTGATGTTAAGGCTGTTGGTGAAAAAATATATGATAAAATTATAAAATATGCATCGAGATTAGTTGAATACTCCAATGAAATAGAAGATGAATATTCTATACCTATAATTAATAAAAGGATTGCCGTAACACCAATTTCGCTTGTTGGTGAAGCTTGCAAGGAATATGACTATGTATATCTTGCCAAAATGCTTGATAAAGCGGCAGAAGCAGTAGGTGTGAATTTTATCGGCGGTTTTGGTGCTCTGGTTGAAAAAGGTTGTACCAGAGGAGATACAGCATTAATAGAAAGTATACCTGAAGCTTTATCACAGACAAATCTTATTTGTTCCTCAATAAATCTTGCTTCATCAAAAGCCGGTATAAATATGGATGCTGTCTATAAAATGGGACATATAATTAAGAAAACCGCAGAATTGACTGCAGATGCTGACGGTATAGGTGCAGCAAAGCTCGTGTGTTTTTGTAATGCTCCTGGAGATAACCCCTTTATGGCAGGAGCTTTTCATGGAATCGGCGAACCGGAATGCGCTTTGAATGTAGGGGTCTCAGGCCCTGGTGTAGTAAGTGCGGCTATAAGGTCACTGCCGGAGGGTACAAGCTTTGATGAACTAGCGAATAAGATAAAACAGACAGCTTATAAAATTACAACAACAGGTGAGTTGATAGGCAGGGAAATGGCGCAGAAACTTAATATACCATTTGGTGTTATTGACCTTTCACTAGCTCCGACACCAGCTGAAGGAGACAGTGTTGCCGGTATATTTCAGGCTATGGGGTTAGAGCATGCAGGTGCGCATGGTACAACTGCTGCACTGGCCATGCTTAATGATGCGGTGAAAAAAGGCGGTATAATGGCAAGTTCCCATGTTGGAGGGCTTTCAGGGGCTTTTATCCCTGTTTCGGAAGATGCTGGTATGATAGAGGCAGCATCTAAAGGATATTTGACGTTTGATAAGCTGGAGGCAATGACTTCAGTCTGCTCTGTAGGTTTGGACATGATTGCTATTCCCGGAGACACTCCTATAGATACGATATCGGGTATAATTGCCGATGAAATGGCTATAGGTATGATAAATAAAAAAACTACAGCTGTAAGGGTAATCCCGGTTCCTGGTAAAAAAGTCGGGGATAAGGCTGTGTATGGCGGTTTACTTGGTGAGGCACCTGTTATGAGTATAAATCATCTTTCATCGTCTGAATTCATTAGACGGGGTGGAAGAATTCCGGCGCCGATACACAGTTTGAACAACTAAATGTTAAAGCGTAATATCTATTTCCTGTCCGAGTTTTGATGTTATACTCGTCAATAAATCCGGCAGATTTTGAGGTGTTTCTCCTTTTGACTCTTTATATAAGGCGGTAATTTGTTCTGTAGCTGTTTTTATATCGGGATATTTTTCAGTTATCTTTTTCCCTACTTTTTCTGCAAGAACTTTTATTCCTCTTCCGCCAACTGCCTTTTTGTCATTTAAGTTATTTACTATTTTTGTTATCTCTACAATACCGCCTTTCCTCAGTACTTTCTGAGTCGTAACTCCTAGTATATCGATGGTTTTGTAGTTTGCTTTAAAAGATATATTTGATGTTTTCATAGTTTAATTATAATTTCAAACAAAAAAATATTTGATACCATTTTTGCTGAAAAGTCAAGAAAACTTTACAATTTACTTGATTATTAAATATCCTTGTGTTTTGATAATTAATATAGAAAACAAAGAGACAGGAGACAAGACCGAATGGTTAAAATAAGATTAAAAAGACTTGGTAATAAAAAGAACCCTTTTTACAGAATAGTTGTTATAAATTCTGACCAGAAAAGAGAGGGTGCTCCTCTTGCCGAGCTTGGTACATACAACCCTAAAACTAAAGATATGAAGCTGGATAAAGCATCAGCTCTTGATTGGGTTTCTAAAGGTGCACAACCTTCTGATACAGTTAATTATCTTATTAAAAACTGTGATGATGAAGGAAAACTGATTTACAAAGAAAAGACAGAAAAGAAATTGTCTAAAAAAGCATTAGCTAAGCTTGAAGCTGAAAAAGAAGCTAAAGCTGCAGAAGAAGCCGCCGCCGCGCAAAACACTGAAGAAGTGGTTGAAGCAGCAAGCGAGGCTTAAAATAAGTTAACAGGGGAAAGAACACTTATTGAACCACTTTTTAGCGAAGGTGGTTTTTTTTTATAAAATTATAGGAATTTGTAATGAAGAAAGTTTTATCAGTATTACCTGTCAGCATCGCAGGAACGCTCATTGTAAAAGGATTTAGTGCGGGTTTTAAATCCAACAGCTGTTTTGTCCTTGAAAAAGATGTACGTGATTTAAGTCCGGAGGATTTGGAGCATTTCAAACCCGATATTATTTTTTGTTATGACTACGGTTATATGCACAATAGTACTTTATGTGATTATATACTGGCGAATAAAGATAAATATCAGCTTGTCCACTATTTTGCCGATGAACCTGACGGCAGATATGCGTATACGGATTATCCTGAAATGTATAAGAATTTTAAAAAAATAGGGGCTAATTCATTTGTGTGGGACAGAGAATATTGCTCAGAGTTGCCAGACAGTCTTTATTTGCCTCTTGCTGTTAATTACAAAGCATATAAAATTGCGGATTTCGATGGCTATGAATATGATATTTCATTTGTTGGACGGCCTCTTACAGATAAACGTCAGAGAGTCTTATGCCGTCTTATAAAAGAATTTGGTACTAAATTAAATATCTTTTCTTATGAGCCTCATTTTTTAAGAAGTGTTGAGGAAATAAAAAACAGTGGCCTGTTGAATGAAGAAGAGCTGGAGTTATACAAAAATTCTTTCAAAGGGTATTTAAATAATGAAAAGGAACTGGCCAGGGTTTATAACCGTTCGAGAATCAATATAAATATAACTCTGCAAGGTACAACTAGTTTGAATTACAGAGTTTTTGAGGTGCTTGCATCAAAAGGCTTTCTTATTACAGATGATGTTTCTGATTTGAGTAAAAATTTTGCAGTTGGTAAAGAATTGGAATCGTATAAGGATGAAGAAGATTTGGCTGATAAGATAAGATTTTATCTGAAGTATCCTGAAATTACCGAAAAAATTGTATATAACGGTTTTGATTGCGTTGTAAAAAAACATTCATATACTGCCCGAGCGAAAACAATATTGCAAAGTATTAAAAAGTAGGCAAAAACAAAGAAATAGATAATTAATATAATAAAACAGAAAATCGGGAGAATAATATGAAGACTAAAATTGATATAAAGCCGGCTGATAAATTGTTAAAACTGCCAAAATATATATTTGCGGAACTTGATGAATGGAAAGAAGAGGCACGAAAAAGGGGCGTTGACCTCATTGATTTGGGAATTGGCAACCCGGATGGAGCTACTCCTGAACCCGTTGTTAGTGCAGCTTTGGAATCGATAAAAAATCCGGCAAGTCACGGATATCCTAGTTTTAGGGGAAAAATTGAATTCAGACGGGCAATAGCTGACTGGATGAAAAGAAGGTATAATGTGACTGTCAATCCGGAAACAGAAATACAAACACTTATCGGAGAAAAAGAAGGGCTGGCTAATGTGGCTATGGCGTTTACTAATCCCGGAGATGTAAATATTGTTCCGGATCCATATTATCCTGTTTTGTCAAGAGGAACGTGGATTGCGAGCGGAGAAGTATTCCACATTAAGCTGAAAAAGGAGAATGACTTTCTTCCTGATTTGAATGAAATACCAGAGGAAATTGCCCAAAAAGCTAAAATATTTTTTATAAATTATCCTAACAATCCGACTGCTGCAATTGCTCCTGTAGAATTTCTTGAAAGAATTGTTGATTTTTGCAGAAAGTACAACATTCTTTTGGTTTCGGATATGGCATACGGGGAGGTCGTTTTTGACAAATACCGTCCGACCAGTATATTTGAGATAGAAGGTGCCTGGGATGTTGCTGTTGAGTTTCATTCTTTCTCAAAGACTTTCAATATGGCAGGTTGGAGAGCCGGTTTTGTAATTGGTAAAAAAGAATTTATTGATATAATTTATGCCATGAAAACAAACATTGATTATGGTACATCGACTCTTGTTCAGGATGCGGCTATCAAAGCTCTTACTATGCCATATGAATATGTACAACAGATTATGGATAAGTATGATGCTAGAAGGGAGCTGATTGCCAGACGTTTGGCTGAATTAGGCTGGGATGTTTACAGAACACCTGCCACTATGTATTTTTGGCTAAAAGTACCAAACGGAATGACGTCAAAGGATTTTTGTAAAATGGTGCTTGATAAAACAGGTGTCGTTTTCACTCCTGGTATAGCGTTTGGAGATATGAGTGATGACCATTTCAGATTTTCTATTGTTCAGTCGGAAGAGCGTCTCAATGAGGCATTTGACCGTATGGAAAAAGCCGGCATAAGATTTTCTTAGTATTTTTTGTTAACTAAAGAATTGTGGGCTGCAATTTCAAACTTGTCATCAAGTTTTTGCAGCTCAATTTTTTCACCGTATCGTTTTTCAAGAGCAAGTGAGAGCAGAAAGTCCGCAAAATGAGGGTTCTTAGGCAGTAAAGAGCCATGAAGATATGTACCGAATACATTTTTATATCTGGCTCCTTCTGTTTTGTCCGAACCGTTGTTGCCGTTGCCTGTAAGAATTGTTGCAATAGGTTTTGTGTCTCCTTGTAAATAGGTTAATCCGCTGTGATTTTCGAAACCGACAAGGGTTTTGAGTTCACCGTTTGTGTTTTCTGAAAGAAGTTTTGCGGTTACATTTCCGATGAATCTTTTTTTTCCGGCAACTGTAAATGCATCGAGAATACCGATACCTTCCAGTCTGTCAGCGTCATGTGGCTGATAATAATGTCCCAGCAGCTGGTATCCACCGCAAATTGCGAGAAAGACGGAGTTTGATTGTGCAGCATTGAATAATTTTTCTTTTTGTTTTTGTAATTCACCGGCAACCTGAATCTGCTGCTGGTCTTGTCCGCCGCCTATAAAATATATATCATATTTGTCTTCATCTATATTATCTCCCGCATCAATGGAGTCCACTGTTACTTCTATGTTACGCCATTTGCACCGGTTTACTAGCGTTATTATATTTCCTCTGTCTCCGTAGATATTGAGGAGTTTTGGGTAAAGATGTGCTATAGTTATTTTAAGATTTTTAGCAAACATAAATACATTATTGCAAAAAAATAAAATATTTGAATTATAATTTTATAAAGATAACATAGAGGATTACGGACGTGTCACAAACCAAAGAATGTCAAAATATTAAAGAGATTGTAAAAGAAACCGGTCTTAAACATATTGCAATAATTATGGATGGCAATCGCAGATGGGCAAAAGAAAAATTTCTCCCTACCGCAGTAGGTCATCAAAGAGGCGTCGAATCATTAAAAGCTGCATTAAAAGGCTGTTCTCGTTTTGGGATAAAGTACCTTACTGTATATGCTTTTTCTACTGAAAATTGGAATCGAAAAAAAGAAGAAGTTGATTTTCTTATGGGGCTTCTTGCAAAAACATTAACGCATGAACTGGAGGATATGCATAAAAATAATGTTAAAATAAAGTTTATAGGCAATATTTCTGTACTAAAAGATGATTTAAAAGCAATATTAAAAAATGCAGAAGATTATACAAAGGATAATAACGGAGTGAATCTTCAGATAGCCTTTAACTATGGAGCAAGAGATGAACTTGTTCATGCTGCAAAATCCATAGCAATGAAAGTGAAAAACGGGGAATTAAATGTTGAAGATATTACAGAAGAAACTATTTCAGCAAATTTGTATACGGCAGATTTGCCGGATCCTGATTTGCTTATCAGAACAGGAGGTGAGAAGCGTATAAGTAATTATCTGTTATGGCAGATAGCATATTCTGAAGTATTTATTACAGAGCAATATTGGCCGGAGTTTAATGAAGAATCTCTAGCCAATGCTATTCTGGAATTTAAGAGTAGAAACAGAAGGTATGGAAAATGATAAAAAAAGTTGTTATTGCAACTGCAAATCCTAACAAAGTTGAGGAAATTAAAGAAATAGCTGGTGATATAGGTATAGAATTTGTTTGTGCACCTGAAGGGTTTGGGCCTGTTGAAAATGGTGAAACATTTATGGAAAATGCATACATTAAAGCACGTGAAGCTGCTTTGATGACAGGCATGTACGCACTTGGAGATGATTCAGGACTGTGTGTGGATGCTATGGGCGGAGCTCCGGGATTGTATTCTTCCAGATTTGAAAAAACTGCAAAAAACAGGATAAACAAGCTTCTTAATATTTTAAAGGATGTACCGGAAGGAAAAAGAGATGCAAAATTTGTATGCTCGATGGTACTGGTAGATCCTGAAGGTAAAAAACTCAAAGGTGCAGACGGCTCTGTATTTGGCAGTATCACAACGAAACCAAAAGGTTCAAATGGTTTCGGTTATGATCCTGTATTTTACATTCCTGCTTATGATAAGACAATGGCTCAATTGTCTTTGGATGTTAAAAATCAAATAAGTCACAGAGCAATGGCTTTACAACCTGTTATTGCTTATATATTGAGGCATAATATGTATATACAGCAGAAAATGAAAAAAGCAGTTAAAAAGTCTGATAATCTTCATTAAACTTTATAAAAACTGCTAAACCGCTTTTATGCTGTTACAATATTATTATGTTATATTTCTTTTACGGACAGGAAGAATTTAATATTGAAGCAGAAATTGAAAAAATCAAGTCTAAAACTTTAGACAAGACTTTTGCTGCGGCAAATTATCATGTCTATAACAATCCGTCTTTTCAGGAATTGACTGAAATTCTACAGACAGCACCGTTGATGTTCGGTAAGGTTGTATCTCTTGTCAATTGCGAAAAATATTTTTTTGATATTAAAGGCAAAATTAATTTTGAAGATAAGGAATTAAAGATACTGGAAGGGATAATAGAAAATATTCCTGACGTCTTGACTGTGATTTTTGTTTGTAAAATACCAAGAAATGAAATCAAAAAAATCGATTCAAGAAGAAAAATATTCAAAATTATTACAAAACATGCTCAAACTGTCGAGTTTCCGGAATTTAAACCTTACCAAAAAGAGTATGCGGCCTGGCTGCAAAAGCGAATAAAACAGAAAGAACTTTTTGCATCGTCTGATACTGTGAATTTTCTGATTGAACGTCTGGGCACGAATTTAAGGATTGTTGATAACGAACTGGAAAAACTGAAGCTTGCAATTTACCCTGAAAAAAATATAAAAAAAGAAGACATTGAAAAGGTATGTTCAGCGACGCAGGATATATTTTTGTTAACTGATTATATATTGCAAGGAAAGAAAGATTTAGCATTGAATGAATACAAAAAATTATGCAGAGAAAAGCATTATCTTGAAATCTCTGCGGTTTTGCAGACTAATTTTTCAAGACTGCTTGCACTAAAGGTTGATTCGCTTACGATGTCTCCTGCTGAAATATCACGGAAAACAGGCATGCATGAGTTTGTTGTGAAAAAACAGCTGGAAAAGGTAAGGAATGTTCCTGCAGACAAAATTATAAAAATCAGAAAAAATCTTCTTGAAGCTGAATACAGAATAAAAACCGGCGATATGCAGTTTGGAGATTTGCCGATAGAACTAGCTATACTGGGGTAGTTATGATTCATAGTTTATTTAGAGAAAAATTTGAATATTTAACGAATTATTTTGAAAGCGCACTAAATAATAAACAACACAGTATGGCGCAGTCCATAATATTTTACGGGCAGGATATGCTTGCGCAGTATTATCTTGCGATGGAAATTGCCAGATTAATAAATTGCAGCGGCTCAAAGGACGAAAATTGTACATGTCTTAACTGTAACTGGATTAGAACCAGCAAACATCCTGCTGTTCTGACTGTTTCAAAAAATGACAACAAACCCTCTGATGATACATCCAAGAAAGTTATTTCAATAAAACAAATTCATTCAATTAACAATAGTCTCGTACAGTCCTCTGATTATTACCGTGTTTTTATTTTTTGCGATTCAGAGATTGAAGAACTGTCTGAGTCTCAAAAAAAACGTATTGAAGAATATAGACAATTGGACTTTATGCTTCCGGAAACGGACAGTGAAAAAAAATGGTTTCCTTATCCGTTAACAAGAGAAGTTTTGCAGGCAGAATCCGCTAATGCTCTGCTTAAATCCATTGAGGAACCGCCTGAAAGAGTGCTTTTTATTTTTCTAACCAGAGACAGAGATGATATTATAGAGACAATAGTTTCACGCTCTCAGTCTTTTTATGTACCTTCTTTGCCGATGATGGATTATGATATAAATACTGCAAAACAGGTACTTGGCGCTTATCCTGAGATTCAAAAAACAGAAGTTCTGAATCTTTCTCAAAATCTTGTCAAAATACAGCAGGAAAAGGGCTATAATTCTGATTTTATGCTTAACTGTATTCAGTATTATTTGGCAGAACTTATGAAGTCTAATATAAATAATAAAATTCTTGTAAACAAAATAAGAAGAGATATATTGGCAGTACAAAAAGCAAAACAGGAATTGACTTCTTATATAAGACCACAGCTGATTTTTGAAAATATGTTATTCAATTTTTGCTGATTACCAATCCTGATATTTTTCGATTAAGCGTTTTGAAAGCCCGTAATTGTGTCCAGTAATGTAAACGTATTGTTTTGTTTTCGGGTTGATTATGCAAAAACCTGTGCAGCATGCCACAAAAAGAGCATTTTCTTCACATTGTTTTGTTTTGCATGAGTGCTTTTTTGCAGGTAAAATTGCGTCTTCAAAAACCAGATATTCGTATTTGTTGTAGACTTTAGGGTGGTGCTGAAAATACCGGTCAAGAAGCCATTTATAGCGTCTGTCTGCTCCGATATGGTCTGCGTAGCTGAAAAAAATTACTTTTTTCTTTTGTGAAAGAATTTCATACATCGGGCTGTCTTTGTCGAGGTATTTGTATGTAGCAGCAGGGATTGAGGCAACCTGATTTATTTTAATAATAAGCGCAGCGCTAACGGGTAAAGCAAGTAATAAAAGCAATAAAAGGATTAAATATTTTTTCATAACAAACTCTCCTGCATTTTCAGCTCGTTTGCAAATTCTTCAAGTTTCTTCAGTCCGTTTATGAATTCTGTTTTTTCGCCGGCATATCCGATTCTGAAGCAGTTCTCCATTTCAAAACAAAACCCCGGAGTTACAAAAACGCCTTTTTCTTTTTGCAGTTTTTCACAAAATTCATCCGATGGCATGCTAAAGTCGTAGAAAATCAGCGCAGTTGTGCCTGATTTGGGTTTTATATAGCTGTATTGTTTTTGTTCTTTTACCCAGTTATCAAGTATATTAAGATTTTCTTTTATTATTTGTATATTTCTGTTTATTATTTGTTCAGCATGTTCAAGCGCATATGCAGCGAATATTTCATCAAGTACGCCACAGCTTATTATGTTGTATTCACGATGTTTCAGGCATTTTTTGATAACGTCTTTGTCTTTAGAGGCAATCCAGCCTAACCGTAAGCCAGCAAGAGAAAATATCTTAGACATACTGCAGATGCTGATACCCTTGTTGTATATGTCAGTAATTGAAGTTTGGTATTCACAGTCAGGGTTTAACCCTCTGTAAACTTCATCGCAGAGTATATGAATACCGTCAGCTATTTTTATAATTTCTTTTAAAATATCGTCAGGTATCAGCGCTCCTGTTGGATTGTTGGGGTTGTTTAAACAGATAAGCTTTGTATTTTTTGTAATTAGTCTTTTTAATTCGTCTAAATCAGGCAAAAAATTGTTTTCAGGCTTAAGCCGGAGATATTGTACGTCTGCATTGAACGATTCAGGTATTGAATAGAGCTGCTGATAGGTCGGAATTATTGATATAACTCTGTCTCCGGGATTCACAAGTGAGTAAAAAGCCAGATAATTTGCGCCTGCAGCGCCGTTTGTTGAAATCACATTTTCAGGTTTAAGGTCTTTGTATAGTTTGCATATTCCCTTTTTGTAATCAGGAGAGCCTTGTATATAACCGTAACCAAGTTTTTTTTCTGAGATTTTTTCAAAAAATTCGTATTTATTTGTATTTGTAAGCGAGAATAGTTCGTCGAGAGACAGTGTGTTTACACAGGTATCCGCAATATTAAAGATTGCGGTTTTTTCATGCTCATTCATCCATTCTTCGACTTTAAAAGTTTTGATATTCATATTTTTATAATACAATGCACAAATTTAGTTGTAAAAGGAAAGCCCTCCGGAGTTACGGGAGGGCAATTGGTTTGAGTATTATGCGTGTGTTAATTTTCAGGATTATTTTTTAACATCGGGGTTAAAACCTTGTTTCATCGGATGATGATGTCTTTTGTGGTGTTTTTTAAAGTTTTCTCTGCCCTGTTGTTTGATTTTTTCAAACTCTGCTTTTTGTTCGGGCGTGAGGATTGCTTCAAATTCTTTCATATTTTCTTCATGGATTTTTCTTACTTCTGTTTTGAGTTTTCTTAAATCATTTTTAAGCGGTTCGATTTTCTTTTGTTTCTTTTCTTCTGAGAGGTTGCTCATTTTTATTTCTTTAATTTCCTGTTTTTTAGCTTTTATTTGTTCAAAAACAGGTTTTATTTGTTCATGTCCTTTCATACGGATTTCGTGGGCTTTTTGACGTTGTTCTTCCGTGAGATTAAGACGGTCATCGAGTTTCGGTCTTTCAGGCATTTTTTTCGGGCAGACTTTTGTCTGTTCTGTTTTTGCATTAGGCTGCTGGTCAGCTGCCGGCGTTGTGGCTGCGTAAGAGATGCTCTGGCTGAGAATCATTGTTGCGATAGCTGCTAAAACGAGTGATTTTTTCATAATTTTTATCCTTTCAATTTTTTGCATAACAATTAGAGGGTAAGTAAATCCTCACAGTTCTACTCTGCTTCTTTTTTAGTACTACATTAAGTCTTTTAATTTTTCCGCAAGTTCTTTTTTTGCGTTGTAAATCCTTGATTTTACCGTTCCTATAGGACAATTAATTTTTTTTGAAATTTCTTCGTAAGTTAGGTTTTGAATTTCCGAGAGCATAATTACTTCTTTAAACTTGGGTTTTAGGGAGTTTATGGCTTCGGAGATTTGTTTTTGCCTTTCTGTTTGTATTAATTTTAACTCGGGTGTTGTTTTTTTGTCTGCGACTCTCAAAACGGCTTCATCATCGTCTATGGTCATTTGTTGAATTTTTTTCTTTGATGATTTAAGGTAGTCTTTTGAGACGTTTGCTGCAATGGTACTGACCCATGCTTTTAAGTTACCTTGTTCAGTGTATTTTTCTGAATTTTTCCATACTTTTAGATAGACTTCCTGTTCGAGGTCTTCGTTATACTCGTTTGTTATACGTTTTATTATACTTTTAACGTAGTTGCCGTTAATTATTTCTTTCAGGTTCATCAATCTACCAGTAAAAATCCATACTCATCCACGGGCAGGCCCATTTCTTCGATTGTAGGCGAATTTGCGTACGCAATCTCGTCGTACAAACCTGTGACCGCAAAGAATTGAAAACAAGCGCTCATCGATATGACCGCAAAAGCTGCACATGCTGCTTTTAGCGCGGTTTTTCTCTTTTTCGTCTTTTGAATGTAGGGCTTAGCTTCCTGAATCAGTTCCGAGACTCTTTGCATTTTTTCGTGCTCCAGCCTGCATTCTTCGCATTCTTTGAGGTGTTCATTGAATGCTTCTTCACTGAGGAAGGTAAACATACTTTCATATCCGTTGCATTTTTTTGTTTTCATAATTTATTCCTTACATTAACTATAACGAATAAAAAAATAAAAGGTTCATTTTTTACAAAAATTTTTATTAATAATTTTTTTTTGATATACTAAAAGTAATAAATAATTAACAAAACGCCGATGTAGCTCAGCTGGTAGAGCAACTCATTCGTAATGAGTAGGTCAAGGGTTCGAGTCCCTTTATCGGCTATTTTTTGTGCGTAAAGTTTAAAACGATTAAAAGGGACGAGAACCACAAGGCTGCGCCTTGTAATAGGTTCGAGCGGATTTTTTGTAGGGCGGAGTCGAGCCCAAAGGGCGAGCGAGCCCGTAACATCTCGAGCTCCGTAGTGAGTGACAAAAATCCAAAGGATTTTGTAACGAACGTTAGGAGCGTAGAGAGCAGAATAATCCGGGTATAATCTGAATCAGCGAGTGATAAAGACAGTCCTTTATCGGCTATTTTTTGCGCGTAAAGTTTAAAACGATTAAAAGGGACGAGAACCACAAGGCGCAGACTATCTGCTTAATTTCCATCTAAAGTATAAAAAAGTTCAAACTAAAGTTCAATTCACAAAGATAGAGAGAGGTAAGATAATATAATAGAGGGAAAGAATCTCGATAAACAGGAAAGAAGAAGAAGAAGAGAGTTAGTCGCAAAGCTGCGGCGAATAGTGAAATCCCCCGTATCGTTCGTTGACAAAGGAATAGAAAAAAAGGTTATGGAGTAAAGAAGGCGGAGCCCGGGCCGAAGGTATGCGTGGCAAACCACAAAAACATGCAACGCGGGTTGACTGGATTGCTTCGGTCGTCCACCGGACTCCCTCGCAATGACGGGGAAAGAAAACATGAAATGAGACGTCATTGCGAGCCCGAGGAACGAGGGCGCGGCAATCCATAGAGACAACAAATGATATGTCATCCTGAAGCGCAAAATCGGGAACGCAACAACAGTCGTGTCTGTTCAGGATCTTATCCACCCCGCAAATCACACAAAACTCCGAGCCGGTAAGATGCTGAACACAGACGATGATAATGGAGCTCCAAAATTATCGCTTCAGCATGACATAAAAAGGTAGGTTCGGAGTCGGGCACGAAACATCCGCACTGTAGACTGGATTGCTTCGTCGCTCCGCTCCTCGCAATGACGAGGAAAGAAAGCGCAAAATAACGCGTCATTGCGAGCCCGAGGAACGAGGGCGTGGCAATCCATAGAGACAACAAATGATATGTCATCCTGAAGCGCAAAATCCGGAACGCCACAACAGTCGTGTCTGTTC
>CALUPY010000028.1 GCA_944322755.1 Candidatus Gastranaerophilales bacterium | reverse complement strand
ACGACAAGGGAGTAAAATACCGGGTTCGAATCCCTAACAAAAAAACTCCCGAAGGAGTTTAAAAACTGGGCCCGGAGGGATTCGAACCCACGACCAAGGGATTATGAGTCCCCTGCGCTACCGCTGCGCCACAGGCCCGTGGCAGTTAAATTTCCCACTGACCTGTTTGATTGCGGTAGCTGCGCTACCTACCTCATATTCGTCGGATTCTTGGCAGCTCTGCGTTCTGTCGCTCATCTGTTTTATTTATTAAAACAGTATTCGCTTCGAACGCTGCCGCTAGACGTGCTCGCTCGTTCACTGTCGTGAACTCGACTCCGCACTTGCCAAAATCCTCCGGCAGAGTGCCACAGGCCCGTGGCTTTTTAAGTTTTCAAGTACGGCAATAATCACCGCATAATTAAAATACCATTAACAACTGGCATGGTCAAGTCTAATTTATATATTTTTTCTATCGTATTCTCTTAATCCTGTTTGGAGACTTTTTAATGCCGTATAATTTTCTTGTATATTTTTATTTCTGGCTTTTGATTCCTGAACGCATCTGATTAATATCGCCGTCATAACAGTAGGCGCAACAAATTCAGCAGCAATATTCAGCGGGGCTCTGTTGCCTTTTGCTATTTTGGTAATTTCTTTGTCTAACGGTGCAATAATCCTTTTGTTAATAACAGAGTTGTTTAAAACTTTTCTAACCGGGGCTTTAATCTTTTCGATTACAGCTCCATATTTTTTGCTTATAAATTTTCCGGTATTTTCTTTTATCGCATTTGCTGCAATCCAAACACCGGTAATATATGTTGCATCCATACCAAAATGCATAACAGGATGGTGTTTTTCTATGTTATCCAGAGCTACGGAATTTTTGTTAGCTTTGTTTTTTACCAGCATAAGCGACAGGACTGTTGCGAACATAAGTCCCCATAAGCCGCTTCTCTGCGCCATTGCTTTCATTTTTGATGCAACTGCGCCCTGTTTGACACCCCCATGGGCAACTATATCAAACACAGGAACGCCGACAAACAAAGTGCCGGCTGCATTATTTCTGATTCTGTTAAATTTTTCATTAGGCAGGATAGACGCCGCCTTATACAAATCTTTGTCTGACATGTTTACGAATGTTTTGTCAGTTTCAGGAGGATTTTGAATATCATAATCCTTTTTCAAGCTATGCCCAAACCCGCTCGCTTTTTGGTGAGGTGCATTCAGAAAATAATTTTTGTTTATTTTTGAAATGAGCATGCCAATTTATTCCCTACATTTTTATTATACAGCAAAAAAAATATTTTGTTAACTTTTGTTTTTTATGTTAATTTTTTTTACATGAAATATTTTATAAAAACCCAGGGTTGCAAAACTAATCAGCTTGAATCCGCAATAATATCCGAAAAACTGAACAAAGCGGGGTTTGTTCCTGCTAAAAATCCGGATGATGCTGATTTTTATATTTTAAATTCCTGCAGTGTAACCGGGAATGCGGATATTGAGGCGCTGAGACTTTTGCGACATGTAAAAACAAAGTACCCTTCAGTGGTGACTGTTTTGACAGGATGTTCAGCGCAGCTCGGGTTTAAAGAAATCGAAAAACTTGATTATGTTGATATTATTCTTGGCAATAACGACAAATTTGATATAGTCGAAATTCTTAAAACACGAAAGAATAAAGTGACGGACATTTTTTCAGTTAAGGTGTTTAATAATCAGTTTGTGCATGAATATTCAAAAACACGCGGTTATTTAAAAATCCAGGACGGTTGTAATAATTATTGCTCATATTGTACGATTCCTCTCGCAAGAGGAAACAGCCGCAGCAACTCAATAGAAAATATAATAAAACAGATCGATATATACATAGAAAATGGAATAAAAGAAGCTGTTCTGACTGGTATTCACATAGGGCAGTGGGGAAGTGATTTGAGTAAAGAATATAAGCTGGAAACCCTTCTCAGAGCAATTGAAAAGACAGATATAAAACGTTATCGTCTTGGTTCATTGAACACTCTTGAGATTACTGATGAACTTCTTGAATTTCTTTCTTGTTCCGAAAAATTTTGTCCTCACTTTCATCTTTCACTTCAGTCAATGAATACGAAAATTTTGACTGCAATGAATCGACACTACACCGCTGAAAGCTGTATTGAACTTGTTGAAAAAATAAACAGCAGGTTCAAAAATCCGTTTATAGGAAGTGATGTAATAGTCGGTTTTCCGGGAGAAACAGAGGAGGATTTCTTAATTACAGTTGAAAACCTTAGAAAAACAGAATTGTCAGCGATTCATGTTTTCCCTTATTCTGTTCGAAAAAACACAAAAGCTGCGGAGATGCCCGTTCAGATAGAAATGAATGTAAAGCGGCACAGGGCGGATGTTTTGCATGCTTTGGCCGGTGAAAAGTTCAGCAATTTTGTTCAAAAAAACATAAATCAGGAATCCGAAATATTAGTAGAGAAACGACCGGATAAAAATACCGGACTTTTAAAAGGAGTAACAAGAAATTACCTCAATGTGCTTTTGGATACAAAAGATACTTCTCTTTGTAATACAATTCAAAAAGTCAAAATTGTTAAGTTTGAGGCAGATAATTTATTTTGTAATATAATAGAGGGATGATTAAGGGTTTACTTGTACAAAACAATGCAATTATAGGGAATAGACAGGCAACATTTAATAATGTTGAAAAACTGCTGGAACCATATAGAGGAAAGACGTTTGATTTTATTACATTTCCTGAGGTTTGGTCTTGCGGATGGAGCTGTAAAAACTTTAAACTTGCAGCTGAAAATCTTGAAAACAGCGAGACTGTGAATTTCCTCAAAAATGTTGCACTGGATTTTAAAACCACAGTTTTGGGCGGTTCTTTTATAAGAAAAGTTTCAGAATCAGATTACAGAAATACCTGTCCTGTAGTGGATAAAAACGGCCGGATTTCGGCATGCTATGACAAAATGCATCTTTTTTCACATAAAGGTTCGGAAGAAAACAGGTATATTACCCCCGGGGACTACCTTGTTGTAATAAACACAGGCAATGTAAAAATTGGATTAAGTATTTGTTATGATATCCGTTATCCTGAAATATATCGTGCATATTCAAAACAAGGTGTCCAAATATTTATAAACTCGGCTGCATGGAACAGAACAAAACTTGAGCACTGGCTTATTATGCATCGTGCAAGGGCAATTGAGAATCAGTGCTATATGATAGTTGCGGATCAGTGCGGCAAAATTGCCGAGAATGAATACAATCTCGGACATTCTCTTGTTGCTGACGGATGGGGCGATGTTCTGTATTCTCTCGGCGAGCAGGAGGGGTGTCTTGAATTTGCGCTGGATATTGAAAAGCTTAATAAGCTGCGGCAGGACTTTCCATTGCTCAAAGACAGACGTGACAAAGATTTTTCATCATTCAAAATAAAGGAGATAAAACTTTATGAATAAATTAACAAAGTTTTTAACAATTTTTATTGCTGTATTTTCTCTGCTTTCACTGCAGGGCGTTTTTGCAAAGGACTTTGACTCGATTATTAAAAAATCAAAACTTGATGAGACATCTACTGTGTCTGTGTCCGTGAAAAATGCAAAAAACGGCAAGATTCTTTATGAATATAATGAAAACAAATACCTGCATCCGGCGTCTTCATTGAAGCTTTTTTCAATGGCAGCAGTGTATGATCAACTTGGCGGAGACTATCAATACAGAACCCAGTTGTTTAAAGACAAAAATAACAATGTTTATATAAAACTAAGCGGTGATCCGACTTTGACAACAGGTGATTTAACGAAATTGTTCAAAGAACTCCGCACAAAATACAAATTTCAGGTCAAAGATGTTGTGGTTGACCCGACAGTGTTTGACAGCACCCAGTGGGGAACAGGCTGGATGTGGGATGATGACACAAGCAAGTATTTGCCGAAATATTCTCCTTTTACAATAAAC
This sequence comes from Candidatus Gastranaerophilales bacterium, assembly GCA_944322755.1. GTDB lineage: Bacteria > Cyanobacteriota > Vampirovibrionia > Gastranaerophilales > Gastranaerophilaceae > CALUPY01. The sequence goes on along the minus strand of CALUPY010000028.1, from coordinate 29,193 downwards.
GGAAATGTCGTCAATATTTCTGTAAAACCGTCTAAAAATAATGCAATGCCGGAGATAAAAAACAAGTCAAATTATCAAATAACGCTTGTAAATATGCTGAAAAACGGTGATAAAAATAATGTACAGGTTGTGCGCCAGCCGTGGGTTCAAAGTGACATGACTTATTTAAAAGGAACGGTGAAAACTCCTGTCACAATTCAGCTTCCGGTTAACCAGCTTGAGAGAAATTTTATAATAAATCTTCAATCAGCTTTGAAATCAGCAAATGTCAGCCCGAAAGGTTCAATAAAAGTTGCACCTATGCAGGGGCATACCGAGCTTATTCTGGAACATGTCAGCAAATCTTTGGATACAATGATTGCTAAAGTTTTGAAAGAGAGCAATAATCTGTACGCGGAAATGATATTCAAAACCTCCGGAGCAAAATTCATTGACGGACAAGGAACGACTTCTGCCGGAATAGACTTTTTTAACAGTTTTTATAATGATTTAAAAACAGATACAAAACCTGTTATAGTCGACGGCGGGGGGGCTTCCAGAAACGATTTGATTACTGCAGACTGGATGACTGAAGCTCTAAATAAAATATACTGCAGCAATAATTTTGAAAGTTTTGAGAAATTAATGGCGAAACCTGTAGAAGGCACATTAAGCGACAGACTCCTTAATATCAGCCAGAATGTACGGGCAAAAACAGGAACTATCAGCGGAGTAAGTGTACTTACCGGTTATGTTGATGCAAAATCAAAAGAAAAATACAGTTTTGCTATACTTATTCAGAACTATACCGGAGATGCAATTGAAGCAAAAAAATTAGAGGATTCAATTGTGAATGAAATATACAATCACTAGAATAGTTCAAATACATTAGGCAGAATTAAAAATAATAATATATAATAATAAAATGTTAGGTATGTTGACTTTTTTATAAATAGTATTAAAAAGTATTATACAAAAGATTATAGAGGTATAGGAAATTGAAAAAGTTATTTGTTAATTTTGTTCTTATCGCAGTAGCAACAACATTGTGTGCAGGTATAGCTAATGCAAATAATGCAGCTATAAAATCTGCAATAGCTAAATATAAAGCTAAAAATTATATGGGCTGCCTGCAGGACGTTGACGCTATAATAAAAGATGATCCGTCAGATGCTGCCGCTTATTATTACCAGGCTCTCTCATATGCGCAGCTCGGCAAAGTCTCTGAGGCAGAGGAAGCTTATAATAAAGTTATTGATTTAAATACAAATGATGCTCTTGTCTCCAATGCAACAAGGGGCATTGCGTGTCTGAAAGGTGCCGATGCCGAAGGTTGTAAAGAACCGGAAAAACCGAGTACGGAAGATGAGCTCGACAGATTCATAAAATCAGATAAATTTTACAGCAAATCAGTTCAAAAAGAAGTAAACAAGAAAAAACTCGAAAGAAAAAAAGATGCAATAAATGAGCAGCTGAAATCAGATGCATCCGAACCTACGGACGCAGAAATTGCGCAGGCTGTGAAAACACTGGCAAAAGTCGGGTTTAATCCGTTAGGGTTGAACACTAATAACAATACCAATTTTGATCCTGCTGCTTATACCCGAATGATGGAACAGTCAAATGAGCTTGCACAGCTTAATATGCTTATGGGTAATAATAACAACGGCCAGAACAATCTTCTTCCCATGTTATTAATGAGCCAAAACGGACAGCAAAAGTTGTCTCCTGAATTGATTCAGACTATGATGATGTCCTCAATGAATTCTTCTTTCGGTATGGGTGGTCAAACATATTAAGTTTCTGCCCTTGGGACGAGGTTAAATACAATGAGAATAAATACAACTAAATTTGGCGAAATAGAAGTAAGTGATGATACGATATTCACATTTGTGGATCCGATTATCGGGTATGAACATCTTAGGCAGTATGTACTCGTGGAGCACAATGTGAATTCGTTGTTTAAATGGCTGCAGTCGGTTGAGGATCCTGATTTGGCATTCCCTGTCACATCTCCTGCCTTTTTTGATATAGAATATCAGTTTGAAATACCGACAGAAACTGCACAAAAACTGGATTTGACGTCTGTTGATACACTGCTGTCTCTAAATATAGTTACGATTCCGGCAGCGAATCCCCGTAAGTCTACCATAAATCTGTTAGCGCCGATTATTATTAATGCTGCTAATAAACATGGAATGCAGTTTATTCTTTCGAATTCAAATTATCCTGTAAGATGTCCTCTGTTCAAGGATGAACAGACTCCGGTAAACAGTTAAGATTAGGAGATTTATATGCTGGTACTGGCAAGAAAAATCGGTGAAAAAATAATTGTAAATGATGATATAGAGATTATTGTTCTTGATGCAAATCAAAATACAGTAAGAATTGGTGTAAATGCTCCAAAATCAGTATCTGTATACCGCGAAGAGCTTTATCGTGAAATAAAATCAGCTAATATCAGCAGTAATAATGCCTCGGCTGATGCACTTAATGCACTGCAGGGCCTTATGCCGGTTACTCCTGCTGTATTTGCAAATCCAAAATTCGCAAATCTGACTGCAAAAATTAAAAAATGAAAAATCAAGACCTGCTAGTTCAATTTCACCAAAAACATAATTATGAGTTTCTGAAATCAGTGCTTTCCGATTCAGATGATATTCTTGATAAATATTTTCTGGCAAGAATATATATGAAAGAAGATAACTACCAAAAAGCAGGTGAATTATTTAAATCTACAGATAAACTTTATGAGTACGGCAGATGTCTTTTGCTGCTTGGAAAACTAGAAAAAGCTAAAGCATTATGGAACTCATTGCCTCAAGACTCTCCTGCTGTTTTGTGGGGTATTTCTTTAATAGAATTTATAGAAATGTATGTTATACATATACCGACTTTTTTTCAAATAAGAAGTTTTTTGGAGATGGATTTGGATGCTCTTCTTTGTGCAAATCAGATAAAATTTGCAGAAAATGTGATTAATGGTGCAGATTTATATGCCAAAGCAAATTCTGAAAGCTATAAATTTATTGCCAGAGTTCTTGTGAACAATAATTACCATAAATTAGCCGAGGTATTTCTGGAAAAAGCAAAAGCAGTATGTTATGTTGATCCGGAGGTGCATTTTCTGTGCGCAAAATGCAGTTTATTTAGAAACGATAAAAAACAGGCTGTAAAATCTCTAAAAATAGCTATTGACAAGGGTTTTGGGTATTACCCGGCAAAAAAACTGCTTGATGAGATAAATTTGGCTTGAAACATTAGTATATTATGATGTAAAATACATGCAGGATAGAAATAATCAATAGGAGCAAATAATGTTTGAACGTTTTACCGAAAAGGCGATTAAGGTAATAATGCTTGCCCAGGAAGAGGCAAGAAGGCTCGGACATAATTTTGTCGGTACGGAACAGGTTCTGTTAGGGCTTATCGGCGAAGGTACCGGTGTCGCATCAAAAACTCTTAAATCTATGGGTATTACCCTGAAAGATGCGAGAGCTGAAGTTGAAAAAATCATAGGAAGGGGTTCCGGTTTTGTTGCTGTAGAGATACCATTTACGCCTCGTGCAAAACGTGTGCTCGAGCTTTCCTGGGATGAAGCAAGACAACTGGGACACAATTATATAGGGACAGAGCATCTTCTCTTAGGGCTTATAAGAGAGGGCGAGGGTGTTGCTGCTAGAGTTCTGGAAAATCTTGGAGTTGACCTTAATAAAGTCAGAAGCAACATTATAAAAATGCTTGGTGAAACAAAACCTGCCCCTGCAACTGCTTCTGCCGGAGCAACAGGCGGAAAAACAAAAACTCCGAGTCTTGACGAATTCGGTACAGACTTGACACTTGCTGCCCAGGAACAGAGACTGGATCCTGTTGTCGGCAGAGAAAAAGAGATTGAACGTGTTATTCAGATTCTTGCAAGAAGAACCAAAAATAATCCCGTTTTGATAGGCGAACCCGGTGTCGGTAAAACAGCTGTCGCAGAAGGTCTTGCCACTAGAATTGTTAATTCGGATGTTCCGGATATCCTTGAAGGAAAAAAAGTTATCCAGCTTGATATGGGGCTTCTTGTCGCCGGAACAAAATACAGAGGCGAATTTGAAGAACGTCTGAAAAAAATTATGGATGAAATCAGACAGGCTGGTAATATCATCCTTGTTATCGATGAGATGCATACATTGATTGGTGCCGGAGCTGCAGAAGGCGCGATTGACGCGGCAAATATACTGAAACCCGCTCTCTCAAGAGGTGAAATTCAGGTTATAGGTGCGACGACACTAGATGAATACAGAAAGCATGTTGAAAAAGATTCAGCGCTTGAAAGACGTTTTCAGCCTATTATAATAGAACAGCCGTCGGTTAACGAGTCTATTGAAATATTGAGGGGACTGAAACCCAAATATGAAGAACACCACAGGCTTAAAATTTCTGATGAAGCTATTATTGCAGCTGTTGCCCTTTCTGATAAATATATTACTGACAGATTCCTGCCGGATAAAGCGATTGATATTATCGATGAAGCAAGCTCAAAAGTTCGTCTGAATGTCAGCTCTCTTCCTCCAGAGGGCAAAGAGCTTGAAAAAGAGCTGAAAAATATCATTAAACAAAAAGAAGATGCAATCAGAAATCAGGAATTTGAGCATGCTTCAAATCTCAGAGACAAAGAAGCTGACCTAAAAGACAAGATTCGCGAACTTTCCCAGAAATGGAAAGACGAGCATGACGCCAACAAGCCTGTTGTTACAGCGGAAAATGTTGCAGAAGTTGTCAGCACAATGACCGGTATTCCTACTACAAAGATTACCGAAGGTGAAAGCGAAAGACTTTTGAAACTCGAAGAAACCCTCCACAACAGGGTTATCGGTCAGGATCAGGCTGTTGTTTCAATTGCAAAGGCAATCAGAAGAGCCAGAGTCGGTCTGAAAAGTCCAAATAGACCAATCGGAAGCTTTATTTTTGCAGGTCCGACCGGTGTTGGTAAAACTGAACTCGCTAAAGCGCTTGCTGAAGCTGTTTTTGGCTCTGAAAACAATATGGTCAGAGTTGATATGTCAGAATTTATGGAAAAACATTCGACAGCAAAACTTATTGGTTCGCCTCCGGGATATGTCGGATATGATGATGGCGGTCATCTGACTGAAACTATCCGTAAAAAACCGTATTCTGTAGTTCTTTTCGATGAAATCGAAAAGGCTCATCCGGATGTCTTTAATATTATGCTGCAGATACTTGATGACGGTCGTTTGACTGACGCAAAAGGCAGACATATAAACTTTAAAAATACGATTATTATAATGACGAGTAACGTTGGTGCAAGCACAATCGCTACCACCTCAAAACTCGGTTTCTCTGTTTCAAATGATGAAAGCAAAGACAAATACGAACACCTCAAAGATACAGTTATGGAAGAAATGAAAAAGGCTTTCAGACCCGAATTCCTTAACAGAATCGATGATATTATCGTATTCTCTCACCTTAGCAAACCTGAAATCAGAGAGATTGTTGAACTTATGTTTAAAGACCTATTGAAGCGTATTGAATCACATCATTTCAGCATTGAAATTAGTGATGAAGTTAAGGATTATCTTGCTGACGAGGGCTATTCAGAAGCCTATGGTGCAAGACCGCTCAGACGCGTTATTCAGAAGAAAATCGAGGATACTCTTGCTGAAGAAATCCTTAACGGGAAATATCAGGAAGGTGACGTTATTGCAGCAAAACTCGAGGATCAGAAAATTGTCTTTGAGAAAGTTGGACATAATGAACCACAGGAAGCAGCTGCACAGGCTAACTAAAATATATCAGGTATAAACGTTGTAAGTGTCAATGCTATGAATTTTAAAGCATTGACACTTTCTTATTTGCAGTCTTTACGAAATCCGTGTGTTATTCCAGCATGCCGTCCGATGGATTCGATTAATTTTACTGTTGTTTCATAATTTTGATTGGCCGAGGTATTTACGGATATTTTACCGGGATATAAAAGATATTTTTCTTTGTAGGTGCCCTCTGTCACATTCGGCATGATTACATTTGCTCCGCTATTTAGTGCCATAATCCGGCCATTTGGGTGCAGTGCCTCCATTGCCGTGGTAGCCGGTATATTTATGTCAGGCAAAAGTATTCTCGTGAGAGCCATTACTTTTAAGGCCAAAGTAAGACTTCCGCCTTTTTCATCAGCAAGAGGCGTGTTCGGGGCTGGTATAAACGGCCCCAGTCCTATCATATCTGCATCAAATTTTTTAAAAAATAAAATATCTTCTGCAATCGAGTCCAAACTCTGGTTCGGCAATCCGACAAGTATACCTGTCCCTGCTTCATAACCGAGCTCTTTAAGGTCATTCAGGCAGCGCAGTCTGTTTTCAAAACTCATATTGGGATGAAGACTTTTGTATAAATTTTTGTCGGTTGTTTCGATTCTCAGAAGGTATCTGTCAGCGCCCGCCTCTTTATATGCTCTGTATTCCTCTGTGTTTTTTTCTCCTATGCTCAGAGTGATTGCAATATCGAGCCTTTTTATGTTTTTGATAATTTCTGTCATGTTGCCTGCAGAAAAAAATCCGTCTTCTCCTGACTGCAGTACTATTGTTTTGAAGCCCTTATCTGCAGCATGTTTTGCAAATAGTAATATTTCATCAGATGATAGCCTGTATCTTTCTGTAAGCGGATTGTCTTTCCTGATACCGCAGTATTTGCAGTTCTGTTTGCATATGTTAGAAAATTCAATTATGCCTCTTATATGAACGGTATCACCTTTGTATTCTTTTCTGACTGCATCGGCAGTGTGAAAGAGATATTCATCAAATTCGTTTGTCTCCAGTATTTTCACTATGTCTGATTTTTCAATAAAATGATTTTCAGCAGCTTTGTCTATATTTCTTTTCATATTTTGATTATAGGATGTTTTTGAAAATTTTGCGATAGAATATGTCTGAGATTATTGCGTCTGTTTTTGTAAAGTCTTTCGAAAACGATATTACAATTTGAAGAATAATTAAGTTTGTTGCACACCCGCATCCGTCTGCTTCTTATAAATAAAAATAAAGTTCTGGACAAAATTTCAATAACCTGCTTACATGAATATGTACCTGAAATATTTTTTGAGGATTGAAAGAGGAGAAAAATGGGGCATAGTTTTGAGGTTATTACCGGGCCTATGAGCTGTGGCAAAACAGAAGAGCTTTTGAGAAGAGTCAGAAGATGTATAATTGCACAGAAAAAAGTTAAGGTTTTTTCTCCTGATATTGATACACGTACAAAAGGGGATTATATTGAGTCAAGAAACGGTCTCTGGCTTGATGCAATTACAGTCAAGGACGCTAAAGAAATTCTTGTGCATATTTCGCCTGATGATGAAGTTGTTGCAATTGATGAGCTTCAGTTTTTTGACCGAGAAATTGTGGATGTTGTGTTAAGCATGGTAAAAGATGGCAAAAGGGTAATAGCCTCGGGTCTTGACCTCGATTTTAAAGGAGAACCTTTCGGGTATATGCCTGAGCTTTTATGTATTGCCGATAAGGTAGACAAACTCTCTGCAGTCTGTATGAAATGCGGTTCAGACAAAGCGACAAGAACACAGAGACTTATAAACGGCATGCCTGCGGACAAAAGTTCGCCACTGATTATGATAGGCGGGGATGAAACCTATGAAGCAAGGTGTATTCAGTGTTATGAGCTGCCGGATGTAAAATCAGAGACAAGAAAAAGAGGCTTTAAGCTCTTAAGTTTTGAAAGATAATTTTTATTTAAAATAATCACAGATTAGCTTTTCGTTTCTGTTTTTAAAAAGACCAAAAATTTTTGAGAGCAGAGGTTTGTTCATTGCCTTCAATTTTTGGCGGCAAATTGCTTTTTTTATTAAAACTTTGTTGTATTTTTCGTTGAGTTCTTCAGAATCTTCGAGTTTCGGTTTAAGCTTCGTCAGTTCTGTATTACACATTAAAATTGTCTGTCTAAGCCTTGAAGCTTTATCATTGGTCATTATGGGTCATTCCTTTTTGTATTATTTAGATAACGACGATTTTCAACATTTTTATGATAATAAATATATCTAAAAATTCATTCCACCAAAAAGTCTAAATTAGATTAAGAAAAGTAAATATATAGTATGATTTTTGGCGTGGTATAATGTACATATGTTTAAAAAAATACTGATTCTGCGTCTTAGCGCAATAGGTGATACTATTCATACGCTTCCTTTGGTGAATGCATTGAAGGCAAAATATCCACAGTGCCATATCGGGTGGGTTGTTGAGGATAAGGCTGCACTTTTTGTAAAAGAGCACAAGAATGTTGACAGCTGTTACGTTATACCTAGAAAAACCTGGAAAAAACGAGGGATTTGTCTTGAAAACATTAAAGAATTCAGCAAAATTATTAAAAAAATCAATGATGAGCACTATGACATCGTTTTGGATACACAGCAGCTGTTTAAGTCAGCAATGCTGCTTCCGTTTCTGAACATAAAAAGAAAAATAACACTCACTGGAGGGCGTGAATTTTCCGGATTTTTCTCAAATGAAATCGTAAAAGCCTCTCATGAGCTTTTTGATACGGAATATCACGTTGTTAAAAGGAATTTGGAACTTGCTGAATATCTGGGTGCGGATTCTGGTAGAATTGAATTTGACCTGTCTTTGCCGCATACGGAGGTAATTAACAAAGTCCGTTCTCTTTTGTCTACAGTAAAACCCGATAGAAAAAACGTGGTAATATGCCCTGCTACGACCTGGGAAAACAAGCACTGGGATGAAAAATCCTGGCAGAGCCTGCTTGCATATTTGAATGGTAAAGTAAATCTTATTTTTACGGGCACTGAAAATGATTTAGCTTTGATAAAACGGATTTCAGAAGGAGTAAGTGATTCATTTGTGTTGGCCGGACAAACGAATCTAGAGGAACTGGCGGAAGTTTTTAGACATGCTGATGTTGTGATTTCGCCTGATTCTGGAAGTGCACATATTGCATGGGCAGTGGAAAAGCCTTTTGTGATAACAATTTTCACTGCGACAGCTGCCGGCAGAAATGCGCCGTTCGGGCCGAATTGTGCTGCTTTTTACCCTGAAATTCCCTGCTATCCCTGCATGAAAAGAAAATGCAGGCTTAAATCGGGAAAAAACATATGCCAAAGCTCTGTTGCTGCTGAAAAAATCGTCAAACTTCTTAAAGATATCTTACATTCTGACTAAAAAAGTTGTATAATAGCATAAAACTTATTCAGTCAGTTATTATAGTTCTATTATAGTTCCAATGGATATATTCAAAAAACTCAAAGAATACGCACGCCAGATAAATGAAATAGAGTACAGCATTTCCAACAACAAAAAAGAGTTCTTGGAAATATATGAGCGTAATCTTGCGCTTGAACAGGAAATAATTGAACGTACCCAGGAGCTTGATCAGGCTAATAAAGCCTTTCTTACACTGAAGCATGTCTGGGAGCTTATGAATTCTTCGGAACCATTGGCAAATGTTCTGGAAACGCTCGTGAATTCTCTTCATGGCGAGATGGGATATATAAACAGCACCATTTTGCAGCTTCATGAAATTGATAATATGAAGTATTTTCAGATTAGAGCATATTCAGACAGCCAGATATACAGACTGTTGAACAAGTTTCTATATCGTCCTTTGTCCGAATACAAGTTGCCTTTTGATATATCATCTCCTATGGTTAGAGCTATTAATGAAAAGAAAATTATCTGTACAAAGGATTATTTGGGCGTAATAAACAGTCTTTTGACAGATTTGTCTCAGGAGCAGCTGGAAGCAGTAAACAGGCTCGGGATAAGTAAAAATCTTATTATTATTCCTTTAATAACAAGTCAGACAGTTTTTGGCGTAATGCTTGTATTTTCACCGCGTGAGGATATTTCAGACAAAGAAGTGAATTTTTTGAGCCTTTTTGCAAATCAGGTTGAAATGGCTATCACTATTGCCAATTTGTTTGAAACTATCAGAAAAGAGGCTGTGACAGACGGATTGACAGGACTGTACAACAGACGCTACTTTAATGATTCAATTCACAAAGAACTCGAGCGTGCTCAGAGATTGCACCAGTCTTTTTCTGTAATCAGCCTTGATTTAGACTTTTTGAAAAAAATTAACGATATGTACGGGCATTCTTTCGGCGATATGGCTATTAGTACTGTCGCTGATATAATGAAAAAGAATGCACGTTCTATTGATATACCGGCAAGACTGGGCGGTGAAGAGTTCTGTATTCTTCTGCCGGGTATTGATTCGAACGGTGCTCTTGTTGCTGCGGAAAGGATACGGGCTTCGATTGAAGCGTGTCCGATAGAGACAGTGGGACATATTACAGCAAGTATCGGTGTGGGCACCTATCCGGAACATTCAAAGAATCTTGATGAGCTGCTAGAGCTTACCGACCAGGCAATGTACAAGTCTAAAATCAACGGCAGAAACAGGGTTACGCTTGTATCGAAAACTGAGGATAATGAGTGGCAGGAAGTTGCAATAGGTGCATTTGCTGATATTGTGAACAAAAAACGCATTCCTGTGCCTGAAAACATGCTCGGTGAGATAAATGAAAAAATCAATGCCACCAAAGAGTCTATGTCGAAAGATTCTCTGTTTTCAGTTGTCGATATGATATCAAAATTGTACAATCCAAATGCGGTTGCAGGTTTGACCAGACAAAAAATTGATTTGGCAACAAAACTTGCGCAAAAAATGGCTCTTCCCAAAGAAGATATAGATAAATTAAAGATTTCCGTTCTTTTGTATGATATAGGCAATGCACTGATTCCGGAAGATATTATGACGAAAACGACTCCGCTGTCAGAGGAAGATAAGTCAAAAATCCATCAGCATCCTCTTCTTGCTGCAAAAGAAATATTGCAGCCTATTTCGTCTGTAACTGATATAATTCCTATTATTGAAAACCATCATGAAAACTGGGATGGCAGTGGATATCCAAGACAAATAAGCGGAGCTGATATACCGTTATTGTCTCAGATTATACTTCTTGTGGATGCATATACGGCAATGACTCATGAGCGTGCTTACAGACCTGCATTGAGCGATGATGCTGCTATTGAAAATATAAAACGTGATTCCGGTAAAAAATGGAAAAAAGAACTTGTTGATGAATTTGTGGGTATGATTAATGCGACCAAGCGAGACAGTTGAAAATATAATAACAAAGCTTTATCAGTGGTGCCGGACTTATCGAAATCAGGATGCCATAAAGGATACAACCGGACTGAATAATACAAAATTCGATGCTTTTATTGAAAGTTCAGCGTCAAGGCCGTTGTCCTTTACCGTATTTGAACTTTCTGATAAAGGCGAACTTATGATAGACAGCCGGCAAAGACTGCTGGAAAGTCAGGCTGCTTTTTATCTGTTTGTAAATCCAAAGACCGGATGGATTTTTGCTATAAAAAATACGCTGGAAAACCAGGAAAAGTTAATGACAGGCAAGGCTGTTCAGAATTTTAAAATAAAAATATCAGAATAAATTATTTATTCTGTATAATCTACATCCATACCTGCTTCTTCTTTTGCAGCCATTTCTATTAAAATATAGGTCATATACGCACCTAAAGCGACTGCCTTTGGATCCAGATCGGTATTGTTTGCTGCTTCGATTATTGCAGAATTTATTTCAGGATTTTCGTCTTTTATATAGTGAATCATTTTTTTACGCCAGGCGTGTACATCCTGAAAAATTTCTGCAAAGGCCAGACTGGCTTGTTCTTCTGTAATTATCGGTAGCAATGAATCTCTCCTTTTGTGCACCACATACCTTTATTATATACGAATATCCTTATTTTAGTTCAACCATTTGATTTATATATACTATTTGAACATAGAAATATATCAGAACAAATATATCGAATCCAGAATAAAGCTGTATATTTAGTCATACGTGCATATAAAGTTTTTTGTTTACAAAAGTTCATATTCTTTTTTTATTTTGGCAATTTCCGGAGAAAAAATTACTTTATAGAAGTATAAAAGTATTATAGAGGAATGCGAAATGAAAGAACAAGAATTAAATACTATTATGGGTGTTGTATCCGATCCTATTAAAAACGTTTATGATTTGTCTTCAAGAAAAAATCGTGAAGAAATTGAACGTATAGTCAGAATTTTTAATATAAATGCAAAGCAGAACATCCAGCACAGAGTTTTTGGATACAAAAACCTTTCAACATTGAAACTTGTACTTAGCAACAACTAGGCATCGTCTTCTTCAACATAAGCAGCGAGCATGTTGACATTTTTTTCAATTTTCTTTATTTGTTTTTCCATGCTTTCAAGTTTTTGGGTAATTTTGTCATTGTCGCTGAGTTTTTCATTGACCGCATTTATCTGGGAAGCAATGAACTCTATCATAGCTTTTGTTTCAGGATTTTCAGTTCTTTTTGCAGCTACTTCTTCAATTTTGTCTTCTACAGCAAGAATATTTTTCTGCTGTTTTTCGATTTTTGCAGCCAGTCTGTCTATGTTGGAGAGAATATCCTCCGTCGCTTCAGATTTTACTATTGTGTCATTTATTACACTTAAGTCGGTTTTCATCTGGTTAAATGAATCACTTGCGTTGTCAATCCACTCTGCCATATACATAAATGCTTCATTCAGAACTTTGTCAGTACTGAGTATAGAGCCGCAGAGTTTTGTCAGGTAGTCAATTTTGTTTGACAAGTTGATTACATAGTTTGATTCCTGGAATTTTTTCGTATTTCTTTCAAAATCTCCGACTATTTTTGTGAATTCATTTATATGATCCTGGAGCGTTTTGTTGACTTCATCAGAGGAGATTATGAGTTTGTTTGTCCTTTTGCTTATGCTTGAAATGTCTTCATTCAATGTGTCGAAAAGGTTTTTAACTTCTGTTATCTCGGTATTTATGGGATTATTCTCAATTTTTTCAACAGATTTTTTCAGTTCGGACAGGTTTGAATATATGTCATCTCCATCCAAAAGTTCTGATGAGGAGAGTGTTTTGCTGATATTGCTCAAATCAAGTCTGATTTTAGACAAATCTGATTCAATATCCGGCATTGTATATGCGTAATTCTCTTTTTCTCCTTCTGCCGTGCCTGTTGTAAGAATATGTATTTCTCTAACAAGATTCGTAAGAGTTTCGTCTTCTTGCGGCTGGTTAAGGCTGTAATTTATTGTTTCAAGAAGTTCAACGATTCTGTCATTTGTATCCGATGTTTCATTAGAGGATAAAAGTTCTTCTTTTATGTCTGATATGTCTTTTGTGATTTTTTCTTTAAATTCGTCAAACTGTTCGTCTAAATGCGCATGAAGATCTTCCGCTTCATCAGCAAAGGAGATATTGTCTGCAATTTGAATGATTTGTGACACGAATTTCTTCTGAATTGAATCAAGTGATTCATTCACAATTTCTTTGATCTTATCAGGCGTTTGTCCGTTCTCTCCGGTTTGGGAAGAGAGTTTTACGTTGATAAGTTCTGATTTTAGACTTTCTATTGTTTCTGCGATTGCCTGAATCTGTGTATTTGTGCGGACTCCGTCAGAGAAAAATATGTCAGAAATCTCATTTTTGCTCTGTGCAATTTTTTCTTCAAGTGCTTTCAGGTTAGCTGTAATAATTTCATTATCCCTGGACAGTGCATTTTTTATTGAACTGGCATTGCTGTCAGCCTTTTCCTTAAGACCGTTCAGTGCTGCTTCAATTGTTGCAAATCTGTTTGTACTGGCTTCTTTTTCTGCTGAAAGAATTTCTGTTATACCGGTTTTTAGCGATGATATTTCTGTATCTTTTGAGATAATATCCACAATTTCGTTTTTAATTTTTAAAAGATTTTGGGATATTTGTTTTCTTTCGTCAGCAGCTGTAACACTTTCTTCTGAAATTACATCAATAATTTCATTTTTTATACCGGTAATATTTTCAGATATATTGGTTCTTTGACCGGCAGATGCAACGCTTTCTGCGGAAATTGCGTCAATTATTTCATCTTTTGCGCCTGAGATATTTTCAAATATTTGTTCGGATATTTTGGTTCTTGAACCTGAGGAAGCAACGCTCTCAGCCGAAATTGCATCGATAATCTCGTCTTTTGCTGCTGTGATATTTTCAGATATTTTATTTCTTTCACCAGCAGATGCAACACTTTCTTCTGAAATTGCATCAATAATTTCGTCTTTTGCGTTGTCTACTTTTGTGTTAAAAGTCTCTTTATTTACAAGACTGTCTTTGATGTTCCAGATTTCTTCTTTAAGAACTTCTGTACCCTGATAGAAGAGTTTTTCGCTGTAGCTTTTTATTTCTTTTAGTTCATCAATACTCAGTTTTTCAGAGATTTTTTCTTCTAAAATTTTTACAATATCGTCTCTTGTTTTTTCGAGTTCAATTTTTGTTTTATCTTTTATTCTCTCAGTTAACAGTTCCGGCTCAAGGGCTTTTATTGCTTCAGAGAGAAAAGTAATATTCAAAAATATCTGGGAAATATTGTTATTTATATTATCGAATTTTTCAACATTGAACTGTGTATCAATTGATTCAATCAGTTTTGTCAAATTGTTACCGAAGCAGCTTACGACCTCTGATGTATTAGAAAGCTCGGCGGCTATGTCTTCGACCTTCTCAGAGATTGTTGTGAAATCTTCTTTGTTGGCAAGTGTTGTGCCTAGTTCGGTTATGCTGTTTAATTCTCTTTCTACATTTGATATAAGATCAATAAATTTTGCATCAAATTCGTTGGATTGTTCATAAATCTCTGCGATTTTTGAGAGGAGTTCTTTGTTTCTTTCTGCAGAAAAAGCTATTTGTTCCGTGAGGGTTTCGTGCAGGTCTGTATTTTGGGCTTTAATTACATCGAATTTTCTGTCGAGAATAGCATTAGTCTGTTCTACTGTGCCTATGTTTTCAATATGTGAAATCATTGCACCTATTGCAGAGTGCTGGTTTTCTTGTTCCTCTGAGAAGACCTGCAGCTGTTTGTGTACATTTTGAAAAGCTTCTGCTATTTCTTCTGATTTAATTGTATTAGAAAGAACAGTGTTCAGATGTTCAAATTCACCCTTAACTGCATCGAACCTGGATATGACAACATCATTTTTTTCATTTATTAAATTTTTAACTTCATAATTCAGGTTTTCAAGAGCTTCATCAACGCTGCGGCTGGAGAAAACATCCATTTTTGTATTGATTTTTTCAAGAATTTGGGCATAAGTAATACGAAAACTCTCATCAGAATTTTCTTTCTGGACTATTTTGTCGACCAGTGCGTCGAGTTTATTTTTTATAATTTCAAAGTAATTTAAATCTGTCATCAAAAGATTGCTCTCTAATTAAAATTCTCCAACTTCTATTTTAACAAACATGTCTGTACATGTAGTAGTATGTAAATTAATGTTACGTCCCGTCTTTGAATACAGAACTAAACAACCGCCATTTTTTCCTTCAAAACAGCTGCGGATTCTTCATATCCCGCTCTCCCCATTAGAGCGTAGGTGTAATTTTTAGCCTGTTCCACACCGGGCTGGTTAAATGTATTTATATTGTATAGCTCGCCTATGATTGCAGTTTGTATTTCAAGCATATACAAAAGCTGTCCCATATAGTAGCCGTTTATGCTGGGCAGTGTGATAGTAACATTAGGTCTCTGATAATCGATAAGCGCAACTTTTGTTGCGTCAGCTTCCGCGTTTATCAGTTCATTGATGCTTTTTCCTCCGAGATAGCCAATGCCCGTAAACTCAAAAATCTTTGGTATATCAAGCGTCGTATCAAATTCTTTAACTCTTATAAAATTGATAATTTTATCATTAGGCCCTTCATTATAAAGCTGAATCTGTGAATGCTGGTCTGTTGCTCCCAGGGCTTTTATCGGAGTCGGGCCTATATTTACATTATTTCCGTTATTGTCTCTATTTTTACCGAGACTTTCTGCCCAAAGCTGTACATACCAGTCTGATACGTATTTTAGTCTGCTGGAATAAGGCATCATGACAGACAGGTTTTTGTGCTTTTGTGTATCCATCAGATAATGAATTAGTGCATTTTGTGCCGCTATATTGTGATGTATATCTGTATTTTTCAGGGCTAAATCTATATCTTTTATGCCCTGCATAATATCTTCAATTTCTATGCCGACAAGTGCAAAAGGCAAAAGTCCGACTGCTGAAAAGACCGAAAAACGTCCGCCTACGTCGTCAGGAATAACAAATGTTTTATACCCCTCTTCGTTAGAAATCTGTCTGAGTATTCCTATATTTTTATCTGTTGTTGCGACAATATTTTTTCTGTATTCTTCTCCGAGTTCTGCTTCGAGTCTGCTTTTTACAATCATAAACTGTGACATTGTTTCTGCAGTGGAACCGGATTTTGTGATTACATTCACAAGGGTTTTCTTTAAATCCAGAATATCAAGCAGTCCGTTAATTTGATCGGGATCGATATTGTCGAGGAAAAATATGCGCGGAAAATTGTTTCGCTGTTCGGGTGTTAGTACATTCCAGTAAGGTTTCAGAAGCGCTTCACAAACAGCCATACCTCCCAGCGCAGAGCCGCCTATACCGAGCACTAGAACATTGTCAAATCTGCCCTGAACCATTGCGGCATATTCTTTTACAAGCCAGACTGTTTCTTCATTATATCCGAGATTCATCCATTGGAGCCATTGACCGGGTTTGTCTTTTCTAGAATTTAAATCAGCAATGATTTTTGCAACAGTGTCATTGTACTTCTGAAATTCCTCCTCAATGTGGAGACCGTTTTCTTCGCCAATAACCTCCGTTGTTACATTCCTGTAGTCAAATTCTAGCATGCTTTTCTCCTCTAAATTTATATATACAAAGTATACCTTTTTTAATTGTACTTGCTGACACCAAAAAATATAGTATCTAATTGTAAATTCATATCCGGATTTGTTACGTCTTGTGATAAACCTTGATTTCACACGAATTTGAAATTATTTTACACTTAATATTTTGTTACAACTTCTTAAACTTGCGCAATTTAATACATGTAAATGTTTTTATTAAGATATGGTAGTTTAAAGTTAGTTTGGAGTTACGGTTATGACATTAGGTTATGACAATTATGGTACAAGTTTCCAAAGTTTGTATTCGCCTATGGGTATTGTGCAATCAAACTATTCGTATCTTAATCCGGGTGCAGGTCTGAATGGCGCAGCCGGAGCTTACGGCGCAGGTTATCCGGGTATGAATACAAATATTTCAAATAATTTCTACTCAGGATTTTACGACCCTTTAGCAAATCAAATGACACAGGAAGCATTGTTGAAACATGACAAGGACAACAATGATTATTATGCAAGACCGATTGCTCCTCATATAAAAGAAGACAATACCGGCACAATACTCGGCGCTATTGCAACCGGTGTGAGTGCACTGGCTCTGCTTGCAGCATTGAGAAAAGGCAAGCTGCCAAAAACTGCACCCAGGGTGAACCCGGCTTCCTCTCATGTAAATCCGGGCGGAGGTACGCGCAATGCAACGAATTTTAATACTCAAGGGACTACAGGTACCCGCACCGCTACTAATCCGACGACCGGACAAAACCCTGCCACAGGTGCAAATCCTTCTTCAGGAATAAATCCGGCAGGCAGCGCTCCAACCGGAGCAGGACAAAATCCGACGTCCGGTGTTGCACAGGGTGCAAGTACAAATTTCCAAACAGGTACAACAACAGGAGCAGCTCCGCAAGCACCGGCCTCAGCACCGTCAGCCGCTCCCTCGCTTGCTCTTCCTCCTCATACACAAAGTGCAAGATGGCAATATGCACTAAACAAACAAGCAGCAGCAATGAACCTGCCATCCTCGGGACAGGTGTATACAACGCCATATAGCCAGCCGGCACTTCCCCAATACAGTCAGAGAATGCAGGCAGCCCTGGACAAACAAGCAGCAGCAATGAACCTGCCATCCTCGGGACAGGTATATACAACGCCGTATAGCCAGCCGGCACTTCCCCAATACAGTCAGAGAATGCAGGCAGCCCTGCACAAACAAGCAGCAGCAATGAATTTACCGTCTTCTGGACTGGTATATACAACGCCGTATAGCCAGCCGGCACTTCCCCAATACAGCCAGAGAATGCAGGCAGCCTTGGACAAACAGGCAGCAGCAATGAACCTGCCGTCCTCAGGACAGGTGTATACAACGCCATATAACGGTGTTACTCTTCCGTCAATAGACAAAGTTATAACAGGAAATAATCCGTCATCGTTTGTAAAAGAAGGTTCAATTCCGGAACGATATTTACATCCGTATATTGATAACAGACCGGTATACAGAAAGGCTCTTCCTCAGCCAGAACAGCCTGCCGCTGCACTGCCGCAGTATTCATCAAAAATGCAAGCAGCACTGGACAAACAGGCTGCAGCATCTGAACTGCCGTCTTCCGGCAAAGTATATGAAATGCCGTAATTGCAAAGTGAAAGTTTAAAATCAAGTAAATAACATATAACCTATTAACTTAACCGAACTATACGCTCGCGGGTGTTGCCGCGGGCATTTTTCTTTTTATATATTCTTGAATTTACTGCGATACTTATCTGTTTTTTTATACATAAATTTTCATAACACAATTCTTGCAGTCAAACTCCAGTTTATATTTTTTTCCTAATTCATCGACAAGATAAAGCTGTTTTTTATCCGGATATTTTTTTAGACACATGCCTGCAAAGTCTCTCAAACAGTGTTTTGTTTTCATTAAAGTGATATGTTCTTTTTGTGTACATTCAGGTGCGTATTCATTAACATTACATCCAGCTTTTTCAAAGAATTCCTTGGCTGATTTATTTGACACATTGAATGTATAATCCAGCTCTTTGTATGGATATTCCGGTATTGTAAATGTTGTGTTTCGCCGCTGGTATTCATAATTCTCTGCACAAATTTTTTGCAGATTTGCAACAAGATTTCTTCTTATTTCATTAATTTCAGAAACAGGCAAAAACAGGTCAAAATCTTTGCTAATTTTAATGTTTTTGGCAAAAAACTCGCTGTCTCCCAGTTTTGAAATTTGTTTTTCAAATGTTTGAACAGCCTTTTCTATGTTTTTCGCCTTTTGCGTACTTGTAAATTTATATTCGGCATAAATATTATTGTAAGTGGCAAATTTTATATTTTTGCCTGTTATTTCAATATGCACAGGAATTTTTCTGATAAATTCTGATTTTTCCAGTTTTTTATTGAACTCAGCGTCAAAATTTCTGTATATTTTTACGCCTGTTTGCAAATCATTTATATCTCTGAGTGTAAGAAGGTTTTTATCCGCAAGCATTACTGTTGTGCCGGTCAGTTCTCCTCGCCGGTCGAAATATGAAATCCTATCACCTGCAACGATGCTGATTTTGGGGTCTATTTTGACTCTGTTTCCTTTTATTTCAATAATTTGCCCTGCATATTCTCCTGTGAATTTAGGAGTCTGCGGGTTAATAAAAACTTTTCTTTTTCCATCAAAATAAAAATTTGTATATCCTCTGTTAAAAGTTTTGTTTATGTCGGGTGAAAAGTCTGTTTTTGTGATGCCTAAGGAAGTTCGTTTTGATATTTTATCAAGTTCCTGCCTGTAAAAAGAAACAACATTTTTTACATAATCCGCGTCTTTTAATCTGCCTTCGATTTTTAAAGAGGTAACTCCGGCATCGAGCAGTTCTTTTAGATGGCAAGAGAGATTGTTGTCCTTCATTGATAATAAATACTGCGGTTTTAAGATTTCTTTGCCTGTCCCATCAATCAGAGAATACTTTTTACGGCATGGCTGTGCACATTCTCCTCTGTTTGCACTTCTTCCTCCTATGTAATTGCTAAAATAACATTGACCGCTGTAGCAGACACAAAGTGCACCATGAACAAAAACCTCTGTTTCTATATCGATGTTTTTGGTCACATTTTTTATTTCTTCAATTGAAAATTCTCTTGGGAGGACGACTCTCTGAATATTGCAGTCTTTAAGAAATTGAATTTTTTCTAAAGAATCATTATTGCACTGTGTGCTTGCATGAAGAGCAATCGGAGGCAGATTCATGTTCAGTATAGAAAAGTCCTGAAAAATTATTGCATCTACACCGATGTCATACAAATCCCGGATAAGTTTTTCAACAGCAGAAATTTCATTGTCATATATGAGCGTGTTTACTGTAACATAAACTTTCACAAGAAACTTATGTGCATAATCTGTTATTTCTTTCAAATCTGATAGAGAGTTACCTGCTTTTTTTCTTGCACCAAATGATTCTGCACCTATATACAATGCGTCTGTACCCGCATTTATGGCTGCAAATGCACATTCTTTATTTTTCGCCGGAGCTAATAATTCAATACTGTTCATTACAAAATTATACATTAATAGCTGAAAACAGGTGACATTTTTTTATGTTTTTATTACGATGAAGTAAACGACAATTAATCAAGGAGAAAAATATGCAAGTAATTTTAAGAAAAGATGTCCAGAATTTGGGCGAAGCCGGTGATGTTGTAAACGTTAAAGACGGCTATGCAAGAAACTTTTTAATCCCCCAGAATTTAGCAGAAGTTGCCACTAAAGGCGCTTTGCAAAACAGAGAACAAAACATTCAGAGAATCAAAGCTAAACAGGAAAAACTCCATCAGGAAGCTCTTGAACTGGCTAAGAAAATTGAAGAACTCGGAACTATTGAACTTTCTGCAAAAGCAGGTGAAAGCGGAAAACTTTTCGGTACAATCACCACTAAAAAATTGGCAGAAGAACTTCATGCTAAACTTGGCGTTGAAATCGACAGAAAAAATATTTCTCTCGATGCTGCTATTAACAAACTCGGCAGCTACACAATGCTCATTAAACTGACTTCAAAAGTGAAAACAGAACTCCCTGTCAATGTTACGGCTTCTGAAGTTATAAAAGAAGAAATTGCTGAAGAAACAGAAGAAACTTCTGCAGAATAATACAACTGTTAAAATTTTAAAATTAAAAAACACGAAAAGACCGGTCATTTGGCCGGCCTTTTTTCTGCTTTGCTGTTGTTGAATTTGTACGTTCATTCGAATTATCCTTCTTGGTGAATAAGAGGCTGATGGAATTTTTTGTAAAATCTTATATTGTTTTTTTTGTTAGACAAGAAGGGTTAGAGATATGCTGAAAAAGCTGATAGTTTTTTGCGTTTTAATTATTGCCGGGGTACCAGCCTTTGCTTATAAAGTTCAAACGTACACACCTGTGCAGACTCTTCCTCCGTATTATGGCTATGGCCCGGTCATGAATCCTATGATGATGCCGTACACAAGAAAACATTTCAGACGACCTCGAAGGATTGTACCTGTATCGCCAGTTGTTAGTCCCCAGTTGACGAGGACTATTGTCCCTCCGCTTTTGCCGTCTGCCGGAACTGCATCTTATTTGCCTTCACAAACTAATATACAAAGAACTACTGCTATTCATCCAACAGAAACCAGAATACCTTCAATTGCGCCTCTGCAGCCGGTACAAAACGAATCCACTGTGTTTCAGCCTGAAACTGAGCAGAATAGTATTGCTGCTTCTTATTCATCTGCAGAAAATTATCCGAAAATTACCGCTTTGGAAAATACTATCTTTCATAAAACCTATGAAAATCAGGATATTTATGCAAGGCTGAAAAGGCTGGAAAAGAAACTTTTCAGACGTACATTTGATAATATGGCTCTTTCTGACAGGATGGATAATATTTTGAATAACGTTGATCCTGCTATTGTTTATAATATAAATCAAAAAGAGCTTGCAAAAATAGAGAATAAAATTTTAGGAAGAAGCTTTGAGTATGAATCGATAGATGAACGAATAACCAGACTGGAAAAAGAAATGCTCGGGGCAATGCAGGGCGGAAATATAAAACAGCGATATGAAGTGGTAAAAAGTGCTGCCCGCCACTACAATGCTTTTCCTGCCTATACCGCAGGAGGTACGCCTCAAAACAATTACACAATGTATAATAATTACAGAAAACCCAGAAGAAATATTTTAAGCTTTATCTTTGACATGATGTCAACAGGGTTTGGGGCCGGGGCAATGACCGGTTATACTCCTCCTGTATTTTCTCCTTTTGATAATTTTCAGGATGCAAGCGGAATACAGGATTATTATATGGGAAACCGCGGCGGGTACTATAATAACAGAAATATGGGCAACGGCTCGACCGTTAAAATACTTGACTAAGTCTATTTTATATGTTGACCGTGTATGAAAGAATTTGTTACCGGAGAAAAAAGAGAGTGATTCTAACCTCCTTTTATTAAAAAATAGGTTTACCAGCCTGAATGCCATTGCTTTAAAAGCTTACAAAAGTTATCGTAATGTTTCTGCTCTAACCAACAAAACTCTTTAAATTTTTCTTCACCATGTTCTTTATCGTTTTATTCTTCTGTTATAATTATCACTATGAAAGTTGCCGATATTGATAAAATACTAAAAATAACAGAATTTGATAAGGTGCTAGAGCAGTTGGGAAAATTTGCTGTCAGTGCACTCGGGAAGGAACGGTGTCTTTTGGCGGGACCTTCAGATGATGTTGTTGAAATAGTAAAAAATCTAAAAATCACGACACAAGCCTGCGATGCTTACAGACTTTCCGGAAATTCCATTCCGCTGACAAATATTTCAAATATTGAAGAAACATCTAAAAAACTGAAAAACAGACTTACTGTATCTGTAGAAGAATTGAAAAATCTTTATGATATTATTCGAACGACCAGATATATGTCTGCCTTTTTGAATAAATATGCAAAAGACTCTGCTGAACTCTATTCTTACACAGAAATGCTTTTCCCATCAAAAGAGATGGAAGAAAAAGTAGAAGCGGTTTTTGATGAAAATTTTAATATCAGAGAATCCGCAACACCTGAATTAAAATCTCTGTTTCAATCCAAAAGGAGTTTACAGGATAATTTAAAAGATACGGTTGCGTCTCTTTTGAATAACACATCCTTTTCACAGTATTTACAGGAACAGATTTATACATTAAGAGACGGCCGAATCGTTTTTCAGGTAAAGGCAGAGGCGAAAAATAAAATTCATGGTATTGTTCATGATGTTTCTCAGTCAGGTCAGACTTTTTACATAGAACCGCGGGAAATTGTGGATTTGAATAACCGTATCAGAGAAGCTGAATCTGCTATAGAGGCCGAAATCGCAAAAATATTAAAGTTCCTCTCGAACGATTTTGCAGACATCTCAGAGGAACTGTACTCCTCTTTTAAAACTCTAATAGAACTGGATTTTGTCTTTGCAAGGGCTAAATACGCAGTATCAATTGATGCTTGTGAACCGGAAATTAGCGAAAAGCGGATTGTTGAATTAAAATCAATGAAAAATCCTGTTCTTCTGTCTGTACTGGATAAGGTTGTAGAGAACGATTTTTCCATAGGTTCTCCCTATACTTCTATAATAATAACCGGCTCAAATGCCGGAGGAAAAACTGTAACGCTCAAAACGGTTGCGCTTTCAATTTTAATGGCAAAAACAGGAATGCATATCCCCTGTTTTAGTGCAAAAATCTATCCCTTCAAAAAAGTTTTTGCGGAAATCGGCGATGATCAGAACATTATACAGAGTCTTTCTACTTTTTCGTCTCATGTAAAAAATCTTAAAAATATACTGGACAATGCTGATGATGAAACTTTTATTGTAATAGATGAAATTGCTGCAGGAACTGACCCGAGAGAGGGCGCTTGTCTTGCACGTGCTGTTATGGAAAAATTTGTCGAGTGCGGAGCTTTTTCTGTAATTTCGACACACTTTAGCGAATTAAAATCCCTTCCTTTTAACAACACAAAGTTTCAAAATGCATCAGTCGATTTTGATGTTGAAACTTTAAAGCCTACATACAAGCTCAGGCTCGGAGTTCCCGGGTCTTCAAATGCTTTTGCAATAGCAAAGAATTTCGGAATTTCAGATGATATTGTCCAAAAAGCCGGTATGTATTACGAATCGAGGATTACCGACGAAGCGAAAATTCTGGAGTCTTTACAGGCAAAATATTCTGAATTAAACAGGCTTACGGAAGAAGCACAGACTTTAAAATCGCAGTCGGAGGAAAAATTTAACGAATACAATAAACTATTTGAAGAAATAAATTCCCATAAAAGAAAAACTATAAAAGACTTCAAACGCAGATATGAAGACAATTTGCAGGATGCAAAATCTCAGGTTAAAAAAATTCTTGAAAATCTTAACCATAACAAAACAAAGGAAAACGCAATAAAATCCTATAAAAAACTATCAGAAAGAGGAGCAAAAACAGCAGAGAGAGTAAACAGGGAATTTGACGAAGTCAATGTAAAATATACCGAACTAAAACCGGAAGATATACAAATAGGTAAAAAAGCTATAATAAAAGACCTTGATACTGACGTTACTATAGCATCTATGCCTGACAAAAACGGAAATCTTCAGGTTATGGTTGGCCAGCTAAAGTCAACAGTGAATATTAAAAAACTTGCAAAAGCGCTAAAACAGAAAAAAGATATAATTAAAAGAAAAATAATTCTTTCCACGTCGACAAAATATATTGCTGAACGTCTGACAATGTCGCCGAAAATTGACCTCAGAGGCTATAAAGTAGCCGATGCTCTGCAGGATTTGGAAACTTTTCTGGACAAGGCCAGTATGATAAACATGTCGCCGGTTGAAATTGTTCACGGGCATGGCACGGGTCAGCTGAGGCAGGCAATAAGAGACTATCTCTCTGATTCACCTTATGTCGCAAAATACAGACCCGGAGAAGACTCTGAAGGCGGTAACGGGGTGACTATCGTAGATATCAATTAATCTCCGTTTTGTTTTAATCCGGTTTATTGACTCTAACTGATTGTAAAACGGTTTTGCATGGAACGGAAAATTTCCGGCTATAAGTCACCCTGCTTAGAGTTTTGAACGTTAGGTATAAATGTTTTTACATTTCCTTCTGCAAAGAAATTCTTCGGCTCAATAAGCATTTCGATTCTGTCAGCTTCTATAGTTCTGCCTTCATTTGTAATTTTAGAGCGTCCGACAAAAACGACTTTATTGGGTTTATTTGTTTTAGGATCCGGATAAACGCTGGCCTTGGGACCGCGTGCATCATAGTCTTTGTAAATAACATGAACATTTCCGGAGGCCATCATTACATTCGTCTTTTTGTCATACTGCTGTCGGCTTGACCAGACTTGAATACGTGTGTCATCCATACTAACGTCGCTGTATGCATTCCCAATGCCGAAAGCTTCTTCTGTTATTGCGTCATAGATAAATTTATCCGCTACTATAATGCTGTCTTTTTGTTTTAATCTGCCATGACCTGTCAGGGTAATTTTTTGCAAATCGCCCTCTTTGTTCATATTTGCAACAGCATTGTCCGAAAAGGTCTCTACGTCTTTGTAGTATATAATTACACTGCCGTTAGCAGTCAAAACTTTAGTATTAGAGTCGTATTCCTGTGCATCTGCTGTAATAATAGCAGTAGGCTGTGCATTTTCTGTGACTGTTGTTTGTGTATTGCCTTCTGCCCTGACCTTTTTGCCGATTAATGACATTTTTATGATGTTGGCTTTTATTTCATTTGTTTTTCCTTTTTTTACCTGAATAACATAGGGCTGGTCAAAAAATGTTGCATCTTTCAGTTTTTTAGATTTTGGGTCAATATTGACTTCTGCCCGTTTGCCCATGACTTTTAGGTCTTCATATTGGACTTTAACATTTCCTTCAAACTTGGCTTTGTTTTCTTCCATTTTGAAAGACTGTTTGTCCGCCTGTATTTGCAAATCACCTGCATATACAAGTGCCGATCCGAGGATAAGCAAAATAGCCGTAAGTATGTATAAACGAATATTTTCTTTTTTTAAATACTTCCACAACTTTTTATTAAAGTTTTCCATCAAAATTCCCCTTGCTGTATAATTCGGTTTTTGAGCGTCCTATGATTTTTAAAGTTTTCATGTTGTTAGTCAGAATAGCTTTGTCACTGAAGGTTTTTATTTCTCCCATTCTTCTAATCATGACATCGCCCTGTGCTGTTATATCTTCATCTTTTCCTTTCCAGACGAATCTGTCAGCTTTTACCTCTGTTCCGTCTTTATAGAGAAAATATGTATCGTCGTATAAGATAACTTTTTTTGTATCTTCTTCAAATGTACCTTTAGTCGAAACCATACTCAGCACTACTTCGCCTTTGTCGTAAAAATTCCCGACTAAATCATAAAGAATAGCGACTTTATTTTTGTTGTCATAATAGCCTGATTCTGCATACAGCTCCCAATATTTTGAATCATTTTTTGTCTCGGTAATGATTAAATTTTTGATATTGAGTTCTTGCTGTTCGCCGGCGTTTTTAAGAACTTCTTTTTTGAAGTTCTTTGTAATTACTCCTGCTGCTATAAACGCCCATACACAGCCTATTACTATCAAAGATAATATTACAATGTATGCTATTTTTCTTTTTTGCATAAAAAGATTTTAGCATGAAGCAGCAGGCAATTCTAAAATTTCTGAAATATGTAACAAATTATTTCAAGAAAAGTATTTAAATTTGATATTTTGTCAATTTATTTTTCTTTTTAACTTTACTGTATTATAATTGTGTCTTGTGATTACACGGCACTAAGGAAGTAAAAAAAATGGTAAAAATCGGACCAAGTCAAGTAAAACAAGTGTTTCAAACTGCAGCAACAGCTGTTAAATCTACTGTCACAAAATTTGAAGTTGTAAAATCTCCGCTTCAAACACTGAAACAGGATGTTGTTGAGATAGCAGGCGTACAAAAAACAAAATCTGCCCAGACTGCAAAAAAAACACCGAGTATCTCAGAAAACCTCCTGTCTTTTGCTGATAAACAGTTGACACAGACTCTTACTGAATTAGGTGAAAAGAATCTGTTCAACAAAGAAATTCTTGCCTTTCTTACCAGAAACCGCAATGATGGCGGGGAACTTCTTTATAATAAATTACAAAGAAACGTAATTTCTGCGGCATTAAAAAAAGTAAATAAGCTGAGAACTATAGCAACAAAGCTTGCTGATGATGCTAAACGTGCTGAAAAAGATGCGGTGAACGAAATCAAAGCCCTTTTCCCTGCAAAATACAAAGACTGTTTTGAACACCGTGCAAAAAGCAAAGAATCTACATTTGATAAACTTGTAAATCATGTCCGTGAAGATGTAGATAAATTCAGAGACGAATTATATAAAGAGCATTTCAAAGGCAATTACAAAAAGGCGTCAGATGCAGATAAGCAGAAATTTTTTGACTCTATTATGAGCGGAAAACTGCAGCTCGAAGAAGGTCAATGGAAAAGACTCGCAAAAATATTTTCAATCTCAAAACATGAGCTGAAAAATTCTAAGGAGCTTGTTAAAGACCAGATTGGTCTCAGGCTGCTTCTGCCTACGGGGACAAAAAAGGAAACCGCAGAAGTTACGGATATAATAGAAAAAGCTATAAGCGGACAAAAATTGACCGTAACAAGAGTAAGCAACTATTCAAAAGACGGTATAAAGCCTTATGTGGACAATAAAAGAATAGCAGGCTGGCAGGAGCTTGACCACCGTATTCCTGCTCTTGTAAATTATAACAAGTCAAAAGACAACGGATATACGACTTTTCAGATGAATATTATTTTCAAAAACGGATTTCCCGGAGAATTTCAGATGAGAAGCCGGAAAATGAATATCGTATGTAACGGTGAGCATACATTCTATGACCTTCTGGAAAATAAGGATATTACCAAAGGTGTTCAGGAGCTGAAAGAATACTATGAAAATGCCGGAGTTTTTGGGCTTGTTCGTGAATTAAAAGAAAATCCGGTTACTTTTAACAGCTATATGACATACATAAAAGATTCTTATAAAAAGACCAGAGATACAGCGCTCGGTGCCGAATACCCTATGCCTGTCCTGTCAAATTACATTGATGAAAAATTTGAAATACTGAGTCTTGAAAATCTCTGCAAAATGGCAGATGAAGTAAAAGAAATACAAAAAAGACATCCCGATATTTTTGGTTAACAACATAGGAGCATCATATAATGGAAATTGGTTTTAATTCAATCCGACAAAACTTAAAAACATCCTTCGGTGCAAGAAAGCAGGAAGATGTCGATAAGGCTTTTAACAAGGCTGTTGATGAACTTTTGGAGAAGGCATTCCCTGATAAAAAAGCTAATATTCCGGAATGCGGTAACTTTTCACCTGTTTTTGTTGATATAGAAAGTCCTTTTGATGATACATCAATAAAAAATGTCAGACTTCAATTGGAACCATCTGTCAGAGACAGCAGAACAAGAAAACTGACAGTGATTACATCTATCTATGAAGATGATAAATCCTGCGCAATGATTGCAGCTAAGGGTACGAATTTTGCAATGAAGGCCGTATTAAAAGACAAAATAGGTCTGCAGGAGCTGGTAAAGAAAACAATTATTGAAACTATGCCTGCGTTTGATGATGATTAATATATTTATTTAAATGTTCTTTTAATTTTTTTACATACTCCGGTATGTCAGGATGTTTCACTACATCATGCAAAGAAAACGTTCTTATTTTTTTCATACCGCAGTATTCATGTAATTTGTGCAGTGCAATCAAAATGTCATCAACACTTCTGCCGTCATAGAACTTTCCGCAGAAGAATGCCTCCTCTGGTGAGTTCCAGGTAAGAGAATACATATATTTTTTTTCATTAAACATACCTCCAGCCCCGTATATTTCAGACGAACCGTAAAAAATGCCGTGCATAAATACTTCATCATAATATTTCTTTAAGCTCCAGGGAACGGAAAACCAGTTTACCGGGGTTTGGTAGATTATTACGTCGGCGTTTTGGTATTTTTGTATTTCTTCTTCGATTATGTATCCGTTTTCTACAATTGTGGTCTGCAGATTGTGCTTCTGTTCCAGAAGGCTCACTATTTCATTGAACAGAGTCATGTTCAGCCGGCCTTGTGAATATGGATAATATTTGTGTCCGTTTACTATGAGAAGGTTCATAATTTTACTCTAATCCTGAAACTCTGTTTATTCTATTCTCGTGTGGGGTGTAGACTGTTTGTATTCCATTGTTCTAACAATACTAATTTTTCATGCAATGTTGCTCAGTGTGAGCTGAGTAGGGCAAGCTCGCAGTGTGAGTATAAAATCCCAAGTTCAATTGGTTTTTTGCACAGCCTCGCTATAGTGTATATTGATAATATTTATTATGTAAAAAGTAAAAAACAGAGTTTTTAAAATGGGGGGTACGGGGGGTGTCCCCCTGTC
>CALUPY010000027.1 GCA_944322755.1 Candidatus Gastranaerophilales bacterium | reverse complement strand
ACTGGCAAAGCCAAACGAGCGACAGAGCTGAGCGAGAAGGAAATCCAAGACAGCGACCGAAGGTGCGCGGCAATCCACAAAAACAGCATAGACTGTCATCCTGAAGCGTTCAACAATAATCTACGCATGCCCGATTAGTTAACAATAAGGAAGGATTTCAATTTTCTTGCGCTTTTCTTTTTGTCTGAGATAATTTCAAGATTTTTGTATGCCGGATTGTCGGTTCCTTTGAAATTAAGAGAAGTTGAACCGCCGCCGTCAAAGTTCATTGCCTTATCGAGTTTTAAATCAGCGCACAGCTTTGAGAGTTCGGGCAGTGTGAGCTTGTGTTTTGTTGTGGCAATAATGATATACAAATCTTTCCCTTTAATACCAATAGCCGTCCTCGCACACTTTTTGAGCGCAGTAATTGAGTCTCTGACGACCTTGCCGTCTTTTTTTTCCACAAAATACTCCTCCTCCATTCGAAGCGTCGGATACAGTTCAGGCCCGGCCTGCAGGGAGTGAACAATTTTGCATCGGTCGAAGAGTTTTCTGTTTGCAGGTGCAGAGTGTTTTTGGATATCGAATTTCATTTCGCCCCCGCAGTCAAGCACCCTGAACTCAGTCCTGTCAAGGATTTCATCAAGATGCTTTCCAAGTGTTACGCTGTTCATAAGGCTGTCATTTTTTTTCGGGTCAAGAACCGTTTTTCCGTCAATTACAACATATGATACGGTGTGTTTGTTGTTTGCATCGAAATATCCGCCATTTACGACGAGTTCGACATTAAGAG
Source organism: Candidatus Gastranaerophilales bacterium (assembly GCA_944322755.1). Lineage (GTDB taxonomy): Bacteria > Cyanobacteriota > Vampirovibrionia > Gastranaerophilales > Gastranaerophilaceae > CALUPY01. Next base: position 33,431 of record CALUPY010000027.1, on the reverse strand, counting down.
CGTCAAAAACACTCTTGTTAAAAGTCAAAAGTTTTGTCACATGCGGGCGGATAAGTTTTATTTTTTCATACGGAATTTTTACAATATATATACCTTTGCGGTTTTCTATTTCGATACGTCTCGGAGCTGTCGGAGGCTTTCTTATGCATTCCACAGCAGGCTCGGGTATGCCGAAATATTCCTGCTGCTCTTCTATAGTTGCAGAAAAAACAGGAGCAACAGCACTGATAACCGGGATTGCAATAAGCAGCGCCGCTAATATCTTTTTTGTAAAAAACATGTTATAAATCCTTTATCCTCTTGAAAACCAGTATGGCAATAATGATTGCAACAGGCTGGATTGATGACGTTATATACGGGCTCAAAAGTCCTTTCTCCGCGCACATATCAAAGAACGGCAGTGTAATATAATAACCGAATACAATAGCCAGCCCAATCGTGAACCCGACCAGTCTCTGCTCTCTGGGCTGGCTAAAACCGAGCAGACAGCCGAGTATTGCGAACAAAATACAGATTAAAGAATGGAAATAGCGCTGCAGATATTTGTTCAGCATAAACCTGTATTCGTCTTTCAGACCCTCTTGCTTCAAAAGCCTTATATATTCGGTAATTTCCGAGTTATTCATCTCACGGTCTCTTTTTACCGAGTATTTCATGAGTTTGTATGCAGTATCGGCTTTTTCGCCCGTGAGAACTCTTCTTTCTTTAAAATTGTCTATACTTTTAAACACGCCGTCTTCCGTAAGCTGGTATCTTTTAACATTATGCAGCCACCATTCGTTGTTTTTGTATACGGCGTAATCCGCCATCAGCACATTATTCAGAACGCTAGTGTCTTTGTACTGGTTTTCGTTAAAATTCAGTACGACAGGGTTGCTTATCTGATTGTTGTGATAATTAGGCACGACCAGTATTTTGTCCATTCTGTCATTTGCTTTGTTTTTAATTGTGAATACAAAGTGTGTCTGGTATGATTCATTTTTCAGTGCAAGTATTCTTTTTTCACTCTGTGGAATAAGGGTATTGTACAGAGAAAAGCACAGGACAGTAAAGACAATACTCAGCGCAATTATCGGAGTAACTATTCGCCAGAAAGTCAAACCGATTCCTCTTAAAATAGTGAGTTCAAAATCCTTGCTCAGCTTGTCAAAGGTAAAAAGTGTACCGAGCAAAAGTCCTACAGGCAAAGCCTTTCCGACTATTTTAGGTATTTCATTTATCAAAAGCTGTACACCAACCCACGGAGTGTAAATTCCAGCTAATGTTCTTTTTATGACTTTAAGAAGCGTTTCCGGCGCAATCCAGATTACGACAAACAGCACAATGCACACAAGAGTCGCTGCAAAAACCTGTTTAGTTATGTATCTGTCGAAAATTCTTACGCCAAAGCTCATTAGAGAGTAAAGTCCTTTCCTAAGTAAAATTCTTTTGCCGTCGGGTCAACAGCAACATCTTCACTCTTGCCCTGAATTTTTATTTTTCCGTCAAAAATTACATAAGCCCTGTCCGTAATCGAAAGAGTTGCTTTTGGATTGTGGTCTGTAATCAAAACCCCCAGACCTTTTTCTTCCGACAGTTTTCTTATGTTATCTTTGATTTCTCCGATAGCTATGGGGTCAATACCGGTAAAAGGCTCATCGAGGAGAATAAACTCAGGGCTTGCGGCAAGCGCACGTGCAAGCTCTACCCTTCTTCGTTCTCCGCCTGACAGCGCAACAGCACTTGATTTTCTGTGGCGCGTCATACCGAATTCAGAGAGCAAATCTTCCAGTTTTTCTTTCTTTTCATCCGGAGTCAGTTTGTCGTTCATCTCCAGCACAAGTTTTATATTATCTTCAACAGAGAGTTTTCTGAAAATAGAGGCTTCTTGCGGAAGATAGCCGATACCCTCTTTTGCGCGCACGTTCATCGGCACGTTTGTTAAATCTTTATCTCCCAGAAAAACCTGTCCGCCGTTAGGTTTTACCAGACCTACGACCATATAAAATGTAGTAGTTTTTCCTGCTCCGTTGGGCCCTAGTAGGCCGACAACTTCGCCTTTGTTCACTTCAAAGCTGATGTCGTTTACAACAGTTCTGTCTCCGTATATTTTTACAAGATTTTTTGCTTCTATTTTCATTCGAATCCTAATTTCCCCAAATTTTAAAAATTATATTTATATCCTCTGACAAAAGTTTACCACAAACCATTGTTTAAAGTTAAAAGAAAAGTTAAAGATTTTATACAATTTGTCATAATTCTAGCAAATTTTAAGCGTTACATGATTTAATGTAAATGTGTGAAAGCGGACTCGTATAATGTTAAATATTCAGCAGCAGTATCAAATAAACAGACAACAACCATCACAAAATGCACACGTGCAGCAGCATTTGTCTTTCAAAAACTCGCCTTACTACGGGTCATATGGTGCAGAAGGGGCTTCTGACAGTGCTGCGAAAACTCTGGGCAGTGCAGCTTTGCTGCAGATTATTGCAATGTCCTTGCAGACGCTGTCTCAGTGGTGTTCTGCAAAACTCATGCAGGGCAAAGCTTTTGCAGAAAATGATATTGCCAGAAATATTGCAAAAGATATGGCCGTGAAAAATAATCTGAAAGTCACTCTCGGCTATGTTGATGAAGCTAACAAATACTTGTTCGAGCAGCGGTACAATTCGCCTGGTGCCTTTAACGAGGTTGCACGCGGCGCGAATGCATTTTTTAACAGCAAGCTGAATCTCGCTGTTGCCCCAAAATCAAAACCATATCTTATTCTTCACGAAATCGGGCATGCGATAAATTCTACCAAAGGGCCGGTTATGAGATTTTTGCAAAATTCGAGATTCAAACTCGCAAGCCTTCCCACAGCCCTTCTTATTACAAACATGTTTATGCCCAAAAGTCCAAAGGACGGAGAAACATTTATTGAAAGAAATGCAGGAAAAATCGGATTTGCTGCGTTTTTGCCGACGATTATAGAAGAAGGGCTTGCTTCTCTTCGGGGAATCAAAGCTGCAAAACAGGCAAAGGCAGTTTATGGAAATAAAATTAATCTTGCTCCGCTTAAGAAGAATTACTTTTTCGCGTGGATGACATACGTAATTTCAGGGCTTCTTCTCGGGATTGGTATGAAGCAGACAATGCTTGAGAATAAGTAGTCATTTAAAAATGGTGGGCGTTGAGAAGAGCTCTTGTTTAAAAACTGACTAAATGTCAGTTTTTAAATGAGAAGAGAACTCCCGTCGGGAGTAAGACGCCTCTCAACAAAAAAAGACTACCGAAGTAGTCTTTTATAAATGGTGGGCGTTGAGAGGCTCGAACTCCCGACATCTTCCTTGTAAGGGAAGCGCTCTACCAACTGAGCTAAACGCCCGCACCATATATTTAATTTTCACGCGCTTCCCAAGGGAAGCTTTATTTAAAAACGTGAGGTAAACCTCACTTAGCAACTGAGCTAAACGCCCGCACCATATATTTAATTTTCACGCACTTCCCAAGGGAAGCTTTATTTAAAAACGTGAGGTAAACCTCACTTAGCAACTGAGCTAAACGCCCCCGGTTTTTTACCAGCACTTCCAAGGGAAGCTTTATCTGACAGGGCAACCGAGCTAAACACCCGACTTCTGTATATTTATAATACTAAATAAATATATCCTGTCAATTATTTTTTTGAAAAAAAGTTTATTATCTTATCCAAAAAACCTTCTTCTTCATAATTTTCTTCATTTTCAGCATTTTTTAACTTTTGCTCAATCTTTTCTCTATCAAGCGATGCAGAAGGTGCATATTTCAGAAATTCTTCATAAAATTCTTTTGCCGTCTGCATTTTTTTCTTACTCTCATAATATTTGCCCAGAGAAAGTAAAACCTCATAGTCTCTGGGGTTTACTTCATACAATCGTTTATAATACTCCTGCGCCCTGTCGTCATATCCTGAGCCGGCATAAAAAACGGCAAGTTTTTTCAATGCAGCAACATTCGTTTTATCAATTTCTGCCAATTTTTCAGTAAATTCAATAGCGGCAATATTATCATTTAACACTGTATACAAATTAATGAGCTCATTTATTATATCTTTATTTTGGGGATTTGAGTTATACGCATTCAAGTATTCATTCAAAGCAAGGTCATAGCTGTTTTTCTTTATATAATACATACCCCAGTTATAATGCTCCTCAAAATCCATTCCCTGTTTTTCGTAAACAAGTGCTCTCATCTGGAATACCAGAGGATTGTTTCCGTCCATTTTTTCCAGTTTTTCTATACAATCCAGAGAGTTTTGAAACTCATCTTTATTGTAATAATATTCAGCCATAAGAGCATGATATTTCGGTGTTTTTTTGTCAGCATCCGAACATTTTTCCATAATCTCCATCGCTTCATCATTTTTTTCCTGCATTAATAAAGCTTTTGCCTTTGACAGCGGTGAAGTAGCATAATCAAGAGAAGCGGAATAATTTCCTGTTTCCATATATATTTTAGCAAGAAGCTCTTTGAACATATTATTGTCCGGATAATCTTCCAGTGCTCTTTTTAATATGTCTATAGCAGAGTCTTTATCGTGATTGTAATAAATTGCAGCAAGAGAGCCGTAGACATTCTCATTGTGTTCCTGGTCGAGTATTCTCAAATACTCGTCAATAGCCTGCATGGGTTTGTCAATAAGTTCAAGGCTCTGTGCAAGCAAATATCTTGCATTTAAAATTTCTTTATCGTCAGAAGTATTTGAGATTGCTTTTTTATAATCAGAAACAGCCTGCTGCAGTCTGCCCTCCAGGGTTTTAAGTTTAGCTCTGGTCATATAGTATTCATACTTATTATCATGAAAATACAGGTCAAGAAGCTGTGTATAAGAAATCGGATTTTCCGGATGAACCATCATCAGCTCATTCCAGTAGTTTATAGCATCTTCGCTGTTGTGCATAAGCTGGGCTGTCATAGCAAGCTGCTGAAGCACTTCCGGATTTGTTTTGTCCATTGAATATGCATATTTTAAGCATTCATACGCTTTATCGAATTCTTCTTTTTCTTCAAACTCTGTTGCTCTGGCAAGTGCCTGCGGTATAGAAATTTTTGTACTCATTTGCCTCTCCCTGTCATTAGTTTTTTAAATTATACCCGAAGCAAAGCAAGTTAACAACTACCCGTCTATGCTTATTTTAATCTTTGGTGTTAATATATTTTTATGGAGCAAAAGAAGTTCAAAATAGTATCAAAATACAAACCGGCAGGCGACCAGCCAAAGGCAATAAAAGAGCTTGTTGACGGAATAAATCTCGGCTGTGACGCCCAGACTCTGCTCGGAATAACAGGATCCGGAAAAACTTTTACAATCGCAAATGTGATAGAGCAGGTGCAAAAACCCACACTCATTATTGCGCACAACAAAACCCTTGCAGCACAGCTGTACAATGAGTTTAGGGAACTTTTTCCGGACAATGCTGTTGAATATTTCATAAGTTACTATGACTACTACCAGCCGGAGGCATATATTCCGAGAACAGACACCTTTATTGAAAAATCGGCAACTATTAACGATGAAATTGACCGCCTGCGCCATAATACAACACGCAGCCTTTATCAGAGAAAAGATGTAATAGTAGTTGCCTCTGTCAGCTGTATCTACGGTTTGGGTCTGCCTGAAAACTATTTTAAAGGTGCAATTACACTAAAAACCGGCGACACACTCGAAAGAGACGAACTGCTCAGAATGCTTGTCTCCTCACAGTACTCGAGAAATGACCTTGAGCTCGGACGCTCTAATTTCAGGGCAAGGGGTGATTTTGTTGAAATCATGCCGCCTTATGAAAAAGTGATAACAAGAATAAGCTTTTTCGGTGATGAAATCGAAAAAATCACAAGAATTGACAATGTCACAGGCGAAATACTCGAAACCCCGTCAGAAACAGTTATTTTCCCTGCTGTTCATTACATGTCGTCTGATGAAGATTTAGAAGAGACAATAAAACTTATCCGGCAGGAGCTGCAGCAGAGACTCGGAGAGCTTTATGCACAGAACAAACTCGTTGAAGCACAAAGGCTTGAGCAGCGTGTAAAATATGATATTGAAATGATTAAAGAGATGGGCTATTGCAGCGGTATAGAAAATTATTCCAGAATACTTGAACGCCGTCCTGTAGGCTCTCCGCCTGCCACGCTTCTTGATTATTTTAAAGACGATTTTTTGCTCGTAATCGACGAATCCCATGTTACAATTCCGCAGCTAAAAGGTATGTGCAGAGGCGACGCAGCGAGAAAGGATACTTTGATAGAATACGGATTCCGGCTTCCGTGCGCAAAAGACAACAGGCCGCTTACTGATGAAGAATTCTGGTCGCGCGTCCATCAGAAAATATTTATATCTGCTACTCCTGCTGCTTTTGAGCGAAGCATTTCCGACCAGCTTGTCGAGCAGATTATACGTCCGACAGGGCTTGTCGACCCGGAAATAACTGTTAAACCTACAGAAAATCAGGTCGATGACCTTATTGAAGAAATAAAGACAGTCACAGACAAAAACGAAAGAGTCCTGATTACCACTCTTACAAAGCGCATGGCAGAGGATTTGACAGAATACTTGAACCAGATTGGCGTACGTGTAAGATACCTGCACAGCGAAATCCAGTCACTTGAAAGAGTTGAGATACTTAGAGATTTAAGACTGGGAAATTTTGATGTACTGGTCGGTGTAAACCTTCTCAGAGAAGGGCTCGATATTCCGGAAGTGTCGCTTGTTGCAATAATGGATGCGGACAAAGAAGGTTTCCTGCGTTCCGAAACAAGTCTTATTCAGACAATAGGCAGAGCCGCAAGAAACGCCTGCGGCAGGGTTATAATGTATGCTGACAAAATTACCGACAGCATGGAAATGGCAATAAACGAAACTAACCGCCGCCGTGACATACAGATGAAATACAACAAAGAACACAATATAGTACCTAAAACCATCAAAAAGCCCGTGGAAAACAATCTCCTGCAGCTTGTTGCAAGTTATAGAAATTTCGAGGATATTGTTGCAGAAGAAATGGTCGAGATGAATGCAAATGTCTCGGATATCCCCAAAATTATTGAAAAGCTTGAAAAAGATATGCATAAAGCCGCAAAGATACTAGATTTTGAACGAGCAGCAGAAATAAGAGACCAGCTCAAAAAACTTCGAGAAATGGCAAAGGCGCAAAAGAAATAGCCGATAAAATACAGGTAAAATTTTGATGCACGAAATAAGAATACACAAGCGTGTTTAGTGCTTTGGTACAGTTTGGAAATCAGTTTTTTCTTGCGTTTTCAGTCTCAGGTTCTATTTCATTTATAAGCGATTTTAAAACAGTAACAGCGTCTGCAATCACCGAAATATCAGAGGAGGCTGTAATTGGTGCATTTTTATCAGTATTAACAGAAATAACCCTGTCTGCATTTTCTATGCCGACAAGATGCTGCATAGCACCGGATATTCCGAATGCAATATACAATTTGGGAGAAACAGAAGACCCTGTCTGTCCCACCTGAATAGCGCTGTCTGCCCAGCCAAGCTCTACAGCACATCTTGAAGCTGCAGGCTTTGCGCCAATTAAATCACACAGTTTGTATATAAGTTCAAAATTCTCTTTTGACCCGAGTCCGCGGCCGCCCGATATTATGATATCAGCTGATGTCCAGTCAGAGCTTTCTTTGTTTTTTCTCTGAAAAGAAATTACCTCGCACAAAATTTTAGAATGGTCAATTTCAGGATGTATTTCTACAAAATTAACTGTTTTTTCATTCTGCAGCGGTGTTTGTTTCAAAGCACCGGGGCGGATTGTGGCAAACTGTGGCACTGTTTTTGAAAGTATAGTTGCCATCAGCTTCCCGCCGTATGTCGGACGTGTAGCAAGAAGTTTGTTTTGTTCATCCAGTCCTATTTCAGTGCAGTCTGCAGTAAGACCTATATTCATTTTTGAGGCAATTCGGGGTGCAACATCTCTGCCCAAAGGTGTTGCTGAAATGAGAAAAACATCATGCATATTCTCTTGCAAAAAGCCGGAAAGAATTTGGGCGTAAAGTTCCGTAGAATATGCGTCGTCATTAATGAACAAATAAATATTATCTAGCCCTGAATTGCACAACTGTCCTTTTACTGTTTGCGTAAGGCCAGTTGAAAGAATCACAGCTGCATTTACCTGTGAGTTTTTAAAATTGCTCACACAGTATGAAACAATCTCCTCAGATGCCTTTATTATTCCGTTTTCATCCGTTTCTAAAAACACAAGTATATTAGCCATTGCCGCAGTTCTCTTTCTCTTTTGCAAGGGATATTTCCGATTTTAAAACAGAAATATAGTCTTCTGTTATGATTTTATTTTTCCGGTCTTTAAGAGCTCTGTATGCACGTTTTACATAAGTAGGTGAGCCTGAAAATCCGATTTTTGCAGCGTCAGCATTTATGTCGTCTGCACCGAGTATAGAGATTTCAGTGTCCTGTGCACGTATATAGTCATTAATACAAGGGTTAATATAAGTTCCCTGTCTGTCAATGGTGAGAAGAACAGGAAGTTTTGCCCTGATAGTTGACGTGAAATCCTTTGTATCTTTCAGTGCCGTAATACTGTCGTCAGTCAGCTCTTCAATGCTTTTGCAGCAGGTAATCTGCGCAATTCCGAGCTTTTCAGCCATACTCGACGGTGTCTGTGCCGTATCTCCATCTACAGCCTGTTGTCCGCAAATTATAAGGTCAAAATCAGGTACTTTAGTTTTAACAAACTGCGAAAGTGTATACGCGGTAGCCAGGGTGTCAGCGCCTGAAAACTTTTTGTCAGAGAGAAGATAAGCCTCGTCCGCACCCAGAGCAAGCGCTTCTTTTAGCACGTCATTTGCTTGAATTGGCCCCATTGCAGCTGCAATTATTTTTGCATTCTTTTTGCGGTATTTTTTAATTTCAACAGCAGTCTGCAGGGCGCTCAGGTCATAGGGGTTTATAATACTATCCAGTCCCTCGCGCTGTATTGTATTGTTTTCAGTCCATTTTATATCATCGGTGTCAGGCACCTGTTTTATGAAAACAATTATTTTAAAGTTTTTATCCATCAAATATCTAATCCTAAATCTAAGACCGGTGCATTTGCTACAATTGCGCTGGTGGAAATAACATCAACGCCTGTTGAAGCAATTTCGTTTACTGTATTAAGTTTAACATTTCCGCTCGCTTCAACAATAGCCCTTTTGTCTATCAGCTTAACGCATTCTAGCATTTTGTCAACAGGCATGTTGTCGAGCATGATGATATCGCACCCGCATTCGAGCGCCTCTTTGACTTCTTCTTTTGTTTCGCATTCAATTTCGATTTTATGTGCATGCGACAGGTTTTCTTTAATCAGGCTAACAGCCTTTGTGATAGAGCCGGCATGGCGGATGTGATTGTCTTTAATCATAACACAGTCACAGAGATTAAACCTGTGAAGTCTTGCACCGCCTGTATGTACAGCGTATTTCTCAAAATATCTGAAACCCGGAGTATTCTTTCTGGTGTCGGTTATTCTCGCACAGTACGGAGCAATTGCCTTCTGATATTTATTTGTTTCGGTTGCGATGCCGGACATTCTCTGAACGTAATTCAGGGCAGTTCTTTCGCCTGTCAGAATTGCTCTTGCCGGGCCTGTAACTTCAGCGAGTTTCTGGCCTTTTTTGATTTCATCACCGTCGTTTACAAGACGCGTAACTTTAACATCAGGCGAGAGAATTGAAAAGACCTTTTCAAATACCAGCATTCCACAGAATATGCCGTCCTCTCTGGTACGTAAACAGGCTGTCAGAGTATCGTTTTCACTGTATAAAAAGTCTGTTGTGATGTCTCCGTAGCCAATATCCTCTTCCAGTGCGGCTTTGATGTGTTTTTCTATTATAAAATCATGCAGTAACTGTTGACTCATCAGATTTTTCCTTTAATATTTCCACAGTAGTTTTCTGCTGCGGCTCTTCGACCGAGTCTGAACGGAAATGCGCACCGATAGAGGTTTTTCTTTTAAGAGCAGCATTTATAATACTTTTTGCTACGTAGATAAGGTTTCTGACCTCATATTCTTTTGCTGTCGCACAGATTTTATTCAGATTAAAGGCGGATGAAATCTTGTTTATATCAGACAGAGCAGTCAACAAAGAGGTCTCATCCCTGACTATGCCGACATTTTTCCACATTGTTTCTTTTATTTCTGAAATAAATTTGTCCATATCTTCATCTGAACGCGGCTCATCATCAGATACCGAATATTTTTTAATAAGCTCCATTATTGAGTCATCAATAATTTCAGAATTTTGTAAATTACAGAAAGAAAGCCTGTTAACAAGCTCATACGCCGTAACAACACACTCGAGAAGCGAGTTGCTTGCGAGCCTGTTTGCGCCGTGAAGAGATGTGCAGGCTGCTTCACCGATTGCGTAAAGATTTTTCAGTGAAGTATGTCCGTCAACAGAGGTTTTTATTCCGCCCATGCAGTAGTGCGCCGCAGGAGAAACAGGAATATAGTCTCTGGTAACATCAATACCTGCCTTCAGGCAGTTTGCATAGATGTTGGGAAATCTCTTTTTAAAAGTCTCAACAGGAATCAAAGTTGCGTCCAGATGAACCTTGTCTACTCCGGTGCGTTTCATTTCAGCATAAATTGAACGTGTAACTATATCACGGCTTGCAAGGTCTTTCTGCTCATGATAACGCTCCATGAAATATTCACCGTCTTTGTTGATAAGTTTTGCGCCTTCACCGCGGACTGACTCTGATATGAGGAATCTCGAATCATCATTGTCAATTGAAAGTGCAGTCGGATGGAACTGAATAAATTCCATATCCTTTATTTGCGCGCCTGCTCTGACAGCGAGTGCAAGTCCGTCACCTGTTGCAACAGCCGGGTTCGTTGTGTATTTATAGACCTGGCCTGTGCCGCCTGTTGCAAGAATTGTAGCCGGTGCATATATCGTTTCGTATTCTTTTGTAACAGCGTTAAATGCGATTATTCCGCGGCACTGTCTCTTTGAATCAACAAGAAGTTCGACAGCGTGTGTCTGTTCGTATATTGAAATATTTCTTGATATGGAATGGTCATTTTTTACTTTTTCAACAAGCGCTTTTTCAATACTGTAGCCTGTTGCGTCGCCACCAGCATGGAGAATTCTTCTGACACTGTGGGCGCCCTCGAGAGTAAATGTTAGTTCTTGTTTTTCGTTTTTATCAAAATTAACTCCGTACTCAATCAGGTCTTGTATTGCAAATTTGCTGTTTTCCGAGATAAATTTAACTACGTTAAGGTCAGAAAGCCCGCAGCCTGCTTTTAATGTGTCAGCAACATGAAGACTGACTGAATCTTTTTTGTTTTCCGGAAGAACGCCGACTATTCCTCCCTGTGCGTATCTGGAGTTGCTTTCCGAGAGAAGCGATTTCGTAACGAGCAGGATTCCGTCAGGGAGAGCTATGCTCTCTGACAATTTAATTGCGGCATACAAACCCGCAACTCCGCTTCCTACAATTATTACTGAATATTTTGAATGTTTCATTTGTGCACCTTTAATTTACTAATAAAATAATATAAAAATAAAATAAATGCCACAATAAACTAAGATAGCCCTGCTGTCTGATTTTTGGGATTTTTCTTAATGTATTTTTGCTATTCATTTGCAATCAGGGCATGTTGGTTGTAATCTAAAGCATGGAAAAGCCAAAAACAGGCTGAACGGGATAATTTTTTCTATATTTTACTGTATATTAAGATTAGAACTCACCTAAGAAAGCTTTGCCACGCGCCGGTTTTGGGATTTATTGTTAACTTTTGTTAATAAAATTTCAGGTACTAGCAAAAAAAAATCTTTTCAATTATTAATCCAAATACAAACGACACTTAATGGAGGACTTATGATACAAGCACCGCAGAACTACGCCCCTGTCCAGCAGGTACCGGTTCAACAATCACCTTACTCACAGCCTCAGGTCAATGCTGTTAATATCCAGATTTTTGACCCGAAATCGTTTGCACAGCCGGATCCTACTTACAGCTATCCGGAAGCACCGATTTATCAGTATCCCGAAGCACCGAAATCTAATTAATTTACATATCTCTAAACAATAAGAGCAGCTTTTGTTAATCTAGTTGCTCTTTTCTTCTCAAAAAAATATATATGTTAAGAATTATTAAAATCAGACGAAAAAATAGCAATTTTAAATCTTTATATTTATTAAATATTTAGAAAACCAGACATTATTAATAAAGGGGAAAAATATGATACAAGCACCACAAGCTTATACTCCTGTACAACAGCCGCAATACAGACAGCAGCCTCAGGTTAATGCAGTTAACATTCAGATTTTCGATCCGAAATCATTTGCACAGCCGGATCCAACATACGCTATACCAGCAAACTCAATATACACTGTTCCGACAAACTCGGTGTATAATCCGCCCTCCCAACAGCCTCCGGTTCCTGTACCGCCTCCGGTTGAGAACACCCAGAACGTTAATCCTGTACCGCCGTCAGTGATACCTCCGGCTCCTCAGCCCCCGCAGCAGACTGCTCCGGCTCCGGCACCGACTACAGTAACACCTCCGCCGGCTCCGCAGGAGACTCAGCCCGTTTCCACTCTTGACACAAAGGCAATGGCTGCAGAAGTAAAGTCTGACAACCTCGAGACAGCTGGTGCTGCTATTGAAAAAATTGCGGATATAGCACAGCACAATCCTGTAGAAGCAAAACAACTTCTTGACCAGGAATTGATGGAAAGCCTGCTTGGTGTAATTGCTAAAGATACAACACAACTTCAGGATGCAACTCCAAAACAGCTCGAATTGAGACAACAGCTTGCAGATGGTAAAACATTGACAGCTGAAGAAACTGCTGAAGCACAAAAAATTTCAGAAAAAGAAATGGCTGACAGAAATAAACAGTACGCTTTGTTTACCGTAGCAATTCTCCAGGATTTGCTTGTTAAAGAATTCCAGGCTAAGAACAATGTTACACCTGACATCAAAGACCTGCCCGGTATGGAACAAATCGTATCAACGATTAAAGACAGCAGCTCTCCGATGCTCAGAGCAAGCGGACTTGCAGCCCTCGCTTATAACGCAAGACCTGAATACAAACCTGTTATGGAAGAAATTTTCAATCTTTCTAAACAGGATGAAGACCCGAACGTCAGAAAAGTCGCAGAAGACGGTCTTGCAAAACTCGCCGAAATCAAATAGATTGAATCTTAAAAGGCATATAAACAAAAAGCAGTCGAATAACGGCTGCTTTTTTGTTTTGGCATAATAAAAACAATAGTAGAAACAATACAATTCTATCGGAACTTTTTTTTTGCAGCAGCGTCTGTGTTTATGTTAATACGCAAAATGCCCGTACAAAACTGAATTTGCACGGACATTCTTAAATCTTTTCAAACGGGGATTAATGTGCTGTTTTTTCTTCCATGAAAGACGGAATAGCAATAAATGCAAAATACATTAATAAGCCAAATGCTACTAAACTTAAAATTTCCATGATGTCACCTGCTGATTACCTATTTACATGATTATAGTTCCCAAAAATAAATAATTTTAAACACCATTTAATGTATTTTTTTTACAGATTTAGCCCTAATAATAATAAAATAGGCAAAAAAAAACGTAAATATTTATTAAAAAAAAGAATTTGTATTTAAAATAAAAGATGTTTATAGTATTGTGAGGATTATGATGAAAAAGAAATTTGTAGATACAATTTTGTCAGATATGTGCTGTTCAGAATGCAGAGCTGATTTTACTGCAGAATCTGTGAGAGTAGTAAGACAGGAAAAAGAGTTGTATGTTGTGCAGGTTGTCTGCCAGGCATGCGGAAAAGGCTTCGGAATAGCGCTGTTTGGCAGCTGTGCTGACAGAAAGAAAGATTGTACAGAAAATGAGCTTGTGCTTGAAATTCAGGAAGGACCTGATGCAATTGGTTACGATGATGTTCTTGACGCGCACAAATTCATACAGAATCTTGACGCAGACTGGCAAAAACATATTCCTGAAAATCTTAAGAAGTAATATCTGACGCCAGACTATGCTGTGTGTGCTGTATACGTGAAATAACCTTACAGGCATGCTGGCAATAATGCAGTTTGTATTTTGTCCTTCCGGTTTGCCGGACGGGTAATATCTTTTTTCTTAAAACTTTAATATAGTTTCCATATGAAAAAATTTATTAAAAACATATGGGCAAAACACAAACTAATGCTTGCACTGATATTTGTATTATCTGCCTGCATTATCACACTCTACAGAATGGTAATGTACACATACATTACCGTAAGATTCAAGGAAGCGCGCCCTTTTCATCATCATGCTCCGGTTTTTTACAAAGGACACAAGGTTGGGAAAATTGTCGGAGTGCGCCATAGCAAGGATTATCAGCACACACTTGTAAAACTGGTTCTTTATCCGCATGATTTGAACCTGCCGGAGAACATGACAGCGAAGCTGAAAATTATTAAGCGCGGGCGGTTTGAAAAGGACTATATTGATTTAATTTATCCTGAAAATCCTAATCCAATCAGGCTGAAAAACAAATCAGTCATTGACGGCACGACTACAATCGACGCACATTCATTCTTTTCGAGCATGGATACAGAAAATCTCGAAGCAATGGAAAAAAATGCCTCAGATACTCTGGCAAACCTTGAAAGCAGCACTGCCGGTCTGAATGACCTGCTTTCTATGGCAAATGCTATTGTGGAAGAAAACAGGGAAAACATAAATATTTCCGCAAAAAATCTTGCACTGGCTTCCAGCAATACAAATCGCCTTACTTCCCGCATAGACAGGACAATTACACAGGAAAAGCTGCAGACGGTCTTTGACAATGTTGATGAAGCAAGCACTAACGTGAAATCAATAACCCAGACATTTACCGGAGTCAGCGAAAATCTGGGCGGTACAACGAATGCAATCGGTCAAAGCATGCCCATGCTGGAATGCGCACTTGCTAATGCGACTGCAGTGACTGCTAATCTTAAAGAAATCACAGCCGGCATAAAATGCACTATGCGAAAGCCGTTCGGAGGTTTAAGGATACTGTTTGGCAGAAGTATTAACAAATAAATAATAAAAAAAGCTGCATAAAAAAACGGAATCTAAGGATTCCGTTTTTTTTTTATTATTAAACTTCAACATATTCTCTGAGTCGTTTGCTTCTGTTCGGGTGTCTGAGTTTTCTCAGAGCCTTTGCTTCTATCTGTCTGATACGTTCTCTGGTGACACCGAAGAGCTGTCCGACTTCTTCGAGGGTTCTTTGTCTGCCGTCATCCATACCGAATCTGAGTCTCAGAACATCTCTTTCTCGCGGGGAGAGTCCGCTCAAAACTTCTGCCAAATCTTCCCTCAAAAGTTCATGAGCAACTGTTTTCACAGGAGCGTCTGCGTCTTTGTCTTCAATAAAGTCGCCGAGTCTTGAATCTTCTTCTTTTCCGATAGGAGTTTCAAGAGAGAGCGGTTCTTGTGCGACTTTTATGATTTCTCTGAGTTTTGTTATAGAAATACTCATTTCCTGTGCAAGTTCTTCTTCGGTAGGTTTTCTGGAGAGTTCCTGCGCAAGTTTTCTTGTAACTTTTTTAAGTTTATTAATGGTTTCAACCATGTGAACAGGTATTCTTATTGTTCTTGCCTGGTCTGCAATTGCTCTTGTAATAGCCTGTCTAATCCACCATGTAGCATAGGTTGAGAATTTATATCCGCGTTCATGGTCGAATTTTTCAGCAGCTCTGATAAGTCCGAGGTTTCCCTCCTGAATAAGGTCAAGGAAGAGCATGCCACGACCGACATATTTTTTTGCAATACTAACAACGAGTCTAAGGTTTGCCTGAACAAGTTTGCGTTTTGCAATTGCACCGGCACTTCCGCCCTGAATAATTTTTCTGGCCAAATCTATTTCTTCATCGGCAGTTAAAAGTTTAATTCTTCCTATTTCTCTTAAATACATTCTGACCGGGTCATCAAGTGATACTCCTTTGGGTACAGCTACGTCAGAGGTCTCTTCCTGCTCTTCTTCTTCGGAGTCCATATACATTTCATCGTCTACTGAAGAAGGTTTGCCGATAATAACGTCCATTGTTCCTGTAGTAATGGTTTCGGGTTCGCTAAAAAGGTCATCTCCGGTAACATCGTCTGTCTGCAATTCATCTTCATCGATTGTACTTACGAGTGACTTATCTGACATTCTTTTTCTGCTCATTAATTGTCTCCAGTTCTTAGCTTATTTTTAATTTTTTCTCTTAGTTGCATTTGGTATTCAATTGCCTGCAGTTCATCGTCATTTACTTTTTTGTACATAGAGCGTAAATGACTTTGTTCTTCCTTCAATTTATATGTATTAATAGTTTCGATATTCTCATTAATTACTGTTTTAAAATCCTTTTCTGACAAGCCTTTGAAACTGTCGGATAAATATATCAAATCTGTTATTAATTCTTTTATTTCATTATTTTCGGCAAACGCCGTATACAGGGCATCGATTAATTCTTTAACATTATTTACCGTAAGTGACAGTTTGTCAATTGTATCTTTTACAATTATTAACTTTTCATTCGTATAGTGTATATTTTTTAATATCGTATTTAATGATTGAATACTATAAACACTTTCATTTATTAAATAAAGTGACAATAAATTTTTTTGCGCTTTTTCTGAAATATTTAAAGTTTTGTTAACTGACGGTGCCGCTATAATCTCTTTTTTCGTGTACTGCGGCAAGGATTTTCGCAATTCTTTTCTCAATGCCTGTTCTTCTATTTCCAGTTTAGCTGCAACAATTTTTATGTACTCGTCTTTTATAATATTATTATTAATTTCATCCAAATAAGGGATAACCTGTTTTACTATATTGCTTTTTTCTATAGGAGACATGTCAGCTGTTTTTTGCCTGAGTATTTTATTAATCTGATAATCAAGCAAAAGCGGTGCGTTTTGTATATATTTTTTGTACTCCTGTGCGCCATGCTCTTTTATAAATTCATCTGGGTCTTTTCCGTCCGCAGGAACTACGACTCTTATTTCACAGGCGTATTTGTCGTTATTCATAGACGTGTAGTTTTCATCAAACTGTTTTATGTTCCCGAGTCCGATAAAAGCCTCTTTGATTACCTCTGCGCCGCGTTCTGTCGCTTTTTGACCGGCTGAATCTGTATCAAATGCCAGATAAATTTTTCGTGACGGACTGTATCTGGAAATCAGTTTTACATGGCTTTCTGTCAGGGCAGTTCCGCAGGCGCCCACACAATTTTCGACTCCGTTCACCTGTGCGGATATTACATCAAAATATCCCTCCATAATTATCACTGCATCTTCTTTTTTTATGGCGTCCTGCGCATGATAAAGGCCGTACAATATGTGGCTTTTATTGTAAGCAATGGTTTCTGATGAATTTAAATACTTTGGGCTCTGTCCGTCTTCGATTGCCCTTGCCCCAAATGCAACGACGTTGCCTTTCTCGTCAAAAATGGAAATCATCAGTCTGTTCTTGAACCTGTCAATGTAGCTGTTATTAGTCTCCCTTTTGATGACCAGTCCGGCTTTTTCAAGGATTTCCATTGAAAAATCTTTTTTAAGGTGGTTTTGGAGTGATTCATAGCTGTTAGGCGCAAGTCCCAGTTTATATCTGGTAATAACAGCATCATCAAAGCCTCTTTTTTTTATGTATTGATAGCCGTTTGACGTCTTATCGAGCAATAGATTTCTTGTATAAAACTCGGAAGCTGCTTTCATCGCCTCAAGAACCTGCTGTTTTACGCCCTGTGATTCTTGCGATTTTTGGAAATTTGAGGGCAGAGGTATACCGAAAATCTCCGCCTGTTCTTTTATTACCTCGCCAAAGCTCTGGTGGTTTATTTTCATAAGAAAGCTCAATGCGTCTCCGCCCTCGCCGCAGCCAAAACATTTGTATATCTGTTTTGACGGGTTTACGCTAAAGGAAGGAGTTTTTTCATTATGAAACGGACAAAGCCCCCAGTAGTTTCCGCCGCTTTTTTTCAAAATAACATGCTTTGAGACGACGTCTACGATGTCCAGTTTGTCTTTTATTTGGGATATTACGTCCTGATAAGTTATATCACTCATTTCACCTGACAGTATAGCACAAATATATTTTTAAGACTTTGAAAAAATTTCTTTTTCTGCAATTGCACATAAAATATGCCCAATCATTATATGAGACTCCTGGATTTTCGGAGTTTCATCAGACGGCACTTTTATGGAAATATTTGCACGTTCTGTTGCATGAGAGTTTTTTGCGCCTGTTAAAAGTATGCTAGTCAGTTTTTTCTTTTTTGCAGCATCAAGTGCTTTTAAAATATTGGGCGAATTTCCAGATGTGGTGATTGCAATAAATACATCGCCCTCATTGCCCAGCGCCTCAATCTGGCGGGAAAAAACGTTTATATAGCCGTAGTCATTGCCGGCAGCAGTGAGGACAGATGAATCAACAGTCAGAGCTATTGCAGGAAGGGCATCACGGTCGAAATAAAATCTGCAAACAAGCTCAGCCGCAATATGCTGTGAATCAGCAGCGCTGCCGCCGTTGCCCGCGATTAAAACCTTGTGTCCGCTCTTTACGGACTGTGCAATGACTTCTGCTGCGTTTTTGATTTTTTCAACAAGCGCATCATTGTTCATGATGCGCTGTTTTGTCTCAATTGAGTCTGATATGTATTCTTTAATAAAATGTTTCATTTAATTTACTGATAACCCTTGTTATTTTTTAGAGTTCAATACTTTAATTACCTGATCTGAAATGTCAGTAGCGCCGTAGAAAGCTGCTGTACTGGGCATAATCAAGTCATAGTTTCCAGATTTTCCGACTGACTGGATAGCTGCTTTTACATCAACTTCGAGTCCTTTGAGAGCTTCGAGTTTAGCTTTTTGGATAGCTTCCATTTTTGTCTGGAGTTCTTTGCCGTACTTATCTTCAAGTGTTTTTCTTTCCGCATCGGTTTTTGCAGAAACAACTTTTTTCTGTGCGTCTAACATATAAACACGGATATCAGCTTCTTGTTTTTGGAAATTTGCATTCAAAGACTGTGTTTTGCTGTAGCCGTTAAGGATTTTGTCAACATCAACGGAGGCGTATTTTCCTGCAGCGAATGCCGGTGTTGCAAGAAGCATCATAGTTAATAAAAGAACAATTTTTTTCATGTTTTATACTCTCTTTCTTATGTTGTCTCGAATAGAATAGCATATTTAGAGTGATTAGTAAATATATTAACATTTATTAGCTAATGGGGATTTTTTACCGTGCAAAAGGCAAGTATAACCAATGAAATCTGCAGTTTTGCAGGAAGTATGCAAAAACTGTTCAGCAGGATTAAACAAGTTTCAATGCCATAAGCATGCCTGCAGGCAAATCCAGAATCTGGCACTGAAAATCAGGGTCAGCAGAAATATTGTCCACAAACGGCTTAACTTTTTCTTTATGTGAAAGCACATTGTCTGCAAGTAAGATAGCGCCTTTTTTCATTTTATCCTTTAAAATTTCAAAATATTTTATATATTCTGCCTTATTTGCGTCAATAAATACAAAATCAGGATTTATATCCAGATTGGGAAGAATCTGGAGCGCAGAACCCGTAATCGGTGTTACCTTTTCAATCAGTCCATGCTTAGTCAGATTTCCAACAGCAATTTTCTGGCGTTTTTCCCAGAACTCTATTGTTGTCAAATGACCTCCTGTATGGGTAAGCGCCTCGGCAATCCATAAAGTAGAATATCCGTTTGAGGTTCCAATCTCCAGAGCTGATTTTACATCAGATATCTTTATCAGCATGCTCATGAATACTGCGGTCTGTCTTGAGACATTCCAGAACTCGTGCTGTGTTTTTTCCAATTCTTTAAATGTTTCTTCAAGCTCAACCATTATTTTACACTTACATTCATTATTTTTAATTCATTAATATTCAGCGAAATCGGGACTGTCTGGACAACCTGGTTTTTTGAAACATCGAAGACATAATAATTATTGCCTGCAATATTAGTAATCAGAACTAGATTTGAGTCCGGAACTTTTATCATATCTTTAGTAAAACCTTTATCCGCAATGGTTATAGTGGCTTCCATCAAAAAATCGTCCATGTTAAAAATCTGGAGTTTGTTAGTACCGGAGAGAATGTATAGTTTGTTGTTAAACTGCATCATATCAATCGGTTTTACGACTGTATCAACATCAAAAATCATCTCCTGCAGTTCTATGTCATAGACAGAAAGTTTGCTTTCTGTACGGGACAGGAGGTATACCTTATTGTCGCTGACGAGGAGTTTCGAAACGTTTCCGACTTTTGCTATTCTTTTATTTATATAGGGCATTGAGGTAGTCAGTGTATAGACATCACCTGAGGTTTTGTCTATATATCCCAGCATTCCAGATTTTGCGTCAAGATAGAGATGTTTCGGATATCCGGCAATTTTTATTTTTTCAAGTAAAGACATTGAATGAATATCGATAACAAAAATTGCTTCCTCATTAGCAGCAGCTACATATGCGGTATTTTTATCAGGTGTCAAAACTATTTCAGACGGCACAGCAGAAAGGTCGATTTTTTTAGCCAGGACTGACTGATTTATATCCGCAATATCAATAAACGTTTTGCCTGACGCTGCGACCATTATATAGTTGTCGTTCGATACAGGCTCGACAAATCTGGGCAGTCCGTTAACTTTCAGCACAAACTTCGGTTCAGCAGAATCTGTCGGTACGACATTGACATTAGGAGATTCTAAGGTCGTTATCAAAAGAGTTTTGTTTTTTAAAGCAGGAAGCGGAGTAATTTTTTTATAAACAGGTTTTAATTTTGCATTCGAATCCTGCTGGAAAAAATTGTTCACAGGAGAGCTTATAAGAGGAATCTTTAAGTTTCCGAGCACTATTTTCATATCATCCGGCAGTATAAGACCCGGTGGAACAAGCAAGTCCTGCGGCAGTACCCCTGCTTTTACGACAGGAGGAATGTTTTTTGAGGCCGTAACAGTCAGCCTTCCCTGTTTGTTTTTTATCAGTTTAAGAAGTGCAAAATTGTTGTCAAAAAGAATTACCTCAGGATACTGTGAGAACTTTTTGCCTGCGGGATATGTTTCTTTCACGACTGCAGTGGCTGCTCTGTTTGTGGCAGCTGGAAAGACAGGTATATAGTTTGTGCCGTTCGGGGTGGTAATCAGACCGTCAAAACGAACTCTTGTGTTTGGAATTTCTTTTTTTATGTATTTTTCAACCGGTTCCGGAAGTTTTGTTGCAAACGACGCCCCTGTTGTGAGTAAATAAACCAGCGCAAACGCTAATATCTTTTTCAGTTTCATATTTATCCTGACTATCCTCTTTATCCGCAGTTCTGTTTGTATTATAAATCATTCAGCTCTTCACGTTTTGTTAATTGTGAATTGCATTTTTAAACTTACTAATTATATTATCATTTGATTTACGATTAGTCGAGATTTCGAACAATCTTTTGTACAACCTTTTCTCTTCTTCATTGAGAGATTTTGGAGTTTTGTATTTTATCACGACAATATGATCGCCATGCCTGTCATTTGAACCGAGAATAGGCACTCCTGCACCTTTTAAAGTTAAAAGCTTGCCGAATTCCGTACCGGCCGGGATGTTCAACTGTTTTTCGCCGTGGACGGTAT
Organism: Candidatus Gastranaerophilales bacterium; assembly: GCA_944322755.1. Classification (GTDB taxonomy): domain Bacteria; phylum Cyanobacteriota; class Vampirovibrionia; order Gastranaerophilales; family Gastranaerophilaceae; genus CALUPY01. The sequence continues at coordinate 11,820 of CALUPY010000027.1, read as the reverse complement.
TAACAGTAATGGTGTCTCCCAGTACAGCCTGCGGGAAGGAAATAAACTCCTCGGAATATATATTAAATCCGTCTCTTTTAAATGTTTTGTGCGGACGAACATGCAATACTACATACAAATCTCCGCTCGAGCCGCCGTTTTTGCCGGCATCGCCTTCTTTTGCTATACGCATTTTTGAACCGTCATCTATGCCGGCAGGTATTTTAACCTTTACGGCTTTTTCTGTCTCAATTCGGCCTTCTCCCTTGCATTTTGCGCATGGAGATTCGACGACCTGCCCTCTTCCATGACATTTCGGACAAACAGTCACCTGCGTAAAACTGCCCAGTATTGTTTGGGTAACCTGCTGAACCTGGCCGGAGCCGTGGCAGGTCGGACAGGTAACAGGTTTTGAGCCCGGCTTTGCCCCTGTTCCGCTGCATTCAGTACAGGTTTCAAGATGGTCAATTTTTATTTCTTTTTCTATGCCAAAAACAGCTTCCTCAAAATCAAGCTCAATATCAAGCCTTAAATCGTGTCCCCGGACAGGCGCATTCGGATCGGCATGCCTGCCGTATGCTCCGCCAAAACCGGAAAAGAAGGTTTCAAAAATATCATTAAGATTTCCGAAGCCGAAATCAAACGGCCCTGCGTTGTCATATCCAGCATTCTTAAGTCCGTCTTCTCCATATCTGTCATAGAGCGAGCGTTTTTGCTCGTCCATTAATGTTTCGTAAGCTTTTCCAAGCTCTTTAAATCTTTCTTCCGCATCAGGTGCTTTGTTCACATCCGGATGAAGCTCTCTTGCTTTTCTTCTGAAAGCCCGTTTGATTTCTTCCTGTGTCGCACTCTGCTCTACCCCAAGTATCTCGTAATAGTTTGCCATTTTTCTCTCTATTCACTGACTGCCACATTAACCAGAGACGGTCTCAAAACTCTGTCACCGAGTTTGTAACCTTTTTGCAGTTCTGCAATTATGGTATGTTCCGGATACTCTGATGTCGGTGTCTGCATAACTGCTTCGTGCAAGTTCGGGTCAAATGTAGTGTCTTTTGTTTCTATAACTTCCAGTCCTATTTTTTTCAACGCGTCAAACAACTGTTTGAAAACAATATTATAACTCTCTTTTACAGCATTTACATCTTCGAGCTTTTCCGTAGATGCAACCGCTCTGTCTATTGTGTCCAGCGTTTCGATAAGTTTTTTGAGTGTATCTTCAGCGCCGTATTTAAGAAGCGCTTCACGTTCCTGCATCTGTCTTTTTCTGTAATTGTCAAAATCAGCAGCCAGTCTCAGATACTGGTTGTTCAGTTTTTCAATTTCAGCCTGAAGTTTTTCTATAGTACTGTCGCATTCTTCTGTAATTTCGTCAACTTCCTCTTTTGAAATACATTCGTCAGAAAACGGATTATTTGCTGAAGAATCCGTGTTTTCAACAGTTTCGAGTCCTTCTTTTTCTTCATTTAAAGAATTATCATTGTTCCTCATAATAGTCGTCCTTTTTTTATTGATTTTTGATACTATATATTATAGTTTATCAAGCTGTTTACTCAAGATTAATTAATATTTTCTTAATGATTACATGTATCTTTTAATATAAAATTATCAGATATGACGGGCGTTTCAGAGAATTTTGTTAAGAAATGTTTCTGTTTCTGTTAAGTTTTGTAATATTTTAAAACCCTGTTTGAAATCAGAGATTTTTAAATGCGTTTATATAAGTACGAGATACAAAAGATATAAAGAGTAAATAATAAGTAAGTAATAAGTAAGTAATAAGATGAGTGATAAGTAAAGGAGTAAAGTATGAACATTGAATCAATTGGTGCATTCGGTTTCAGACCAGAGACAGCGGGTTCATTAGCCTATAACAAAAAGCCCGAGGAATTGCAACCGCTCTTCGGACAGGGCGCAGAAACAGCAGGTTCGCTTGCAGCAGGCAACTCTTTGAACATTATGGCTTAATAATGCAAAAAGAGAGGGCTATTTAGACTTGGAGAAAACGGAGTGAATGTATGAACGAAGTAAGAATTGCAAACTACACATTGATAGCAACTTTGCTGCTGCTGATAATAACTTTCTATACAACAATGCAAAGTGTAACCAATGTAAACTATGAAAGAGAGAATGTTGCATCATTATCATTAATTAAATTTTAAGAAAAAGCGCCCGTAAAGGACGCTTTCCTCTTACCTAATAATTCGAGTTTGATATGTTAATGTGTTTGATATGTTATAAGAAATTATTAGGTAATATCAGGTACTAGACCTGAATTTCTGATTTCATTGCATGATAGCATTCTTTGCAATAGACTTCTTTTCCCTGGGTAGGTTTAAAAGGAACTTTTGTATCACAGCCGCATTTTGAACATTTTACATCAAAAAGTTTTTTTCTGTTGTGCTGTCTTCTATTCTTTCTGCATTCGGGGCATCTTTTTGGTTTGTTGACCAAACCCTTTTCCGCGTAAAATTCCTGCTCCCCTGCCGTAAAAACAAATTCTGCTCCGCAGTCTTCGCAGATGAGCGTTTCATCTTGATACATTGTTTGTTTCTCCTTGTTTTGATGTTGTTAATACGTAAATAGCCACCAATGCAAAATTCTTATTCTTACTATTGATTTAGTACTTACTTTAGAACATTTTATACCTTTTTTTAAATTAGTGCAAGCAATTGTAAAGAAAAACCCCTATTTTGAAATAGGGGTATCACTTATTCTCACTTTCACACTAACGAGGAATTATTATCGAGGAATTATGTAAATTATTTATTAATTTTGTTTAAGCAAATTTAGGAGCTGAAGCCTCAATACCTTTTGTTTCTGCTTCTTCAACAGACTTGAGTTCTGCTTCGGCTGCTTTCAGTTGGGTTTCAATCTGTTGTTTTTCCATCTGTATATTTGTTTCAAGTTTTTTAATCTTGGCTGCTTCAGCTTTGCCTGCAGCTTCAAGAGCCTGTTTGAAATAAGAATTAAAGATAAAGAACTGATTTGCATATATTGAGTTCGGATTGCTGGGGTCAACGAGCATGCCGTACTGACCGCCGGACATAGCGTTCATATTCATAATATTGTTTATATGCATTTGTGTTGCTGTACCGGCCTGGAAAAGAGCTTTCGGAATGCTGCTGTTCAGAAAATTCGTTTGAACACCGAATATACTGGCAGGAGAGCTCATAAACTCTTCCGGAGTCAGTATACCGTCAGCAACGTTGCCTGCGTACGTAGCCAAATCCATCAATCTCTGGGAGAGCTGCATTTGTCTGTACTGGAGCTGATTAATCCGCTGCGTCAGTTGTAGTTTTCGCATTGTAAATATTGCGTACACTTTTAGTCTCCTACCATAACCAAACTATTTAACCTTACATTTATATAAAAACATTTTTCATTCATAAATTGCTTGTAAAAAACATCTTCTTCCGCTTTTTTTGTAAAAATGCCTCTAATGTACGCTATTGCTGCGAATACATCGACATCTCAAACAGCTTCAATAAAAAAACTATATATTTTTTATGCATAATATATAAAAAAAATAGGCAGTTTTTAAATAAATACTACCTAATAAAATATACTAAAATGTAACAAAATCTTTACATTTACACTCTGCTTATTACTTTATCTATCAAGCCGTATTCAACAGCCTGCTGTGCAGACATATAATAATCTCTTTCTGTATCTTCTTTTATTTTGTCGAGCGGCTGTGAACAGTTAGAAGCAAGAATTTCATTCAACATAGATTTCATTCTTAAGATTTCTTTTGCCTCAATTTCAATGTCTGTAGCCTGCCCTCTTGCACCGCCCAGTGGCTGGTGAATCATGATTCTCGAGCTGGGCAGTGAAAGCCTTTTACCTTTTGCACCGGAAGAGAGAAGAAATGCGCCCATACTGGCGGCTTCACCGAGGCATATAGTGCTGACATCGGCTCTGATATGCTGCATTGTGTCATAAATGGCGAGTCCTGCAGTTATTACGCCACCCGGGCTGTTAATATAAAGCATAATATCTTTTTCCGGATTTTCCGAGTCGAGCAGAAGCAGCTGTGCAATTATCACATTTGCCATCTCATCATCAATTTCTTCGCCCAGGAAAATAATTCTTTCTCTGAGCAGCCTCGAAAATATATCAAAAGCTCTTTCTCCGCGAGAGGACTGTTCGATTACCATCGGAATATAGCTCAGTATTTTATTTTCATCCATATTAACTATTTTCTCCCTTTCAAGCATTTTTAAGGAAATTATAATAAACAGGCAGCCATTTTTCAAGTTTTAAGAAAACCGGCAATTCTCTTGCTTAAACTACCAGTCATAGTCATCTCCTATTTTCCAGTTGTTGTTATAAATAAGTGCAGCACAGTTTTTTGCGGCCAGAGATTTTTTGCTGCAGCCTTCTTTTGCGTCAGAGATAAGCTCTTTATTTTTTTTATTGTAAGGTTCCAGCATTGAATTTGAATTTTTCAGCTCAAAAATAAAAAGATCCCGTCCGAGCATATTCGGTTTTGCACTTCCGTTCACATCTATGTATATCAGTGCACACACACTGCCTTGCGCATTGCAGGAGCGCATAAAATCAAACATCACGCTGGCGCCGTTAGCCAGCGTGAAAGCGGGAAGCATGCTTAAATTCAGTGAAGTATATTTGTTTCCAAGTGTTTTGTAATTTTCTAAAGGTACACATTTGCCGGTTTTTTCAAGACAGTTTTCCCCCAGGTTTAAGTGGGGAGCGATTTTTGTTTGTATAATTTTCCTGTCTTCAAATCTTCCCGTGAAACCCCATCTGCTGACATCGCCGTTTTCTCCAACTGCCATTTGTAATGTTTGAAACAGCTCAGAATATGTCTTTTTTAAAATCGATGCAGCATCCTTTTTTCGCTGATACATCTGCATCGGCCTTATACAGACAAAGAATATAACCACAATAACAAAAATAGATGCAATAATTTCCAGCGTGGAAAATCCTTTGTTCTTTTTCATGTTCATGTGAAAATATTACCATATTTCTTGCAAAAACAGAATATTTTATTTTATAATTTATAATACTCAAATAATATTTATACAAAACTTGGAAAAAAGGGAGAGGTTTACAAAAATGAACATAGCTCAAATGATGAAACAAGCTCAATTTATGCAGAAAAAACTCCAGGAAGCACAGACAGAGCTTGAGAATTCAGAATTCAGCGCAGAGGCAGGAAACGGCTCTGTCAAAGTGGTTTGTGACGGACAGGGATATTTTAAATCAATAAAACTCCAAAAAGAGGCTCTTAACCCTGAGAATCCATCAGCTGTAGATGATGATACAGTAGAAATGCTGGAGGACATCATTTCAACAGCAATGAAACAGGCTCTTTCACAAGCCAGCAGCGCTAAAGAAGCAAAAATGAAATCGCTAACAGGCGGCATTAACATACCGGGACTGTTCTAATGCAATACACAAAGCCTCTGGCTGTTTTGATAGATTATTTTCAGAGATTTCCGGGAATCGGCCCTAAATCCGCACAGCGTATCGCATTTTATCTTTTAAAAATGCCCATGGGAGAAGTGGAAAAATTTGCCAATGCAATGGTAACTGCAAAAGAGACCATCCACTACTGTGACATCTGTTACAATATGTCAGCGTCAAATCCGTGTGAAATATGCTCAGACCCGAACAGAGACAGCTCTATGATATGCGTATGCGCAGAGACAAAGGATCTTGTCGCTATAGAAAACACAAATGAATACAAAGGCAAATACCATGTTCTGCAGGGGCTTATATCGCCGATTGAGGGCATAGGAGCAGAGGATATCAGAATAAAAGAACTTCTGCAGCGTATTGCCAACAATGACATTAAAGAAGTGATACTTGCACTGGGGCCTTCTGTAGAGGGCGAGGCAACGAGCCTGTATTTAACAAAGCTCATTAAACCTTTTAATGTAAAAATAAGCAGGATTGCCTTCGGTATACCAATAGGTTCTGATATTGAATATGCGGATGAGATTACACTTGCGCGTGCTATAGAATGCAGGCGTGAAGTTAGCTGAACAGCCTGTTTTTCGGGTTTGCAGAGCTAATCTGTAAAGCCGGGGTAATCCCTTTCTGTTAAAAATATTTGTAATAAAGAGTGTTTTTATAGTATTATTAAAGGACGTTAGAATAACAGACAATTAAGGAGAGGTATTTTGTCTATCGTGTTGGATAAAAGACAATGTTTAATCGCCGGCGACGGCGCTCTACCCGTTGCAGTTGCAAAAGCAGCACAGGAAAACGGGTTCGAAATGATAGCTATTTCATTGTCTTCCGATAACAGAAATCAGTTAAAAAAATACTGCTCAAAGGTCTACAACTTCGGACCCGGAGAGATTTTAAAAATAAAAAGAACACTCAGAAATGAGAACATAACCCAGCTTACTTTTATAGGAAAGGTTCATAAAGGTCTGCTTCTGAGATGTCCGAAATTTGACATGGAAGCATTAAGGCTTATGAAAGAAGCCCAAAGGCTGAATGATGATGCTGTTATGCTCATTATAGTCGATCAGCTTGAAGAAATGGGTATTACCGTTCTTGACCAGACAATATTTATAAAAAACCTTATTGCGCCGCCCGGTGTGCTCGGGATACATGAACCTGACGCAGAGCAGATTGTAGATGTCGAATACGGTTACTGGCTTGCCAAAGAAATGGGCAAACTCGATGTCGGACAGTCTGTTGTTATAAAAAACAAAATGATTATGGCTGTTGAGGCAATTGAAGGCACTGACAAATGTATTGAACGCGGCTGCAAGCTCGGCGGCAGAAAAGATGTCGTAATCGTTAAAGTCAGCAAACCAACACAGGACAAACGCTTTGATATTCCTGCTGTCGGTGTGAACACTTTAAAGGTTATGAAAAAATACGGCGCAAAAATTATTGCAGTAGAGGCTAATGAAACTATACTAGTAAATCAGAAAGAACTTATTGATTACGCAAACAAGCATAATATTATTGTGATGGCAGTATGAAAAAACTTTTTATTATAACAGGAGAGGCATCAGGAGACGCGCATGCCGCGGCTGTCGTAAAACGTCTTTATGACATGGACTTGGATATTCAAATTGAGGCTATAGGCGGCAAGCAGCTGAAACGTCTCAATGTAAAGCTTTTCTCCGACCATTCAAAAATGTCAGCCATGGGGCTTGATTTAAAAATTCTTTTTGACCATTATATGCTGGGCAAAAGGGTTGCAGACTATCTGATAAACGAGTATAAGCCGGATTTGGTTTTGATGATTGACTACGGCGGATTCAACCTGAATCTGTCAAAATTTTTGAAAAAAGCCGGGTTAAAGATATATTACTACATCCCGCCCCAGATTTGGGCGTCTAGAAAATGGCGTATAAACACTGTCAAAAAAAATATAGACATGGTCATGACCATATTTCCGTTCGAGAAAGAAATGTATGAAAAAGAGGGAATAAAAGCAGAATATGTCGGTCACCCCCTTATTTCACAGCTTCCGCCTCCTGCAAACCGCGATGATTTTTTTGAAAAATATAATCTCGACAAATCAAAAAAACTTGTCTCTATATTTCCGGGCAGCAGGCCTTTTGAACTAAAAAATCTTATGAAGATATTTCTGAAAGCCAGAGATTTAATTCAACAAAAAGCTCAAGACGTACAGTTTGTTATGTCACAGGCGCCCAATTTAAAAGATGAAATTTTTGAAAAATATCTCGGAAAGGCTGATATAAAAGTTATCAAAGGAGACAATCAGGCGCTGTTGAGTGTTTCTGACGCATTAATGCTTGCCTCGGGAACTGTTGCACTGGAAGCCGCACTGTATAAAACGCCGATGATTATTAGCTACAGAGGCCCGTGGATTGCATATATTGTGTACAGACTGGTGCGCTGCATAGAGCGTGTTTGTCTTCCGAATATAATCATGGACAAAGACATAGTTCCAGAGCTTTTGCAAAAAGACTCAAATCCGCATATTATTGCAGAAAATATACTGAAAATTTTGAACGACGGTATCTATCGCGAACAGATGGTGAATGATTTGTCAAAAGTACATGACCTTCTTTCACAGGAAGAGTCCTCAAAAAAAGTTGCGCATATAATTGCTGAAGACATTTAGATGAAAAAAAAGGTTAGTTTACTTAAATTATTCTGGATATTTTTTAAAATCGGACTCGTATTATTTGGCGGCGGCTATGCAATACTCCCGTTTCTGCAGGCTGAGATAGTTGAGAAAGAAAAAATCTGTACACAGGAACAGATGATAGACTACTACGCTCTGGCTCAATGTGTTCCGGGAATAGTTGCAGGCAGCGTGTCTATGTTCATTGGCTACAGTGCAAGAAGTATTCTCGGTGCGCTGGCAAGCATTTTCGGGATGTGTCTTCCTGCATTTGCTGCGATGATTATTTTCGCAACCATGCTTGGAAATATATCGCACTATCCGCTGGTACAGTCAATCTTCAACGAAATAGGCATTGCAGTCTGCGTATTAATATTTTTGACGATACTCGAACTCTGGAAAAAGTCTGTAAATGACTGGTTTACATCAATAATTTTTATTGTGTCAATTGCTGCCGCGGTATTTTTCCGTGTTTCACCCTTCTGGATAATCATTTTGTCCGGTATTTGCGGATTAATTGTAAAACTCTTAAGAGGTGCCAAGCATGCTGATTGATGTTTTCGTAGAATTTTTCAAAATCGGCTGTGTTGCTGTGGGCGGAGGGTACACGGTAATCCCGTTTTTGTATTATCTTATTCCCGTTTATCACTGGTATGATGCAGATACAATTACGGAAATGATTGCTGTTTCAAATGTTACACCGGGTCCTATCGGGATAAATATGGCGACATATGCTGGTTTTCAGGCGGGAAATTTTCTTGGGGCTGTACTTGCGACAGTTGCTGTTGTGCTTCCTTCTGTTATAATTGTGCCCATACTTTCCAAAATACTAAAAAAATATAAAAACAGCTGTTTTACAGAGTATATTATGTACGGCTTAAGGCCGGCTGCTGTAGCGCTGATTACAGTTGCGGCGCTGCAGATTTTTAAATCAGCAATTCTTACCATCGACAAATTCGCAGCATCACACAGGGTCATGGATTTGGTTTCTTTAAAAGCGGTCATAATGCTGTGCTTTTTCTCTGTTTGCGGATATTTTCTGCGTAAACGTCCAATGCTGCTGATTCTGCTCGGGGCGGTTGCTGGAGTTGTTGTTTACCTGGCAGAAAAGATTTGTAAAATATTGTAAAACATACACTTTGCACTAACAAAAATTTTTCTGCTACACTTTTAAATACACATAGAAAAAAGAAGGGAAAGCCGAATGCAGGTTAGCAGTGTTCAATCAACCGGAAATCTAAAATCAATAACAATCAAAGATTCTCTCTGGAACAAACATACTACTCATAAATATACGGTTTCGAATGATAAATTCGATGAATTTTCAGCCCAAATTCAGGATGAAAATATTAGATGGAAGAAAAAAACAAGAATGACAATGATTATTGGTACTGTTGCCGGTGCGACAATCGGTGCTGCTGCAGCAAAAAATATGTCAGGGGCAATGCAGTCACTTTCAGCTGTCCTTTGTGCGCTTGCAGGCGCGGGACTGTCGGCGCTGTCTCTTTCTCAAATTTTTGACATAAAACACAGAGCGCTCCTTTCTAAATATGATGTGCAGCCTGAAGATTAAAATTTTTGACAATTTTTATAAAAAATATTCAACATGCACAACAAGTCTTTCTGTCTTTTTTTTGTTATAAAAATTAGCTTTTTGCATAAGTGTTTAAAATTTTTCTTTAATAATAAGGAAATTTGGGCGGTATAGTATATATAAAGTATATACCAAATTTTAAAATTTTTTGTCGCCAGCCTCAAAACTCTATTGCTATAAGGGTTTGAGCTATATTTTTTTGTTTTTTTCGCCAACATAACAATATATTATAATTATATATATATCTTGTTATTCTTGTTATTGGGCGGTCATTTTGCCTCAAACCCGCTCGGCGTAAGGCTAAAACCTGGGTTTTTTTGTTTGTTACGAAATATTAAGGAAAATATATACAAAAAAGGCAATTTTTATATACTAAATTACTTTATATATATACGAGATATATAAAACAAAAATAAAGAGAGAAATAAGTAAGAAACAAGAAAGAGGATAAAGAGATGGGCTTCGCTGTATCACAATTGACATCACAGAGCATAATTGCACAAAAAGCTGATTTGGAATCAAGAATAACGGAAATCACAAATGAGCTTATGAACCTTTCAAGAGAAAGTGCAGATATCACGACAAAACAGCAAATTGAATGTCAGAACTACATAAACCAGGATGATGACCCTGTAGCAGCCATTGAATATGTGAACAGTGAAGCATTTCAGTCTAAATATCAGGCATTGCTCGCAAGAATTCATGTAAAAGAGCAGCAGCTTAATGTTGAAAAACAGCAGGCTGAAACAAAACAGAAAATGCTCGCTACACAACAAGACGGCTGGCAGAAGCTCACAGAAAACAACATCAAAGACGGATTTACTTACGCACAGTAATTAATACATCAAATATCAGGCAAAACTAATTAAGGCCTATTAAAACCCCAATTACCGACTAAATAGAGAGAGATAAAAAATGACTACATCATCGACAAACCCGTTTGCAAATTATACACTGTCCATTGCAGCACAGTATGACGAGACAAAAGCAGCTTTAAAAAAAGCTCAGCAAAAACCAAGAAAAAAAATATACCGTTCTTTGGACAAAATGCTTGAGGAATGCTTTTTTCTTGGCGCAGGCTGGATTGGCAACAACTATATAGCTTAATAAACATAAAATGACTGGGAAAGAAAGCGAAACATGATGCGTCATTGCGAGCCCGAGGAACGAGGGCGCGGCATTCCAAAAAACAGCATAGACTGTCATCCTGAAGCGCAAAACCCGGAACTCTGCAACAATCGTGTCTGTTCAGTATCTTACATACTTGAAGTATAGCGCAGTCTCCGGCACTGGTAAGATGCTGAACACAGACGATGGTAACATCATCCCAAGGTTATTGCTTCAGCATGACATAGTGCGTAGATTAAGAAATAAGCAGCGTCGATCGACTGGATTGCTTCGTCGCTCCGCTGTCTTGGATTTTCTTCACGCTCGAACCTGTCGTTCACTTGGCTTGCGCCAGTGTTCACTTCGGTTCTCGCTCCCCGAGTTTCGCTTCGCTCACTCGTCCGAAAATCCGCTCTTGAAATCGGACGCTCGGGAAAAGCGTGGTTTCCCCTCGCAAGGGCACTGGGCTCGGCTTTGCCTCGCACGGCGTGCCCGTCCGATTCCGCCTTTCGCAATGACGGGGAAAGAAAACATGAAATAACGCGTCATTGCGAGCCCGAGGAACGAGGGCGCGGCAATCCAAAAAACAGCATAGACTGTCATCCTGAAGCGCAAAATCCGGAACTCCGCAACAATCGTGTCTGTTCAGGATCTTACAGGCTTACTATATTGCGCTATACGCCACACAGTTAAGATCCTGAAACAAGTTCAGGATGACAGATTTTCACACAGCGCACTTACGTGTCACTATTTACAGTCCTTTGCAGACTTCGTTGTATTACGCTATGCCGTGACGCCATTTTTCTGGCTTCGCCTCAGCTCAGCCGAAAAAGAAGGTACATCCGCTCTTGGATTATTGACGTTCGCAAGGTTTTGCACTCCGCTTTGATTTGCTTCGCAAATCCCGCGTCGTCAACCTTGCTCACATGGCTGTTCGCTCGCCCTTACGGGCTCGACTCCACAGCCGCCAAAATCCGCTCTTGGATTACGGGCGCTCGCAAAAAGCGTGGTTTTTGCTCGCATGGGCACTTGCTTCGCATCGTGCCCGCCCGAA
>CALUPY010000026.1 GCA_944322755.1 Candidatus Gastranaerophilales bacterium | reverse complement strand
CAAGGTAGACGACGCGGGATTTGCGAAGCAAATTAAAGCGGAGTGCAAAACCTTGCGAACGTCAATAATCCAAGACAGCGAACGAGTGCGCGGCAATCCATAGAAATACCAAAGACATCCTTAAGCAGAGTAAAGCAGGCTGGACAAACCTGCCCAACAGCATAGAACGAAAAATATCATTCTCTAAATCATAGCTTCGTATGTATTCAGCCTGATGTTTTCCCGCATTTGTCGGGTTTTCCAATATTATTCAAAAAAAAGGCGGTTTTTATTTCGCCGCCTTAAAAATTACTGCTTATCCTATTTAACTACAATATTAACAAGCCGTCCCGGAACTACAATCGTCTTAACAACTGTTTTTCCGTCCATGGCCTGTTTAACTTTTTCGCTTTCAAGAGCGTGTTTTTCAAGCTCTTCTTTTGTCGATTCGGCGTCGACTTCAATTTTGTCTTTAACTTTGCCGTTTACCTGAACGACAAGAGTTATTGCAGAAGTTTTTGCCAGCTTATCTTCATAAACCGGCCAGTCTGTTTCGTGAATAGATCCTTTGCCGCCGAGCTGATGATATATTTCTTCTGTTAAATGCACTGTTGTCGGTGCCATGAGTTTCAGCAGCGTAATAAGGGCAAAGCTCAAGACATTTTTGTCTTCATCACTATACACATTCTTCTTGCCGGTATAATCGTAAATTGCATTTACAAATTCACGATATTTTGAAATAACAGTGTTGAACTGAAATTCGTTTGATATATCCTGCGTAATTCCCTTGATTGCGATGTGGGTTGTGCGGACAAGGTCATTGTTTTCTTTTGAGAGCACAGAAACATCATCCGGCAGTTTGTAATCGAGTGTTAAATTATTCTGATTAGCAGCATACAATCTCCAGACTCTGTTCAGGAACTTGTAGCATCCTTCAACACCTGCATCTGACCAGTCAAAGTCTCTTGCCGGCGGTGAATCTGAAAGAATAAACAATCTTGCTGTATCAGCACCGTAGTTTTCAAAGATTTCATCAGGGTCAACTGTGTTGCCTTTTGACTTAGACATTTTAGAGCCGTCTTTTAACACCATACCCTGTGTCAGAAGATTTTTAAACGGTTCGTCAAAGTCCACAAGTCCGAGGTCTTTTAACGCTTTTGTGAAAAATCTTGAATACAACAAGTGTAAAATTGCATGTTCAATACCGCCTACATACTGATCAACGGGCAGCCATTTGTTAACAAGCTCTTTACTAAACGGTGCATTTGCATTTTTTGCATCTGCGTAACGGAGATAGTACCAGCTTGAACATATAAATGTATCCATTGTATCCGTTTCTCTTGTTGCTTTTCCGCCGCAGCACGGGCAGGTTGTTTCGAGAAATGTCTTTGATGTCAAAATCGGTGATTTGCCTTTTACGCTGAAATCAATATCTTCCGGTAATTTTACTGGCAGCTGATTTTCCGGAACCGGCTGAGGGCCGCATTTTTCACAATACACTATCGGTATAGGAGCACCCCAGTATCTCTGTCTTGAAATGAGCCAGTCACGCAGTCTGTACTGTGTTTTAAATTCACCGAAGCCTCCGTCAACAGCTTTTTGGGTAATAGCTTTTTTGGCTTCTTCATTTTTCATGCCGGTAAATTCGTTAGAGTTTACCAGAACACCCGGTTCTGTGTAAGCTGCTTCTTTGCAGTCAGAAGGTTTTTCAGGGTTCTGGATAACAACCTTTAAAGGCAGATTATACTTTTTAGCAAAATCAAAGTCTCTTTCATCGTGCGTCGGTACTGCCATAACAGCTCCTGTTCCGTATTCAACAAGCGCATAATCTGCAGTCCAAAGCGGAAATTCTTCGCCTGTGAATGGGTTTATACAGTGAGTTCCAAGTGGCACACCTGTTTTTACACGTTCTGTAGAGAGTCTTTCGATTTCTGTCATTTTACGTGCATTTGCCCTGTATGCCTCTACTGCTTCTTTATTCTCCGGTGTTGTTAATTTTTCAATATCTTTATATTCCGGTGCAACAACAAGATAGGTAATTCCGTGTACGGTGTCAGGTCTTGTTGTGTAAACAGGAACTTCCAGACCTTCAATTTCTTTTACTTTAAACCTGAAAATAGCACCTTCGGATTTACCTATCCAGTTTTTCTGCATTATTTTTACGCTGTCAGGCCAGCCTTCGAGTTTATCTATATCCTGAAGCAGCTGTTCTGCGTAATCCGTAATTTTTAAGAACCATTGAGACAGGTATTTCTTTTCGACAACGCTGTCGCATCTCCAGCATTTTCCGTCTATTACCTGTTCATTGGCGAGAACTGTCGCGCAGTGGTCGCACCAGTTAACGGCAGCTTCTTTTTTGTATGCAAGACCTTTTTTGTACAGCTGCAAAAAAAGCCACTGAGTCCATTTATAATAATCAGGTTTGCAGGTCGCAACTTCTCTGTCCCAGTCGTACATAAGACCGAGTTTTTTCAGCTGCATTTTCATATAAGAAATATTTTCATCAGTCCATTTTTCAGGGCTTTCACCGTGTTGTATTGCCGCATTTTCAGCAGGCAGGCCGAAACTGTCCCAGCCTATCGGATGCAGGACATTAAAGCCATGCATTTTCTTAAAACGTGCAATAACGTCTGTTATTGTATAGTTTCTGACATGTCCCATGTGCAGTTTTCCTGACGGATATGGAAACATTGATAGTGCATAATATTTGGGTTTTTCAGAGTCATCGTATGTTTTTCCGAATTTGTTCTCTTCCCAAATTTTTTGCCATTCTTTTTCTATTTCTTGCGGAAAATATTGTTCTTTTATCACGGTTAATCCCTTCTTAATTCCCTTTGAACTAACAAAATTATAGCTAAAAAACAGATTTATGACATTAATTTTATTTTATCAGAGCTGTTTTTATCTGTTTTATTATGTTTTCGGTTGCATGCGGTTTTGCAAGTTTTTTTGCATTGTTTTGCAGTGATATCAGTTTTTCTCTATTGTTTATCAACTCTTCAATCAATGATGATAGATGTTCGGCATTGCATTCTGAGTCTTCTATGTATAGCGAGGCACCCTGATTTTCCATTTCTTTTGCATTTATTCTTTGATGATCAGCAGCTGCATAAGGGTATGGTACAAGTATTGAGGCAAGCCCGGAGATACAAATCTCAGACAAACTTAATGAACCGGAACGAGCCACAGCAGCATCAGAAGCAAGCAGCGGAATATACATATCATCAAAATAGGGTCTGACAATATAATTCTTATTATCCTTGTATTCCGGATATTCAGACTCAAGTTCTTTTATTACATCCTCAAAATTCTTTTTGCCGGTCTGATGAAGAATTTGGATATCGTATTTACAAAACAGATTCTTTAAAGATTTTACAAGAGCTGAATTAATTCTTTTTGCTCCCTGTGAGCCGCCCATAACTATAATTGTAAATTTGTTTTCTATTCCCTGAATTTTGCGGGCTTGCGCTCTATTCAGCTCAAGGAATTCCTTGCGAATGGGATTGCCGTTGCAGTATATGGTTTTAGAATTAATAAGTTCTTTTGACTTTTCAAAAGCAAGTGAAACTGATTTTGCATACGGGGCAACTGTTTTTGATACAATCCCGGGCATTGCATCACAGTCATGAATTACGAACGGTGTATGTGTCAGTATTGCAGCAAATAATGCAGGTGCACTCACATATCCTCCGGTTCCGAAAACCAAATCAGGTTTGTATTTTAGAATATAAAAAATTGACCTGAATGTTGAGAGTCCGAGATTTATTATCCATGTTAGAAGTTTTAAGCTGATTTTACGAGGCATTCCGCTAATATTAACATTTAAAAAAGAATATCCAGCAAGGTCTGCAATCCTTTTTTCCTGATTCTTTTCATTTCCTATATAAAATATTTTTTTTGTATCTTCTTGTTTTTGCAACGCATCAGCTACTGCCATTGCGGGATAAATATGCCCTCCGGTGCCTCCGCCTGTTATAAAATAGATATGTTTATCCTTGTTTGGAGTACTCATTTCCTCTTATCCTCTTAATTCGTTTTCTGGATATATTAAGTAAAATTCCAACCATACACATCGAGACTATCAAAGATGTACCGCCATAACTGATAAACGGTAATGGTACACCGGTAGCCGGTATAAGAGAACTGGAAACGCTCATATTTATAAATGCCTGCAGTCCGATAGAGAGTGTAATACCTATAGCCATAAGTTTGCCGAACATATCAGTACATCTAGAAGATATTATTATACCGCGGTGAATAAATGTCCAAAACAGACCAATAATCAAGAAACAGCCCAAAAACCCAAGTTCCTCCGCTATTACTGCAAAAATAAAATCAGTATGCCCTTCAGGGAGCCAGGCCAGTTTTTGTTTTGAGTTCCCGTAGCCTACACCCCAAAATCCGCCGGCAGCAAAAGCCAGAAGGGATTGAATAATATTATATCCCGCACCGTATGGATCAGATTCAGGATTCAGCCATATTTTTATACGTGACATTTGATATCCGTGCAGTAATTTTTGTCCGAATAGCATAAATGAAGTTACAAATACACTTACAGCCGCAATCCCGGCAGCTATCATATATTTTACAGAGCCGCTGACACTCAGGTACATAACTGTGGATATGAGCATAAGTAAAATTACCATACTGAGGTTTGGCTGTTTGTATACCAGAAATATCATGATTAAAATAGGCAAAAAGTATTTTGTAAATTTTTGACTGTCAAAGATATCTTTTGTTTTATAAAATGCAGATGACAGAAGAAAAATTACTGCGAGTTTCGTCATCTCAGAAGGCTGAAATTGGATAGGACCTATGTTTATCCACCTTCTTGCCCCGTTGACTACCACCCCGAGAGGCGTAAAGTCGACGAGAGCTAGCATGATTATTACAAACCAGGCGAACGGAACTGCCCAGTCTTTTAATCTTTTGTAATCCAGTTTTACAAAATATCTCAAACCGACAAGGCCGACTATCATATAAGCAAACTGTTTTATTGCAAATGATGCGGGATTTTCACCTGCTTCCATACATTTAGGGGCTCCGGCACTAAATATTGCCATCAAACCTATTACAACAAGAAAAGCTACAACAACCATAAGTGTTGTGTCCGGAGGTGAAAGCACAATATCGCCGTGCAGTCTTTTATTAATCGTTCTGTTATTTCTTTGATAAGGCATATTCTTTGAACACTCTTCCCCGTTCTTCATATCCGCTGAACATATCAAAACTTGCACAAGCAGGTGACAGTAAAATAACTTGGTTTTCAAGCTCAAAAGCTTTATCTATTGATTCATTGAACGTATTTACGCAAATAATATTGTTAAAGCCGTTCTTTCTAAGTTCTGTCTCAAAACGTTCTTTTGCTTCTCCAAGAAGAATAACTGTATTTATACGTTCTTTAACGGTATTGCAAAAGTCTGTTAAATCAGTATTTTTATCTCGTCCGCCGGCAATAAGTGTAACTGTTTTTCCTTCAAATGAATTTAGTGCAAATATTGCGGCTTCCGGATTTGTGGCTTTTGAGTCATTGTAAACAAGCTTTCCTTGGACTTCTCCGATGAACTCGCATCTGTGTTCAGGCGCTTTAAATTCTTTTATTGCTTCAACTATATGTTCTTTTGATATTCCGACTATCTTTGCTGTGATTATAGAGGCCATAACATTCTGATAGTTATGAAAACCAACAAGCGGAACGTCTTTTAAATCTATAATTTTTTCCTCCTGTTTGCGTTTAAACCAGATAGCGTCATCTTTTATATAGCAGCAATTTTTTTCATATTCTTTTCCGAAGAAGAATTTTTCACCGTTATAATTTTCGCCAAACTCTCTTACTCGATCGTCAATTGCAGAAAAAACAGCAAAAGCGGGTTTTTTCTCTTTTGCAAAAAGTCTGGCTTTCGCCGCAAAATAATTATCTAATCCGCCATGCCAGTCAATATGATCTGGTGTAAAGTTCATCCAAACTGCAATCTGGGGGTGGAAGCAATGACTGAATTCAATTTGAAAAGAACTTACCTCACATACATAATAGTCATTTTCTTTATTCAACAGCGTACAAGGCGGTATGCCGATATTTCCACAAGCAGGAGCTTTCAATTCTTTTTCAAGAATAAAAGATGTAAGCATTGTGGTCGTAGTTTTTCCGTTTGTTCCTGTTATCGCAATAAAGGGAGCGCCGGTTTCAAGATATGCTAGTTCAATTTCACTGATAACCGGAATCTGTTTTTCTTTAAGCATTTGAAAGACGGGTGATTGCGGTGGTATACCCGGACTGGTTATAGCTGTATATGCTCCGTCGAGAAACTCTTCACTGTGTCCGCCAAATTCAATTTTTATACCTTTATTTTCTAATCGTTCAATTAGTTCATTGTCTTTATCACTTCGTTCTTTTTTTTCAGTTATAAAGCATTCTGCGCCTTTATCTGCCAGATATTCGGCTGCGGCTACACCGCTTTTTGAAAGACCAAGAATCAAAACTTTTTTGTCAAACCATTTTCTTTTCATTTTTACCTGCCTATGCGTTCATTTTCCAAAACAGAAATACGGCTGCTGCTGAAAATATTAATGTAATAAAGGAAAATACCGCAACAATTTTATTTTCACTCCATCCGCACAACTCAAAATGATGATGTATCGGACTCATTTTAAAAATTCTTTTTCCCGTAAGTTTATAGCTTGTGACTTGTAGTATAACAGACAGTGTTTCACACATAAACACCAGCCCTATCGGTATCAGCCATAATTCAAATTTGCCCATAACTGCAATGGTTCCGAGTATTCCACCCAGTGCAAGCGAGCCAGTATCGCCCATAAAGACTTTTGCAGGATATTTGTTATAATACAAAAATCCAAGACATGCCCCTGCAACTGCTGCTGAAATTATTGCAATATCAATATTATGCATAATTAAATTTATACCGACCATTGCACCCATTGCTATCACCATATTAGTTGCCGCAAGTCCATCTAAACCATCTGTAAGATTAACGGCATTAGATACACCCGTAATCAGAAATATACCAAAAAACGGATACAACCATCCGAGGTTAATTGTATATTCACCGAAGGTTAAAAAGGTTCTTCCGCTTATTGTAACAAACAAAACAGGCAGTACGGATATTGCTATTTGTAAAAACAGTTTGCCTCTGGCTGTCAGACCTTTGTTTTGGTGATTGTGAATTTTCTGAATATCGTCCTGAAAGCCTGCAAACATGTAAAATACAAAGGTTATTAACAATAAAAATGCACCGGTCGAAGTTTTTTCCGCCATTAAAAGAGAAATAACAGCTGCAAGCACAGATGCAAATACAATAAAGACACCTCCTGTTGTAGGGGTTCCGCCTTTTTTTGCGTGGGATTCAGGTGCTTCTGCCAGAACATACTGGCTGTACATTTTCTTTTTTAAAAACTCTATATATGGTACTCCGAATAATAAAGACAGAACAAACGCTATTAATCCTGCCACTGCCGCTAAAATCATTATTTTTTCAACTCCTCTATTTCAGAAATTATTTCTTCAAACTTCATTGACCTTGATGCTTTAAATAGTATCAGGGTACCTGCCGGTATATTTTCAACTATGTATTTCGCTGCAGATTTATTATCCTCAAAAGAGACAGCATTATGTTCACATACTTCCGCTATATTTTTTGCCAGCTGACCTACTGTTAAAACTGTAATATCTGTAAATTTGTTAAGCAGTTTCCCAATATTTTTATGGTATTTTACTGCATTATCTCCTAGTTCACCCATGTCACCGAGTACTACAGTTTTGTGGCCTTCATAAAGCTCAAGAAAGGTATTTAAAGCAGCCTTCATCGATTCCGGATTAGCATTATAACTATCGTTGATGATTTTGTATCCGCCTACGTCCCTTACTTCCCAACGCTGCTCTATCGGTCTGTATTCACTGAGTCCTTGCGCTATTTTATCGGGCTGTATACCCATTTTCAGTCCGACACATATTGCATATAGTGCATCCTGAATATTGTGTTCTCCACCGACATTCAAGATATATTTCCGTTGATTAAACAGAAATTCACTGTACTCAGGTGTTTTTTTCAACATTTGAAATTCCGGCATTTTCAGACTTAGATAAATTGTTGTTCCTTTATATTTGTTTGCATTTCTTAACAAAACAGAATCCTGTGCAAATAATATACCTTCAGGATGAAGTTTTGTTGTAATTTCGCATTTTGCTTTTGCTATATTTTCAACTGTTTTTAATCTTCCTATATGCGCAGAGCCTATATTTACAATGACAGCTATGTCCGGAAGCGAATATTTTGAAAGAAGTTTTATTTCTTTTAAACCGCGCATGCCCATTTCTAAAATCAGAACTTCTGTTTCATGGGGCATAGAGAGTATAGTCTGGCACATGCCTATTTCATTGTTATGATTTAATGGTGACTTATGGGTTTTGTATGAGGTTTCCAAGACAGAAGCTATCATTTCTTTTGTCGTAGTTTTTCCGGAACTTCCTGTCACTGCCACAACTATAGGATTAAGCTTTTCTCTGCAATATCTGGCAAGTTTTAAATATGCAATCAGCGTATCTTTTACATATAAAACTATTTTAGCATCCTGGTATTTTATTCTTTTTTTAGAAGTAAAGAAACCTCGTGCTCCATTGTCGATAGCCTGCTGGACAAAATTATGACCGTCAAAATGCTCTCCTTTTAGCGGCAAATATATATCATCTATACAAATAGTACGCGTGTCTGTAGATACCGCAAAACATCCAGATTTGTTGGTACATTTAATTATTGTTGCATCCGTTGCTTTTATAATTTCATCTAACGTAAATTTCATACTTCCTCTGATAATATAAAATATTACTAAAAATTACTTATAAATACAATGTTTTATCTAGTTAACTTGTCAGTATATTTTATTAAGTTATAATATTATTAGTTATTTTGTTTTTAAAAGGCGCGCCAAACGTGGAAAAACCAGATTTAATTCAAAAAACTAAAACAAAAAATAAAAAACGAAAAAATACCATTCGATGCTATTATTCATTTTTGACTATAGTTCTGCTTATCTGTCTGGCGCAAATCGGTATAAGTGCTTTTAAAAATATAACAAAAAGCATAAGCTATCATGGAAAAATTAAAAAAATGAAAGAATTGAATGAACAGGCTTATGCAGAAAATCAGCGCCTAAAGGAAGAACTTGAAGATTTTAGTTCAATGAAAAGCCTTGAAGCTATTGCACGTAATAATTTAAAAATGGCCGGAGAAAATGAAGTTCTTGTAATAATTAACAAACCTAAACAGGAACCGGTCACGGATACTAAAAAAAAGAAAAAATAAAAAGCTCCTTTTGTTTGTTACAGGAGCATTTAATATAATGGAACAGGTATAAAATTGTTCCCTATTTTTCGTTGTCTCACTTCTTATTTTAGTGCCACGAGTTTGTTTGTAATTCCCAAATCGGAATTAATCATTCTGGCACTGGCTATTGCCATAGATCTTCTTTTTTTCGCACCGCGCAAGAGGAATGCTACGCCGTCAGAAATATTACTGGATGGTTTTTGAGATTTTTTTATCATTTTATGCCCTTTTAGTAAACTGTATATTACTTTTATCGGCATTCTTTTTTTTATCTTTAGAGATTAGATTTAAATATTTACATAAATTTACATTTTAGAAAAAATCATACATATATTGTAACCTTTTTGACTAATTGTTAAGTTTATAAGAAAATTAATGATATATGCTTAGACTTGGGATTAGAATAGTTAATGTTCATTAAAGAAGTAGAGATTGATAACTTCAAATCTTTTGCCAATAAAGTTAATATACCGTTCTTAGAGGGTTTTACAACTATTTCCGGTCCGAACGGTTCTGGGAAAAGTAATATCATAGACAGTGTGCTTTTTGCGCTCGGTCTGTCGTCGTCACGTACATTGAGAGCTGAGAAAATATCCCAGCTTATCTCTACTCACACCAGAAGAAACGAAGCATTTGTAAAAGTGACTTTCCAGACAGATGACTCTGAAAACAAAGACTTGACAGTCGGAAGAAGAATAAAAAAAACCTCTCAGGGCTATAACAGCATATATTATCTGAACGACAAAATCGTTACTCTGTCTGACATACACGCACTGCTTGAAAAATATAACATCACACCCAACAGCTACAATGTCATTATGCAGGGCGATGTTACCAGTATTACCGGCTGTTCTGACGGAGAAAGAAGAAAGATTATTGATGAAATTGCGGGAGTCGCTGATTTTGACAGACGAATAGAACAGGCTTCCGGAGAACTGGAGACAGTTGAAAACAGAGTTCAAAAATCCACGCTCATACTGACAGAAGTAGATGCAAGGCTTGAGCAGCTCTCATCAGAACGGGAAGTTGCATTAAAATACAAAAAATTAAAAGAAGAAAAAACAGGACTGGAAAGCCAGATATCAACTGTAAAATACTTTGATATCAAAAAAAATCTTGAAAGAACACATGAAAGCATACTTGATGCGGATAAGAAGAAAAAAGAAGAATCTTCTAAGCTCAAAAAACTCGAAACCCAATCTCTGCAAGTCAAAGCAAAACTGGATGAACTCTCAGACCTCGTTAAAGAAAAGGGAGAAGCTGAACAAATTGAGGTCAAAAAGCAGGTTGAAGAAATTAAAGGGCAGATAGACAGAAAAGAATCTGCCATTACATTTGCGGACAAAAATATTCAGGATAACCTGAAAACTGTTGAAAACGCAAAAAACGGTATCCAGAAGCTTACTGAAAAAAACGAAAAAATCAAAGAACAGATTGAGCAGAAAGATAATGAATTAGCCTCTCTTGAAGAACAAAAACAGGCAGAAAAAAACAAGCTCATGGAAATTTTACAGGAAGTATCGGGCTTGAGCCAGACAGCAGACCAGTATCTTGAACAGAGAAATGCTCTCCGTAAAGAATATGAACAGACAAAAGATGAAGAAACAAAACTTATCCAGAGTCAGGCACCTTTAGAGTCCGAGCTGAGTAACCTTTTAAAAGAACTGTCGGAAGCCAAAACAAAAGTTGAAGAACTTGAAGATTTCAAGAAAAATTTTGCGGGCAACAAGGATATATTAGAAACACAGGTTGAAGAACTCGGAAAAGAACTCGAGGATTTTAAAACCATTCAGCAGAACACCCTGTATGAACTGGATAAAACAAAAAATGAAATAGGTGATTTGAACTATAATATTCAAACAGCCTATCGTAAAATCACTTCCATGGAGGCGCAAAAGCAGGCATACAACGATGTAAACTTCGGACGTGCTGTTGATACTGTTTTGAATGCAAAAATTACAGGCGTTCATGCCACGCTTGCCCAGCTCGGACAGGTGGATAAGGAATACTCAACTGCTCTTGAAGTTGCTATGGGCGGCAGAATGGCTAACGTAGTTGTTGATGATGATGAAGTCGCGAGAGTTGCAATTGAAATTCTCAAGAGTGCAAATGCAGGTCGTGCTACGTTTTTGCCGATGAACAAGATTAATAAAGCACCGCGTTCTTTGAAGCTTCCGAAAGATAAGGGGGTAATTGATTTTGCGATAAATCTTATCGACTTTGATGACGAATATTTGAATGTCTTTTTCCATGCATTGGGTGAAACGCTTGTGGTTGAAGACTATAATACGGCGCGTAAACTCATCGGTCAGTACAGAATGGTTACGCTCTCGGGTGAACTTTTTGAAAAATCCGGCTCAATCACAGGCGGTTCTGCAAAACGTACAGGTCTTAAGTTCAGCCAGACACAGGATGATGAGCTTGAAAAATATAAGGCAAGATTAAAAGAGTTTGAGAATAATTATGCTGCACTCGAGCGAAAAAAATCCGAACTGGAAGAAAAGCTCGATAAAGTCAGAATAAATTACTCAAATACAATGACCGAGCACAACAAAGCAAAAATGGAGCTTCAAAATCTGCTGAAAAATTCAGAAGAAAATGAAAATAATATTGCGCAAAGAAAACAGTTTATTGCAGAAACCGAACCCAAAATCCAAAAACTGGAAAAAGAACTTGAAAAACTCGAAGAAAAACATATAGAGCTTAACGACAAAACTCTTGAGCTTGATGACAAAATTAAAGAAATTGAAGCAAAAATGAGTCCTGAGGAGCTCACTAACCTGAAAAAACTTACAGAAGAATCAGAAAATATTATCAAACAGATTGAGGCAAAAATTGCGACAGGAAACAATGATATTGACGGATTTAACCGTGAAATCGTATTTAATGACAGTATTATAGAAACACGTCATAAAGATATCGAAGGTTTGCACAAAGACAACGAAAATCTTGCACAGGATAAAATCAGATATAAAGGTGAGATAGAAGAACTAAAACAAAAAATCACTGTTCTTGATGAAAAGTTAAAAGAATTGAGCTCAAAACTTGCTGAAATTCAGGCAGAACGGGATAAAGTCAATGAAGAATTTTTGAATATTGAAAAAGATAAAAATGTCATACAGCTCAATATTGAAAAAATTGCCGAGCAGATAGAAGCTTTCAAATCAAGGCGGAGAGAACTGGAACCGCAGCTTGAAGACATCAGAACAGAACTTAAAGAAGCCGGTATTGATATAGAAAAACTCCAGCCGTCGGATATTTCG
This sequence comes from Candidatus Gastranaerophilales bacterium, assembly GCA_944322755.1. Taxonomy (GTDB): domain Bacteria; phylum Cyanobacteriota; class Vampirovibrionia; order Gastranaerophilales; family Gastranaerophilaceae; genus CALUPY01. The sequence continues at coordinate 22,364 of CALUPY010000026.1, read as the reverse complement.
GTTGATGAAATTACTGCAAAAATACAGAGACTCCAGCGAAGAATGGAAGAGATGGAGCCTGTTAACATGCGTGCAATTGAGGCATTTGACGAAGTGTCAGTCCGCCAGCAGGAGTTAAAAACAAAAATTGAAACACTCTCAACCGAGCGTGAACAGATTCTTGCAAGAATGAAAGGGTATGAGGATTTGAAAAAAGAAACCTTCCTCACTACCTACAACAATATAAACGACAACTTTAAAGAAATTTTCCATACGCTCTCGGAAGGCGAGGGGACACTTGTTCTGGACAATCCTGATTCTCCTTTTGAAGGCGGTATGACGATTGAAGCAAAACCCAGAGACAAAGAAAAACAAAGATTGAACCTTATGTCAGGCGGTGAAAAATCATTGACGGCACTTGCTTTTGTATTTGCCATCCAGAAATACATGCCGGCACCATTTTATGCGTTTGACGAAGTTGATGCAAACCTTGACGGTATCAATGTAGAAAAACTTGCAGAAATGGTTAAAAATCAGGCAAAAAATACGCAGTTTGTAGTAGTTAGTCACAGGAAACCTATGATAGAATCAGCTAATAGGACAATCGGCGTTACACAAAAAGAAAAAGGAATTACACGTGTCACCGGTGTAAAATTAAGGGACTAGTATGACAGAAACAGCCGAAAATCACGCACAAAGCTTTTATACAGAGTCAGCCGCAACTGCTTCAAGTCTTGACGATATGGAGATGATTTCAACTAACACAGAAGATCTTGAACAGGAAGTTTACGAACAGGCTGACGGAATTGCCATTCTTGTTCAGATGGCAAAGTCCGGAAAGATTGACCCCTGGAATGTAGATATTGTCGATATTACCGACAAATATCTCGCTCATTTGTTCCAGCTCAAATCACAGAATCTGAGACTTACAGGCAGAACATTGCTTTTTGCGGCAATACTTTTGCGGCTAAAATCAAACGTCCTTGAAGGCATAGATGCTTCACAGTTTGAGGATACACCGCAGGATGAGCTGGACTATACTGATGATGACTGGGATGATATGATGGCGGCTGATTCTGAAATCAGCACAAATAATGTCATTTCGCTTGATGAAGTGCTTCAAAGGAGAACCAGCGTTCGTCTTAACAGAAGCCGTATGGTCAATTTGAAAGACCTGATTAAGCAATTGCAATTTTATGAAGAACTGGACAGAAAACAGGCTCTTAAAAATGCACATGAACGTGCAAAAAGAAGAGTCCGTTCTTATGCAAGATTGACTCCGGATGATATAGTAAACCTTGCGCATGACGAGTATATCGAAAAAAGTGTGGATGTGTTAAGAGAAAATCTGGAAAGAATTTTTGCGACGGAAGAAAAAGTTGAACTGAAAACTTTGACCCTGCTTGGAATGGATAAGATTTCAGCATATATTGCCCTGTTATTCCTTTCTGCAGAGAGTGATATTGATCTGGTGCAGGAGGAGTTTTACGGAGATTTGTACGTAGTTCCTTATCATCCGCATCAGCAGCAGGAAACAGCATAACATATTAAGTTTAGTAAAAAATTTATGCTCAAACTAACAAAAAAAATTATTTATGGTATTTTGAATACACATATTGCACGGTCATAAGATAAGGAGTATATTATGCAAATACCACCGGTAATTACAGCTACTACAAATTCACAAACACAACAGACTGCTAACACAACTGCGCAAAAAGAGAAAAAATCCGATTTTTATGTTTCTGATATTGTAAACTTTACCAAAAAGCCTGTATCTCATCAGGTTGGTATCGGCATAATTACTTTAGGTTCGGCAATTGCCGGTTTCCGTTCTGCTAAAAGTATTGTATTTAAAGCAATAAACACTTTAGTAATGGCTGCAATAGGTTTTGCAGGCGGTGTAGGTATAACTGAGGCTGCTGACAAGTTTTTAAAAGATAAAAAAGCTGCAAAAGCGGAAAAGGCTGAACAAAAAGCTGCTACTGCCAGCCAGAGTGCAGAGAAAAAACAGGAAGTAAAACCAGAAGTGAAACCGGCAGATACAGAGAAAACTGAAAAAGCCGATGACAAGGACGACGATAAAGACTAATAACTAAAAAACTATAAAAATTCAAAAGCTCTCTGTTTTAAGAAACAGGGAGCTTTTTGTATGTTATAATCAAAAAAAAGAAGTATTTATGAAAAAATCCGAACTTGATTTAACAATACTGAAAAAAAGTTTTGAAACCCTCAAAGAGTGTTACAAAGATTACAATCTGCAGGAGGATGAAAAACTCAAAGGCTATATAAAAGATTCTTGTATCCAGCGTTTCGAATATACGTATGAATCTGCAAAAAAAATTATGAATAAATTTTTGAAAAAAGAGTACGACAAAACAGAAAAAGACCTCTCAGTGAACAATATTTTCAGAGAAATGTATGGTCTAGGACTTATAAAAAGTTTTGAAAACTGGGCAGATTACAGAGAAAAAAGAAATCTTACCTCTCATGAATACAGAGAGAAAATGACGCTTCCGATACTTGACATAATCCCTGAATTTATCAAGGATACAGAATTTTTAATAAACAGTCTGGATGGAATTTTGACAGATGATTAAAGGTGTTACGGAAAACGAAGAAAAAATTATAAAAGAAATATTAAAAGATTATCCTTATACTTTTTACTATTATGGCTCGAGGGTTAAGGGTGATTTTACAAAATCCTCTGACCTTGACATCCTTGCTGAGTCGGCAGAAGATATAAAAGCCGGGATAATAGAAGAAGTTGAAATGAAATTCAACGAGAGCAGAATTCCGTATGTTGTAAAAATAAGTGACAAAGCTAAAATAGAGGACTATTTTTACGAACTAATCAAACCGTCTCTTGTCAAAATCGAGTTTTAAAAAATCCGGTTAAATACCGGATTTTTTTGTTACTTATTCTTACCGCAGCAGTGCTTGTATTTTTTGCCGCTGCCGCAGGGACACGGGTCATTTCTTCCGACTTTTTCATCAGCCTGAATAAAGCTTTCGTCTTCTTCTGCCGGCTGAAATGATTTTGCGGCTTTAGACAGCGCCGTGTCTATTTCACTTTCATCCCTGCGTTCAACAATCTGTACACCAAAGCGTGTTCTGAACAGATATTTAACTGTTTCAGATTGAATTTCAAAAATCATGTTATTGAATAAATCGTAAGCTTCTTTTTTGTATTCAATAAGAGGATCTTTTTGTCCGTATGCTCTTAATCCGATACCGTCTCTGAGCATATCAATGTTGTGTAAGTGGTCAATCCATTTATTGTCCACAACCCTTAACAGAATATCTTTTTCAATATTTCTCATAACATTGTGCGCTGCAAACGGTTCTTCTTTCAGATAATTTTCATCATACTGTGAAGCAATGTTATTATAAAACTCGATTGTTTTTTCTTCATGGTCTCTGTATGCCTGTATAGCTTCGTCTTTGAGCTTGTTGTACATGCTGTCATATCCGAGTCCCTGAATATTTTTTACTTCAAGATATCCAAGCTGAGGAATAAGCGAGTGCAGCTCTTTTATCAATCCCTGCATATCTTCGTAGATGTATTCCTGCGGATTCATACCGGGAGAGATGTAGCTTTTTATGAGCCTGTCAATTTCTCTTTCTATCATATAAAGAATATCAGGATAAATATTTTCACCTTTTAGTACTTTGCGTCTCTGGCTATAGAGCTTTTCACGCTGAATGTTCATAACATCGTCGTATTCAAGTACGCTTTTTCTTATATCAAAGTGATAAGTTTCGACTTTTCTCTGCGCTGCTTGTATCTGGCGTGTAATCAGAGGGGATTCGATTCTCATATCCTCTTCTGTATTTAATGTATCCATAAGGCTTATGATTTTTTGTCCGCCGAATATTCTCATCAAATCGTCTTCAAGTGATAAGAAAAATCTTGTTGAACCCGGGTCGCCCTGTCTTGCTGCACGGCCTCTTAGCTGGTTGTCGATACGTCTGGATTCATGTCTTTCCGTACCAACAACATGCAAACCGCCGGCTTCTACAACCTTTTGATGTTCTTTTTCTGTGATTGCGCGTGCCTCAGCCAGTGCATCATTTTTCTTTTCTTCATAGTCCGGTGTATTTTCCGGTGTTATATTTCTTTTTTCAAGCTCTTCTTTTGCAAGGTATTCAGGGTTACCGCCCAGAAGAATGTCGGTGCCTCGTCCTGCCATGTTTGTTGCTATTGTAACAGCACCGGAACGTCCCGCCTGTGCAATAATATAAGCTTCTTTTTCATGGTGTTTTGCGTTCAAAACATTGTGTTTTATGCCGCGTTTTGTGAGCAGGGATGAAATATATTCGGATTTATCGATACTAATTGTACCTACAAGAACCGGTCTGCCCTTTTCGTGCATTTCAATAATTTCATTCACAACCGCCAGATATTTCTGTTTTTGTGATTTATAAATGACATCCGGCATGTCAATTCTTATATCTTTTTTGTTGGTAGGAATTGTTGTTACTTCAAGGTTATATATCTTGCCGAATTCTGCTTCTTCTGTCATCGCAGTACCGGTCATACCGGACAGCTTCGGGTAAAGGCGGAACAGATTCTGGAAAGTTATGCTTGCAAGAGTCTGTGTTTCATCCTGAATTTTTACGTTTTCTTTTGCTTCAACAGCCTGATGAAGTCCGTCAGACCAGCGTCTGCCCTCCATTAATCTGCCTGTAAATTCATCAACAATAACGACTTCGCCGTCTTTTACAACATAGTCTGTATCTTTCTGATAAAGTTCTTTTGCCTTCAATGCTTGTAAAAGATGGTGTGCATACTGGTTTTCGACATCAAATAAATCCTCAATACCGAGAAGCTCTTCTGCTTTGTCTATACCTTCTTCTGTCAGGATAACATTTTTATTCTTCTCATCGACCTCATAATGTTTAACTTTTTCCATTTTAGGAGCGACCTGAGCCATTACCCTGTAGAGTTCTGCTGACTGTTCCAGACGTCCGCTTATGATAAGAGGGGTTCTGGCTTCGTCTATTAAAATACTGTCAACTTCGTCTATAATAGCGTAATTGTACGGTCTTTGTACAAGCTGTTCCATACTGCCTGCCATGTTATCTCTGAGATAGTCAAAGCCGAATTCATTGTTTGTTCCGTAGGTAATATCACAGGCATATGCCGCTTTTTTGCGTTCAAATTCAAACTCATCTCTTGAGTTTGAGAGAATAACACCGACAGTCAATCCGAGGAATCTGAAGATTTTTCCCATCCATTCACTGTCACGTTTGGCCAGATAGTCGTTTACGGTGATGATATGTACGCCTTTACCTGTCAATGCATTTAAGTAAGCCGGTAGAGTAGCAACAAGAGTTTTACCTTCACCTGTTCTCATTTCGGCAATATGACCGTTATGCAGAAAATATCCGCCAATGAGCTGAACATCAAAATGACGCATGTTCAAAACTCTTTTACCTGCTTCTCTGACTACGGCAAAAGCTTCAGGAAGGATTTTGTCCAGTGCTGCTTTTTCCAGTGCTCTGTCTTTTTTAAAGTCAGAAGAAAATTCTCTGTTGTTTAAAATTTCTTTAAATTCATCAGTCTTTGCACGCAGTTCATCATCAGAAAGAGCCGCCATCTCGGGTTCTAATGCATTTATATGGTCAACAATAGGTTTTACCTTATTAACTTTCTTTTCATTAGGATTGCCTAAAAGTGACAGTAACATATCAGTAATATTCATTATAATTCCTCAAGTCTAAAGTGTTTATTCAACTATGATTTTACCACGCACATAACAAAAATGGAAATTAAACGTATGTACATAAAAAGAACGCCGGAATTTTTTATATCCGGGCGTCCTTTTATTAATCCTCAACTCTTTTAAATTATTTTTTCGCTGTTTTTGTTTCGTTTTGAACCATTTGCAAAAGCAGCTCGTTTGCTTTTTTAAGTTGAACATCGTCTTTATTTTTTACATTTTCTTCGGTAAGTTCTACTGTAACATCCGGAGCAATGCCTTTTTTGTTGATATCGGTGCCGTTTGGTGTTAAATATTTTTGGATAGTGATATTAGCACCGCTGCCGCCGAGAAGTTTGTTAACTTCTTGTACAAGCCCTTTTCCGAAAGAATTTTCACCCACAATCAATGCACGTTTGTTATCCTTCATTGCACCTGCAAAAATTTCACTGGCAGATGCACTGCCTTTATTTATAAGGATTACAATAGGTTTGTCTGTTATGTAATTTCTGGTTGCTTTTGTTGTTTCTTTGTAACCGTCTCTGTCAACAGTGCTTACAATGATTCCGCCGTTAAGAAACATATCAGAGATGATGATTGCATTGCTGAGCAATCCGCCGGGATTTGACCTGAGGTCTATAATATAGCCTTTTTTGTCTTCATATTGTTTTATTGCCGCTTCAAACTCTCCTGCTGCATTCTTGCTGATGAAAGAGCTGAGTCTTATATATCCTAAGCTGTCATCTATTTTTGCCATCGTAGGTGTTTTTGTGGAAACCGATTTGAGTTCAATTTCGGCACGTTGGATTTTGTAGAGCTTGTTTTCCTGATTTTTTCTCTTAATTAAAAGAGTAACATAGGTGCCTTCTTCACCCCTAATCTGGTCTGCAGCTTTGTCTATAGTGATACCTTTAGTTGATTTTCCGTCGATTTCGAGTATCTCATCTTCTGATTGCAAACCTGCTTTTTCTCCAGGTGTATCCTCGATAGGAGCAATGATAATAAGCTTTCCTTCTCTGAGTCCGATTTGTACACCGATACCTTTTAGTGAGCCTTTAATAGAGCTTGTTTCTTCTTCAAAATCTTTCGGGTTAAGGAATTTTGTGTAAGGGTCATTGAGGCTGGTCAGCATGGTATCTATTGCAACATACGCATCTTCATCGGTTTTGATAACTTTGTCGTATTTGTTTTTCCAGCGTTTCCAGTCCTGTTCATTGTTTGTATGGTCAACGTATTTTGTATTAACAAGTTTCCAGACCTGATCATAGAGCTGTTGCGGGCTGTATGCAAATACCGTGTTCGAAATGAAAGCGGCTATTGCTATACTCAAAACCGGAAGCCATATAAATCCGTATTTTTTCATTTTTTCTCTCAAAATAAATATCCTCTTGTTTCCTTTAATAACATAATAGCACAAATAAAGCAGTTAAATTTACCTTATTTTATTTGTTATGACGCATTGTATGCAGAAATGTTTCTTTTATATTTCTTTTTGTAAAGTTCCTTGTGCAACTGTGCAAAAGATATCATCGAGGTTTTCAACACAAAGTCTCTGTCTGTAAGTGTAAATTTTTTCCAATTCCGTCTCAAGTTCGTCATAAAACTCGCTCTCCTTAATTTTATGCATTTCAACAGGGTTTATAAATTCTATTTTTAACAAATCTTTGCTTTGTTCTTCAGCTCTAATCATATTTAGTACGAGAAACATATCAATACAAAGTCTAACCATATCATCCGACAAACCGGAAGCCGCTTCTAAATCTATCAGATTTACTTCACCATTTTTGTTGTTTGCTGCATATTTGAGCATTCCGCAAACTGTTTTCACTACAGTTTCGACTGTCTGTTTTTTGTTGTCATATCCCATAAAATGTAAAACTTTTGCACCTGTCTTTTTGATTATAAACTGCATCAGGTCTTCGTTTGGTGGGTAGTCAAAAAACATAATCTGATTACAGTGAACAAGGTCTTTGCGAGACAGAATTTTTTCAAAGATTTGTTTATGCGGTTTTAAAAATTCTTTAATATTTTTATCTTCAACAAATATGCCGGTTGAAAGTTTCGTGGTGTCCAGATATGAACAAATCTGTGAAAAAATATTTGTTTTTTTTCTGTGGTCGTATATTTTCAGTGTATTTGTTTTATTCAAATTTAAATAATCAGACTTTATATCCTGAATATCAAGCTGTACCGTTGTTACTCCGTTAAAAACATTTATTTTGGGATAAAAAATTGTGCTGAATTCTTTATTTAAGGGAATATTCAGGTCGCTGTGATTCCAGTAAACACATTCAAAAGTTTTTTTGCCGCTGTTTTCGCAAAAGATTTTTAGATGATTGTTGTTGGAACCGATAGTTCTGTACTGCGTCAGAGTTAAATTTTTCATGGCAAATATCGGATTCGGATTTTCTGCTCCGAATGGTTCTAAGCGTTGTATTGACTTTACCATATCCAGGTCTATATCATCCAGTTCCATATCAACATCAACTGTGTACTTTGGCTTTTCTCCATCCAGCATTATGTTGATAGTATGATTTAACACCTGTTTTACTTTCTCAAAACTATGCTTTGAAGAATCAAATGTAAGCCCTGCCGCCTGAGAATGTCCGCCAAAACCTTCGAATAAATCAGCATTTTCAGAAAGAACTTCATGCAAATGTACTCCGGGTACGCTTCTTGCCGAACATCTGATAAGTCCTGTATTTTCATCTTTCATCATAAGAAATACAGGTTTTCCGAATGCTTCAACAAGTTTTGCTGCGACAATTCCGATAATGCCTATATGCCAGTCTTCTTTAAATAAAATTACGGCCGGATTGTCAGAAGAAGCTTCCGGCATTTGCATTGCTTCCGAGAATATGTTGTCAGAAAGCTCCTGTCTTATTTTGTTGTAATTATTCAGAGCCGTGCAGCATAATTCTATTTGGGTTTTGTCATCTGAAATCAAAAGATTTATCGCTTCATCGACTGTAGCAAGCCGTCCGGCCGCATTGATTCGCGGTGCAACACCAAAAGCAATTGTTTCTGAAGTTACTTCGTTTTCTGTGCTATAGCCTGCTGTTTCTATTAGCCGTTTTAATCCATAATGTTTTCCTTGCGAAATCAGATTTAATCCGGAGACAACGAGAGTTCTGTTTTCTAAAAGAAGCGGCACAACATCGGCGACTGTACCTACTGCAACAAAAGGTAAAAGTTCATCCACGAACTCTCTTTTTTCGTATGAATCAAGAAGTGCACAGGCTACTTTAAATGCAACGCCTACACCAGCTAACATATTTAAGCTTTCAATTTGTTCTGCGCTTAAATCCTTGTTCAGTGCGTTCATTGCTTTCGGGTTTATAATTGCGTATGCAGCTGGAAGTTCAGAAGGCGCCTCATGGTGGTCTGTTATAATAACATCGACCTTAAAACCGTTGGCAAAGTTTACCTGTGTGGTATCAGATATACCACAGTCAACTGTTATTATAAGTTTTACTTTATTTTTTGATATCAGCTTAACAAGGGCTTTTGTGTTCATTCCGTGGTTTTCATATTCACGGGTCGGAATGTAATATTCAACATCAGCACCAAGATATTTTAACGTTTTATATAGTAATGAAGTGGAAGTGACACCATCAGCATCAAAATCACCGTATACAACTATTTTTTCTCCTGTTTCAATGGCTTTTCTAATGCGTTCTACAGTTTTTTGCATGTCACAGAAGGCATAAGGCGAAGAAACAGGTGCGTCCAGCGGATTCAAAAAATCCCGGATTTTTTGAACCGTATTTAATCCTCTTTGAACAAAAAGCTGCTCAAGAAGGTTGTCTCCGACAAAGTCAGAGACTTCTTTAGGGATTGGCTGTTTTTCTTTAATTTTCCATATTTTTTGCATATTTTTTTATGAGTTTTCATCGTCGTCTTTTTCGTCAGCATCTTCTTTAATTTTGTCGACAACGATTTTTGCCATTTCTTTGGCAACGGATTTTTGTACAACAACAGGACTGTTTTCCAGCATATTGATAGCGGTTCTGACCGTTGCATCAATATCATACCACCTGCCGTTGCCTCGTTCCACATTTCCGTCTTCAACAGCAGCAATAATATCTTCTACCCCCGAATAAGCGTGCTCTGAAATGTTATGTTCAATAATTATTTTAATAAGATTAAGCGCAATTTTAATCTGTGTTTCATCGTCGGAATCTTCAAGTGTCTTCATCGAACGGGAAAGAATTGGATCCTTGTCATACCAACGTCTGTAGTTCTGGCTGTATTCTTCTTTCATGCTGACCTCCGGGTTTACTTCTAACTATTTTTATATACGACGCCTTTAGCGCTTCTGGGGTATTTCCAGCTTATATGTCTGCATGCTATTCTGCATGCACCGCATTCCAGGCATTTTTCATAACTCACTGTCATCTTTTTTTCATTTTCATTGTAGTTATAAACATTAGCTGGACATATTATTGTACAAATCTTTTCGATACATTGCAAGCATTTTGATTCATCCGGCACAAGATGATTCTCCGAGTCCGTTTTATATTTAAGCTTAAACAATTTGTCATCTAAATTTTCAGGTATTTTATTGCTCATTATTTTAATACTCCAAATACCAGCTTTACTGCACTTATACCATCTTTAAACAGTTCGGACAGACTCCTTTTTCTAAAAAAGTCTTTTGTAAATTTAACAAATTTTCCATGCTTTTCCACACCGTCTGCGGTTGTAAATATATTAAAAAATTCGCATATTTTTTGAGGATAATATCCAAGAAATGATGAAGTTCTTGCTGACAGAATATCAATAACGCTTCTGTATGTTTTTAAATCTTTTAAAATAAAACTGTTTTCGAGTTTTTTTCTGTATAAACAAAGCATGTTAGCAGAAAAATCTCCTTTTTCAAATGCCTCTAGTGCTGTTTCTCCCGCAAATTTTCCGCTAATCATGGCCATATTCGTACCTTCAAAATGGACATTGTTAACAAGCATTGCTGCATCGCCTGTAACCATAGCCCCGTCTGTATACAATTTCGGCATTGCGTTATATCCGCCTTCCGGTATCAAATGTGCCGAATATTCCAGCAGCTCACCGTCTTTTATAAGCTCGGCAACTGAGGGGTGTGATTTTAGCTGTTCAAGAAGTTCATATGGTTTAATTTTTTTTGATTTTAAATCTTCAAGACAGGCTCCGATTCCAAGCGAAATAGAATTTTTGTTTGTATAAATAAAGCCTAAAGCCAGCATGCCGGTCATAGGACCGCCTACAAGCTCATATGCGGCTCCTTCTGTTGAATTTATGCCAAATCTCTGATTTATCACTTCTTCCGGAAGTTTAATAACTTCTTTTACGCCCAGAGCTGTCTGTTTGGGTTTGATTTCATCACGCAGCCCGATTTGTTTTGCCAGCAAAGAATTTACCCCGTCCGCTATTATTACAACGTCGGCAAAATATTCTTCGAAATCGGTTTTTATACCAACCACTCTGCCTTGTTTAACTATTAGTTCATTTACAAGTGTGTCAGGCGCAAAATAGACTCCTTCTTTAACAGCCTGCTCAACACACCATTTGTCCCATTTTGCACGTATTGCTACAAAGGCATTTTTGTTGTCTTTATGATTTTTGTATGTAATAGTAGTGCTTTGTTCTTCGTCTAAGAGCATGTAACTGTGATATGAAACAAATCTTTCAATGGGAGCATGCTGTTCGTAATCAGGAAAAATTTCATTAACGGCATGCCCGTATATAACACCGCCATACATATTTTTAGAGCCGGCAAAATTTCCGCGTTCTACAAGTATAACTTTTTTACCGCCTCTTGCAACGGTAACTGCCGCACTAACACCTGCAGGGCCTGCACCTATAACTATAACATCCGTTTTATTTTCACTGACCATCAGTTTTTTCTCTAATTCTAATATCCTCAAAATCAATTATACTATTAATTTTACTTTTTCTGCAATAAACAACTGAACTAATAAAAAAAAGACCTTCTTAAATAATTGAAGGTCAGTGCTTTAGTAATACTACTTACTATATATTATGTTGTTATTTATATTATTCTACAAACATTAAAATTTGTCCATACTCTACTGCTTGTCCATCCTCAACGCAGATTTTGGTGACTTTTCCGGAAACTTCTGACTCAATTTCGTTCATAAGTTTCATTGCTTCAATAATGCAAACAACCTGACCTGCAGAAACTGTCGAACCGACATTAACAAAAGGTTTAGCTCCGGGAGACGGTGCAGAATAGTATGTTCCGACCATCGGAGAAGTTATAGGGGTACCTTTTGGCGTTTCTTCTTTTTCTTCGGGTTTTTCTTCAGGCTGTGACTGTATTGCAGGCGCAGCTGTAACTACTGGTGCTGCTGCAACCTGAACCTGAGTTTTTTCTCTTTTAATTACAATCGCTTTTTCTGAATCTTCTAAAGTAATTTCTGACAAATCATTGTCAGCCACAACTTTAGCCAATTGTTCAATATAATCTATTTCAAATTTCATAATTATTCCTTCTATTTACAAAGAGTTACACTCTGTCCAGATATTCGTTTGTTCTGGTATCGACTCTTATTCTGTCGCCGTTAGAAATAAAGAACGGAACGTTAACAACCGCACCGGTTTCAAGTTTTGCCGGTTTTGTGCCACCCTGGGCAGTGTTGCCTTTTTCTGCCGGAGGTGTATCAACAACTTCAAGCTCAACGTGATTCGGTATATCAAGACCAATAATTTTACCCTGATACATGAGAATAGATACGTTCATATTTTCTTTAAGATATTTAACACCATCCCCAATTTGGGCTTCTGTGACAGACATCTGTTCATAATTTTCAGTATCCATCATGACAAAATCAGCACCTTCTTTGTAAAGATACTGCATATCTCTTTTATCAAGTGTGGCTTTTGCAACTTTTTCGCCTGCTCTGAAAGTTCTTTCTACAACATTTCCGGTTTCAACGTTTTTAAGTTTAGTACGAACAAAAGCTGCACCTTTGCCGGGTTTTACGTGTAAAAATTCAACAACTGACCAGAGTCCGTTATCGAGTTCTATTGTCAAACCTGTTCTTAAATCATTTACTGAAATCATTCATTGTTCCTTTATTTAACTGTTTTTTTGAATTCTAACATAAAAATAAAAACTTGAAAATTGTTAAAAAATTTTATTTAACATTTATTATATATGTTAAAATTTATACAAAGAATAAAAAAGTTTTTATGAGGGTTTATCTATGAAAATTGCAATAATATCAGACATTCATGGAAATATGCAGGCTATGAATGCAGTACTTAATAATATTCAGGAAGAAAAATGCGAAAAAATATTATGTCTCGGAGATATTGCCATGGCCGGGCCGGAACCGGCAAAAATGATTGAATGCATAAAAAATCTGATGACAGAAACAGATTTTACTTTGATTCAGGGCAACACAGACGAGATGATTGCAAATTGTGACAATCAGATGCTTCATATGTTAAGAGAGAACAATCCGGTTATGGCAAACGCGCTGGAAGCAGATGTTCTTGAAGTTTCGGATTTGCAAAAAGATTTTTTGAGAAATTTGCCAAAAACAAAAGAACTTACGGTTGATGGTGTAAAAATACTGCTTGTACACGGCTCTCCCCGTAAAAACAACGAAAACATTTTTCCTGATTTAAAACTTGAAGAAGTTGAAGAAATGATAAGCGGAACTGATGCAAACATAATATTCTGCGGTCATACACATGTTCCATGCGGATATCAAACAAACACAAATCAGACGGTTGTTAATGTTGGGAGTGTAGGGAGACCATTTTCTTCAGAGCCTAAATCTTGTTTTGCAATCATGGAAACAAATAATGGTGCATTTACAATAAAACACAATTTTGTGAACTATGATGTACAGACAGCCTCTGATATTCTTGCCAAAAGAGGTTTTGACGGTTGTGAAAAACTTGCTGCTATGCTTTTGCATGCAACGTCTCGTTACCCACAATAAAATTGAGTTTTAAAATAGTATTTGATAAGATTTATAAATGAACAAAATAATTATCAGAAATATGCAAAAATCTGACGTTGATGAAGTCGTTAAACTCGAGGAACTTTCCTATGGAAAACATCATTGGTCAAAAGAATCCTTTTTCAACGAACTGGCAAACGAACTTTCATTTTATTACTGTGCATTTGATGACACAGAAAAGTTAATGGGATATTGCGGATGCTGGCATATTTTTGACGAAGCCCATATAACAACGCTGTCAGTCCGGCCGGAATGCAGAAGAAAAAAAGTTGCGCAGGCATTGTTGATAAAAATGTTCGAAGACTGTTATGAAGAAAAAATAAAATATATTACACTTGAAGTCAGAGAAAGCAATGTTCCTGCTATTTCTTTATATGAAAAAAACGGCTTTATCTCTATAGGAGAACGAAAAGGCTATTATCAGGACAATAATGAAAACGCACTTATAATGTTTACTGAAAATATATGGTATCAAAAGTTCAGCTTGTTATATAATCAGAATAGAGAAGAGCTATCACAAAAGGCAGAGGTTATATATGGATAAACCCAAACGTTTGAAAGAACAATTGGATGAGTTTGACGCTGCAAATAAAAAAGTAAAATTTACGTTCGGAACTCTGGTCGTAACAGGCTGGTGTGTTTTTTTGATAATTATTGCAACATTTACCCAGATTGATTTTTCTCATTATATGCCCGGTACTCTTGATCCAATGAAGGGTTCTTTATTAACAATTAAACACTATTCCTATATTCCTCAAATACCTGTGATTCTTTTCATTGCTGCATTAATAGGCAAACGTTTTGGGATAGCTTCTGTTGTTATATATATTCTGCTGGGACTTACTGTATTCCCTATATTTGCACTTGGAGGCGGAATAACTTATCTGTTTCAGTATAGCTTTGGTTACATAATTGCTTATATTCCGGCAATTTTTGTGACTGCGTTTATACTCCAAAACCAGTTTACATACGGAAGAATAGCTAAAGCAACGTTTTTCGGTGTATTAACCATCCATATTATCGGAATATTTTACCTTATTTTGATGGCTATAATATATAAAGATCCTTTTTCTAATGTTCTTGGCTGGATATCAATGCAAAGCGGTATAAAAATAATATATGACTATATCTTCGGCTTTTTGGCAATTCTTTTGGCAAAACCTGTCAGATATATTCTCTGGGTTTCAATGGCATAAAAAAAGAACCTGTACTGGTTCTTTTTTATAAAATTTTGTTTTCTATATCTGTTATTGCATAGAATAATTCTGTTCATATTCCTGATTCGGGTCGCTATATTGTTCGGAAGCAGCATTATAGGCAGTTGTTGACTCAGTGGATTTAAGTTTTTCCAAATACAACTGACCGTTTTTGACTATTTGATGAAGCTGGGTTAAATCATTTTCAATGTTGTTAAGAATTTGTTCAGCGTAATTTTCTGCGCCTTCTTTAGTTCTGATAGCTTCATCTTCAGCCTTAATTTTAATATTTCTGGCTTCTTCTATGGTTTTTTCTCTTAGCTCCTGACATTCAGCTAGCACTTGTTCTTTAATTTTTTCTGCTTCCTGGTGTACCTGGCTCAACAATTCTGATTCAGAAAGGATTCTTTCCGCTTCATTTCTTGCGTCCATAATAATTCTTTCTGCACGCTGCTGCGCTTCTATTTGAATTTCTTCACGTCTTCTTAAAAGCGACTCAGCTTCTTTAATATCTTCAGGTATGGAAGCATCAATTCTGTCCAGAATTCCTTCCATATCAGAACTCTTTATTGTAACAAATCCGGGGATAATATGCCAGCCCTTGTCTAGTAAAAAATTAGCTCTGCCCAAAAGTTCTTTAATTCTAAGCTGTGTCATCTCTAATTTACCTTTCTTATATTTTTTATAAATAATCCTTTAATTAACCGCTGCAGCCTTTTTAAAATAGTCCGCTACACACGGCGGCACAAATTTTGAAATATCTCCGCCCCATTTGGCGATTTCTTTTACTGTGCTTGAAGAAATAAAATTGTATTTTGGTTTGGTTATTAAAAATACAGTTGTTATTTCGGGTGCAAGAGCGTTGTTTGTTTGGGAAAGCTGCATTTCGTATTCAAAATCTGAAACCGCCCGCAAACCTCTAATCAAAACTTCACAGCCCTTCTGTCTTGCATAATCAATAGTTAGTCCGTCAAAACTGTCAACTTCAACATTGCTATACTCAGAAACAGATTCTTTTATAAGTTTAACTCTGTCTTCTGTAGGAAGAAAACCATGTTTTGCATCGTTCTGTAAAACAGCAATAATAACTTTGTCAAACATTTTCGATGCTTTATCTAAAACATCAAGATGTCCTTTGGTTATCGGGTCAAAGCTTCCGGGGTATATCGCTGTTTTCATTAGTCGGAGATCCTTATAAATAAACCTTGAAAATAAATATAAAAATATATTATATTTCCACAATACAATTATATAATTGTCAAATAAAAATATTACGAATTAGGCTGTAATTATTTTAATTTGTTACAAATCCAAACAAATTTTTTACATGCAATAATGCATGCACAGCCTGTTAATAAGCTTTTTAAAAAAAATTACTTTGAAAATATGTTATTAACATGTTGTAATAATTTGATGTAATCAGGTGTTTTTTTAATGAAATACAAATCAAACGTACAAAATTCAGTGTACATAATTGCGTCAATTAATATTTTTTTGATATAATGATTTACAGAATACCTATATGAGGGGTTTGGGTTTGATAGAAAGAATCGTTTTACTATTATTTATCGTGTCTTTATGGGCATTTTTGTTCATTTTTCAGAATTTTATGTCAACCTTCTGGGCAATAGTATTTTTGTGTGCGTTCATGCTTTCTTATGTTGTTTATATGCAGATAGCTTTGAAACACAGAAAAAGACAACTCAGAAAAAAACCGGAGGAATTGAACTATAATTACAAACCATTTGTTTCAATTATGATTCCGGCTCATAATGAACAAGATGTCATCGAGAAAACTATAGAAACTGTTCTTAATATGACTTATGAAAAATACGAAGTTATAGTTATTGATGACAGAAGTACTGATAATACAGCAGAAAAACTAAAAGAACTTGAACAAAAATATGATAGAGTGAAAGCTTTAATCAGAGACAAAAACGCATTCCCAGGAAAATCAGCCGTCTTAAATGAAGCATTAAAAATCGCAAAAGGGGAGGCTGTGCTTGTTTTTGATGCTGATGCAAGAATGGATAAAAACTTTTTAACAAATCTCGTTCCTCATCTGGAAAAAGATGATGTTGGTGCAGTGCAGGCGAGAAAAATTATTATTAACCGTGATGAAAATTTTCTCACGAGATGTCAGGATAATGAATATGCACTGGATACTCACATGCAGGTAGGCAGAGATGCAGTAAAAGGTGCCGTTGAATTAAGAGGAAATGGTGAACTTATTAAGCGCGAGGCGTTAGAAGATATAAACGGCTGGAATAATTACACAATTACTGACGACCTTGACATGTCTACGAGACTTCATATAAAAGGCTGGGATGTTAGATTTTGTCCGAATGTATGTGTCTATGAAGAAGGTGTGGTAAGCTTTATACCTCTTTTAAAACAGAGGCGCCGCTGGATAGAAGGAAGTATAAGAAGATATCTTGAACATTTCTGGGGTGTACTGTTTTCAAAAGATATGTCATTGCGTGTTAGTATTGATATGATAGCTTATATAACAGAATTTTTGCTTCCGTTCTGGATGATATCTGAAATATGTTTTCAGGCATTCAAATTTGTTAAAGATTCGCCGAACTGCATATCATCATCCCTGACAGTTGCTGTGGCTGTTTGTATTTTCTTTATCATCGGACTCATTTACAGCTCAAAAAAATATAACAAGCTCTCAAGATGGGAAGCACTCAAACAGTCAGTGCAAACCGGTATATATCTCGTTGGTGTATGGTTCCCGCTTGTTGTTGTGATTGTATTTAAAATTGTTTTTTGTAAAAAAACAATGGACTGGGGAAAAACTGTTCATGGGGTAGTAAAAAATCAAACTCTTGCAGCTTCGGCAGAAAATAAGGAAGAACAGATAGCGGAAACTGTTTAGATGATTAAAGTCAGTGATGAAATCGAACTTACTGTTGAAAAACTTGTTTATGAGGGCTTTGCACTCGGCAAATATAACGGGATGCCGGTTTTTGTTGAAGGCGGATGCCCAAAAGACTTACTAAAGGTAAAAATAGTAAAGACTAATAAAAATTATGCTAAGGCTCAAATCGTTGACATTTTAAAGCCGTCTTTACATCGTGTAAAACCGTTTTGTCCTATACACAATGTATGCGGCGGCTGCGGTTGGCAGTATATTGACTATGATTTTCAGCTTGGACAAAAAAGAAATATAGTCGAAGAAACGATTAAAAAAATTACGGGAGAATATATTGAAGTAAAGCCCGTGATACAAAGCCCCGAAACACGAGAATTTCGCTGTAAATTGCAGTATCCCTGCACCCAAACAAAAGTTTCAAAACGTCTCATTGCGGGTTATTACAAAAGAGGAACGCATGAGATAGTGAATGTAAAATATTGTCCTGTTCAGCCTAAAATAATTGGCAAAATACTTGAATTTATAAGAACAAAAGTCGTGGAATTATCAATAACGGCTTACAATGAAACAAAACACAAAGGCGAGCTCCGGCATATAATTTTTAGATACAGCAAATCCGAAAATACCTGTCTTATTATATTTGTTGTAAACGACAATAAACTGACAGACAAGTTTAAAAAGCTTGCCAAGGCAGTTATGGATGAATTTGCGCATGTAACGGGCTGCTGTATAAATTATAATACTGAAAAAACAAACCTTATTATGTCAAATGACACAAGAAAAATACGAGGTGAAAATTTTTATTTTGAAAAAATCGGGGATATAAAATACAGAATCAGTGCAAACAGCTTTTTCCAGGTAAACATTGGTTCTGCGGAAAAAATTTTTGACACTGTAAAAAATATAATAAAAGAGAATTATAAGTCTCCTAAAATTCTTGACGCATATTCCGGTGTTTCCAGCTTTGGTTTATGGCTTAAAGATATTGCAGAATCAGTAACCTGCGTGGAAGAAGCACCGTCGTCATCAAAAGACGCTATAGAAAATGTAAAACTCAATAATGCACAAAATTTTACCATCTTGAACGGCGATGCTAAACAAATTTTTCAAGACCTTATAACAAAACAAGAAAAGTATGATGTAACGGTATTGGATCCGCCGAGAAAAGGCTGTGAAAAAGCATCTCTTGATATTGCAGTAAAATTAACAGATAAAGCTATTATTTATGTAAGCTGCAATCCTTCTACACTTGCTAGAGATATTAAATATTTACACGAAAACGGCTTTAAGACAAAATATATTCAGCCTGTGGATATGTTCTGCCATTCATATCACATTGAATCTATTGCGTGGCTTGAAAAAATATAAAGAAAACCGGAACTCTGAGAGGAGTTCCGGCAATAGCGTCACTAAGGAGTTTATGACTTCGACCGGTGTAAAAACCTCAATTTAAGTACTCTTTCAAATAACGAACCTGTTGTTTTTCTTTCAGTTTTCTCAATGCAATATTCTCGATTTGCCTTATCCTTTCTTTTGAAAATCCCATTTTTGTGCCGATTTCTTCCAGTGTCTTTTTATTTCCCCCATCCAGACCAAATCTACCGATTAATATCTTCTTTTCCCGTTCGTTTAATATATTGAGCATAGACATTACATCCCGGTACAAAAAGTCTGACTGGATGGCTGAATCAGGCGCTTTATAGCTGTCATCAGCAACATAGTCCTCAAGCACCAAATCTTCAGCAATCGGTGTATCAAGACTTACCGGATCTTTAAAAATTGCATTTTTTATATTTGATAATTTTTTGTTACTCAATTTAAGACGTTCTCCCATCTCTTCATCTGTAGGCTCACGTCCGAGTTCTACTGCTAGTTCTGCTGCGGTTTTTTTATATAATCTAATTTTGTCAGCCATGTGAACAGGTATTCTTATTGTGCGGGAATGATTTGAAATAGCCCGGACAATAGACTGTTTTATCCACCATGTAGCATATGTACTGAATTTAAATCCGCGTTTGTAGTCAAACTTTTCAGCTGCCTTAATCAGTCCCATAGAACCTTCCTGAACAAGATCCATAAAAAGTACACCCTGTCCTATATATTTTTTCGCAATACTTACAACGAGACGCAAATTAGCCTGTATCAACTTTTTCTTAGCTGTATCGGCTTCTTTGTCGCTACCTTCTTTAATTGTTTGTCCGAGCTGTCTTTCATCCTCTGCTTTCAAAAGCTTTATTCTGCCAATGTCTTTTAAATAGTTCTGCAGAACATCATTTTTCTTTACAATAATACTAAAAGTAGCTTCTTCTGATTCATTTTGTTCAAGAATGAACTCCCTCTCAAATTTATCTTCTAAATTCATCTCTTCCACTGTATATTCATTAGCAATTCCTCTCATTGTAAAAAAATCCTCATCCTCTTCAATTGCTAAAACTCTAAATCTTTTTATTTAGTGACGAAGGTCATTTAAAAAAGTTTCCGTTATGTTACATTTGCTTTATTTTTTTATGGAAATATATTATTATTAGAGGGAAAAAGCGGAGGTTTCGATGTTTAACAAAGAAAAAATTCTTGAAATTCTGAATCAGGAAGATACATATATTGACAATTTTATTCTCGAAGCCTTTATTAAAAACTGGAAAATAGATCCTATTTATGAAGATGCGCAAGGGATTGAGTATTTTGATGAGATGGCCATCGAAAAAATTAGAAACGGATTAAAACAGAAAAATCCGCCTAAAATTAATGTCATTGACAAAAATACAATAAAACCCGTGGACATGTCTGTCGAAGCACCAATGGATGATTACGAACCAATGAACGACATTCAGCCGTCTGCTCTTTGTCATCAGGTGTCTCAAGATATTGTAAAAAAAGAAGAAGAACACGTTGAGCTGCCTATTGAGGTGAAAAAGCGTGTGGATAATGAGTTACAAAACGTTACTATTGATATTTCAAACCAGACACTTGCTATTCTTGCAGAATCTATTGCCAAAAAAATCACTTCTGATGTTGCTGATTTTATAAAGAAAACAGATTTTACGGATGGTGCCGTACAACTCGGTGAATACAAGAAAGACAACGAAATTCTTACGCAAAAAATTGATGAGCTTATGACTGACAACAAAATTCTTGTTCAGAGAATTGAAGAACTTGAAAAAGAAAATCAGGCATACAACAAAGTTTTCGGTAATATTTATTTAAAAAGCTGATGTTTTAAAATGATACAGCCTAAGAATCTAAAAGCACAAATAGAAAAATGTCTCTCTCCTGAAACAAAGAATATTATTAATGACTGTGCCAAAATTGCACAAGAGAAAGATTTTAGAATTTATCTTGTTGGCGGAATTGTTAGGGATTTGCTACTTGAGCGAAAGATTTATGATATTGATGTCACTGTTCAGGGAGATGCTATTGAGTTTTGCAAAATCCTTCAAGCTGAATTGGACTGCAAGATAATCCAAATTCAGAATGATTTACGAACAGCAAAAGTAAAATTTTCAAACAGTATTGAAATAGATTTTGCATCAACCAGAAAAGAAGAATATCCTGAAAAAGGGCATTTACCTATCGTTACAGAAACAGGTTGTTCTCTCTCTTCTGATGTATACAGAAGAGATTTCACGGTAAATGCAATTTCATCATCATTAAATCAGAATAATTTTGGCGAAATTGAAGACTTTACCGGAGGGCTGGAAGATTTAAAAAAGAAAAAACTGCGCATTTTGTATGAAAAAAGTTTTATAGATGATCCGTCAAGAATAATCAGAGGGTTAAAATTTAGTGTAAGATTAGGTTTTGAGCTTGAAGAAAAAACAAAACAACAACAAGATGAATATTTAAAAAATCCAAACAGAAATCTCAGCTGGTTCAGGATAAAATCAGAATTGCAGCAGGCGTTTTCTCTTAACGTGTCTGAAGTTTTGGACAAGTGCGTTGAACAAAAAATATACAAAATATTCTCTGATGCAACAAATAAAAATATTAAAGCAAAGGATGTTTTTAACATTATTAACAAATATAAATCAGAAATTACTTATATCTGGCTCGTTTATTTTGGTGTTTTACTGACAGATAAAGAAACTATTGAGTTATTTAATTTTGAAAAAAATGAAAAACGGCTGCTTGTAGATGCTTTAGAGATGATACATGAAAATTTTTATACAAAAGATTTGTTTGAAATATACAAATTTTTTGAAAACAAATGTATTGAATCAATACTTATCTTTTATCTGGTTACTAAAAATGAAAATGCAATATTATTTCTTAACGAATTAAGAAAGCATAAGGTGCTTACAACTGGAGATGAGCTTATTAATATGGGATTTCTGCCAGGTTTGCAATTCAAACAAATTTTTGACTCTGTTCTTCAAGAACGACTCAAAGGAAATATTCAGAACAAGCAAGAAGAGCTAAATTTTATTAAAACTTTAAAAAATAGTTGAAAAATATATTTTGGCATGTATAATAAACATACGCGATATAAATGCGGAAGTAGTTCAGTGGTAGAACACTTCCTTGCCAAGGAAGGGGTCGCGGGTTCGAGTCCCGTCTTCCGCTCCATTTTAAAAGACTCTTCGGAGTCTTTTTTTGTTGGAGTTTAAAATAATGGGGACTCGAACCGCCGACG
>CALUPY010000025.1 GCA_944322755.1 Candidatus Gastranaerophilales bacterium | reverse complement strand
CGCCAAAGCTGCCCCGGTCCGGGTAGGACCCGCCGGAGGCAAATTCCTCTTTATTTTGCGAATGAACGTAAAAAAAACTTGTTGGCTTTAATAGTACGGTTTATACTTTTTGTTCCACCCATTCTTTGGCGCAAAGAACGGGTGGAGCCCAAGAAACTTGCCGACCTGCTGCTCCGCTCATACAGAAAGTAAATTGCACTCGAGTCTCATAACTCGCAGCCCATATTTCCGCATGAATTATGGTAATATCCAAAATCATTGAAAATAATTACGGGCTGCTCAAACAGATGAGACTAACCGTTGTTTAATTAACTTTCTGTAATTCGCTATGCAAAGGTCGGCGGGGGTGTTACGCTCGTTAAATTTTTGTTTTTTACATAATAAATATTATCACTACATGTCACGTCGTATGTTTTTATAGATTGCCGCGGTCGTCCTCCGGACTCCCTCGCAATGACGCGTTGTGTCATGCTGAAGCAACAGGCGTTTGTATCCGCTTCAATATCTCCATGTTCAGCATCTTACCGACTAGAAGTTCAGCACAAAACGCCAAGTGTGCAAGATCCTGAACATACACGACTATCGCTGCTCTCCTGATTTTACGCTTCAGGATGACAGTCTTTGTTGTTGTTTCGGTAATCAGAGATTACCAAAACCTACAGATTCTCTACCCTATCAGCGACAGGACTATCGACGCATGGGGGTTTTGAGACTGGGCGAGGAGAGCGGAGGAGGTTTGCTGCAGAATTTGATTTTTTACATAGTCTGCTGACTCTGTTGCTATATCAGAATCCATTATAGTTGATTTTGCTGCGGTGTAGTTCTGAATTGTTGTTGTTTGTGATTCAAGAATAGAATTCAAACGGTTAATAGCAGCACCGAACTCTGAGCGTTTTGTGTTTATGCGAGACAAGACCTCATCAATGTCATCAATCGCAGCGGCGCAAGAGTCAGCGGACGAAAAGTCGATATCGAACGTACCTAAATCAAAGGAGGTGTCGACATAGATTGCGGATGTTGCGAGAGAATTCGAACCGATTTGCAGCCGCACTGCACCCGGAATCGGCACATCCCAAGCCCCGCCAGTACCTCCGCCTGGGGTGTTCGGGTCATCAGGGTCAGTACCCTCAGTCCCATCACCTCCAGGTTGTATACTCGGATTACTAGAATTTATAATGTTTGGCATATTTTTAAGTGTTGGTGGTGATGTTGAAAAATCCCAAATACCTGCATCCCATCCAGCATTAATAAAATGCAGAACATTCTGCATTTCTTTTGTTGTAAGCCCACTATTATTTGTAAGTATTTCGTTCTTAATATCGGTCATTATTTCGTCAGTACCTGTTTTTTCATTATCAAAAAATGAATTAGAAATAATTGTATCGTCATACCCATCAGCTGTTCCAAGTATACCACCTAAGAGGTAATAGTCTTGTTCTAATCCATTTGTTGTAATTGAAACTGTCGTATAACAATTAACAATCTCCCCAACTTCATTATCTCCAACTAGTCCTCCAAGGATACCAACAATATTTTTTAAATTTATAATACCTGTCGCATAACAATTTGACAATGTACCCGCATTCTGACGTCCAGCAAGTCCACCAATATTTGATACTATCAGATTTTCTCTATCATCAGTAATTTGATTTATGTCTTCCACTGATATATTACAAGAACTATACGAATTTTCAATTATCCCTTGATTTATCCCAGCTAAACCACCAACCCCTTCCGAATATCTGTAAGTAGTATCATCTTGAGATATAATTTGAGACATAGAAAGAGAAATATTTCCTTGAACGCAACAATTAGATATAGTACCTCCGGCATTCCAACCAACTAACCCACCAATCAGGTTCATACCAAATTCGCCATAGTATTCATCTATTTCTTCAAATTCACCGGAAAATGATATATGTTCTAATCCCAAATTATTAATTTCCCCCATATAAACAAGTCCAAACAATCCTTCAGTATTACCTTTATTGGCGTTATAATCTATTGTCAGATTTTTTATAATATGTCCATTACCATCTAAAATTCCAGAAAAGCCAGAGGAGAAATCATCTGATGATGAAGGTTCATAATCACCTATCGGATCCCAATTGATTCCAGACAAGTCAATATCGTTCATTAATATATATTTACCATCCAGATTATAACGAATATTATCTAAATCCTGTGCTGTATATATAGGAGTATAACCAGGCGGAACTGTATCTGTTGAAAGGGTTGAGACGGTAGCAGCACCCGTTAAAGACTTGGTATTATTGACATTGCCAGTATACCCCCCCCCCCCCGACATGGCGGAGATGGTTGCTGTACCTACGTTTTGGGTGGTCAGGTTCGACATTACATTTGAATTAAAAATGCTTTTTCCATTGAAGTTTGTATTTTGCTGGATTTGTTTTAATTGAGAGATTAAGGCATCTGCTTCATCCTGCATTGCGGTGAGGGATTTTGAATCGTAAACACCGTTTGCGCCCTGGACTGCAAGGTCTCTCAGGCGATTTAGGATGTTTGTCATATTAGAAAGTGAGCCTTCGGCTGTGTTTAGGAGTGATATGCCGTCTTGGGCGTTTTTCTGGGCTTGTTTTAAACCGCGAAGGTTTGCATTAAGGTTTGAGGCAACAAACAACCCTGCAGCATCATCTGCAGCACAATTCACCTTATACCCCGTGCTCATTCTCTCGAGTGCGGTGTTAAGGTTATTTGTTGCGATATTCAGATTTCGCTGCGTCGTTAATACTGACGGGTTGTAGTTTATGCTTATCATTTATACGCTTTCCCTGTGTTGTTACTCCTTAGTTGTCTTTGTTAGGCTGAAAGCCCAACCTTGCTTAGCAATTTGTTTCATTTCAGACGAAACTATTTGCTAAAAAATATACTTTTAGCTTTTTGTTCCACCCATTCTTTTAAAAAGAATGGGTGGAGCCGAAGAAACTTGCCGACCTGCTGCTCCGCTCATACAGAAAGTAAATTGCACCCGAGTCTCATAACTCGCAGCCCATATTTTCGCGAAAATCATAAACAAATTAAAGACCTAGAAAATAACTACAGGCTGCTCAAACAGATGAGACTAACCGTTGTTTAATTAACTTTCTGTAACTCGCTTTGCAAAGGTCGGCGGGTTGCTAAAGTCGTAAAATAGAAGCTTTTAGCTTTTTCTATTTACTTTTCAATTTGCGATTTGTCTTTTTGGGCTGGAAGCTTTATCAGACAGCTTTTACAGTCCGAAAGACCTTACAATTACGACAAGAGATATCTCTTCATCCCTTTGTCTGTATTATGACCCATTACGACTGAATTGTGAATTGAACTTTAGTTTGAAGTTTTTCATACTAAAGTTGGAAAATTTGAATACTCCGAGTGTAAACTTATAAAAAAAAGGGACTTATTAATTAAGTCCCCCGGAAATCTTTTATGATTCCTCGTGTGTAGGTTAGTGTGTGGTAGGTTAGTGTGTAAGTAAGTATGTATGTTTGTGAAATTATAAAGCTTTTGGAATTTGACTCTCGATATTTTATTTATCTCTCGTGTATATATAAAGTATTTCTTTTTTAAAAAATTGCTTTTTTCTTTTTAGTTTGTTAAGTTTTCTTTACAATTTCATTTATAATTAAAACCGGTCTTGCATGAAAACTATGAGCATGTATGATAAAGTAGTCAGAAAAGTTACCCGACAATTAAATATCATACCGGCTAATATTATTAGCCTCTTTGTTTGTGCTATTGGTTGTCAAAATAGAATAAAAAGTACACTAAATCACTAAAGAAAGGTAATAACAGTGGAAGAATCAAAAGAAATTCAAGAAACAGTAGAAACAGTTGAAGCTTCGCAAGAAACTGTAGAAAACGTTGAAAATACAGAAAATGCTGCTGCAGAAGCTGCTGTTGAAGAAAAACCGGCAAGAAAGCCGAAAAGAGAAGGAAAAGGCAAAAGAAGAAAAGTAGAAACAGTTGATGCTGTTCAGTCAGAATGGAAAGAACGCGTTGTACAAATCAGACGTGTAACCAAAGTAGTTAAAGGCGGTAAAAAACTCAGCTTTAGAGCTATTGTTATCGTCGGAAACGCTAAAGGACAGGTTGGTGTCGGATGTGCAAAAGCTTCTGAAGTTATTGTCGCTATCCAGAAAGCTATTGCAGAAGGCAGAAAAAATCTTGTTACTGTACCTATTTTCAAAACTACAATTCCTCATCCGATTGTCGGAAATTCAGGTGCAGGCAGTGTAATGCTTAAACCTGCTTCTCAAGGTACCGGTGTTATCGCAGGCGGTGCTGTTCGTGCAGTACTTGAACTTGCAGGTATTGAAAACATTTTGAGCAAATCACTCGGTTCAAAATCCCCGTTGAATGCTGCTAACGCCACTATAGACGCGCTTAAAAATCTCAGAACATTTTCTGATGTAGCAAAACAGCGCGGACTTACTTTGAAAGAAATGTTAAACTAATTGGAATAAAGGAAGAAAAAAATGGCAAACGATAAATACAAAAAAATATCAATAAAACTTGTTAAAAGTCTTATTGGTTCTACTGAAAAACAGATAAAAGTCGTTCATGCTCTCGGCTTGAAAAAGACCAATCAGGTAGTTGAACACTTCAACAGTCCGACAATTATGGGTATGGTAAACAAAGTTCCCCACCTGTTGGAAGTAATTGAGTAGTAAAGAAAGGTATAAATAAAAATGTCAGATAAAATTACATTAGAAGATTTAAGACCTGCCGAAGGCGCTACCAGCAAATCTAAAAGAGTAGGCAGAGGCAGAGCTTCAGGTCACGGTAAAACCAGCTGCCGCGGTCACAACGGTGAAGGACAGCGCTCAGGCAGCAGCGCAAAAAGAGGTTTTGAAGGCGGTCAGATGCCATCTTACAGACAGATGCCAAAACTGAAAGGCTTCAGAAACTTTAATGCTATCAACTACGCCGAAATCAATGTTAAAGATATTGAAAAACTTGACGCAGCAGAAATTGATTTGGATTATTTGATAGAAAACGGAAAAGCTCATCCCTCATCAGAAGGTTTGAGAGTATTAGGTAACGGAGAAATTTCTAAAGCTGTTACTGTTAAAGCTAACTACTTTACTGCATCAGCTTCTGAAAAAATACAAAAAGCAGGCGGAAAGGCTGAGTTAGTATAATGCAAAATGCAAGAATGAAACCGCCGTCAATGGACGATGTGGTATCTATGTTTCAGGCGTCAGGCTTGAAATCAAAATTAATATTTACATTTTTAATGATTGCTGTGTTCAGACTGGGCGTGCATTTGCCTTTGTACGGAATAAACAATGAAATGTTCGCAAGACTTGCACAGAGCAATAATATCATCGGATTTATTGACTTGTTTTCAGGCGGTGCGCTTGCAAATATTTCAATACTTGCTCTTGGTATCGGACCATACATTACATCTTCTATCATAATGCAGCTTTTGACAGTGGTTATTCCTCATCTTGAGCAGCTGCAGAAAGAAGAAGGCGAAGCCGGAAGAAGAAAAATATCGCAGTATACAAGGGTATTTACCGTGTTTATTGCTATATTTCAGGCAAGCATATTTATGCTTTATCTGCTTCATCAGGCTCCGGCTGCTATTGTTCCCGGTATCAATCCGTTCATGTTCTTTGTCGGCTCGGTTTCAATACTGACAGCCGGTGCAATGTTTGTAATGTGGCTTGCTGAGCTGATTACCGAAAGAGGAATCGGTAACGGCGGTTCGCTGTTGATTTTTGTGGGTATTTTATCACGTATACCATTTTACTGTGAACAGACAGGCACGCTGGTTATGAATGATTCATCATTGCAGCTCGGTTTGCTGCTTCTTCTCGCTATATTCTTTGCAACAATGATTTTGATTGTCATAATGCAGGAAGCTGTGAGAAAAGTTCTTATTGTAAACCCGAAAAGACAGGTCGGCAACAAAATATACGGCGGTGTTAATACATATATTCCGTTCAAGATGAACCCCGGCGGTGTTATGCCAATCATCTTTGCGATTGCAATTCTGCTTTTCCCGACGACTATTTTGAGTCTTGTCGGACAGGCAAATTTGCCGGAAGGTATGATTAAGGATGTTATCACCAGTTTGACAACGTTCCTGAGCCCGTCAGGTGTAATGCATTACGTGCTGTATTTCTTACTGATTGTTTTCTTAACTTTCTTCTATGCTTCGATTATGCCGAATATGCAGCCGAAGGAAATTGCTAACAATCTTAAAAAATACGGTTCATCTATTCCCGGTATAAAACCCGGAAAACCGACGGCTGAAGCACTTGATAAAATTCTGAGTAGAATTACTCTGTTAGGTGCGCTATGCCTTGGCGTTGTCGCTTTGATACCGTCTTTTGCCAGTTATATTACAAGAATAACAACATTACAGGGTATCGGAGCTACATCATTAATAATCATGGTCGGTGTTGCTCTCGATTTTATCAATCAGATAAAAACGCAATTGCTGGCTAAAAACTATGAAAGCTTTTTGAAAGAGTAAATTATTTTTTCATAATAAAAGAAAGAGTCCTGATTCAGTCAGGGCTCTTTTTGCTATAAGTATAAAAATATGTTATAAAAATTGGTGTATGATTTTGGACTGTAATTATTTAGCTTTGAATAATCCGGATGATATTATGCCCTACCGTACCGAAAAGTCAGGGCTTTTGGAGTTTGAAAATCCGGAAGTTTATTACGGTTATCCGTCTTCTAAATACCCGCTTGTTAATATTCCTTATCAGCTTTATGATTATGACCAGAATTCTCTGCCTCCGGGGTTTTATCAGGTGGTGCTTGCCCCTAACAGAAAAATGCTTCATCTTGTGGAGTCGAATAAAATTAAAGCTTCTATTCCTGTTGCACATCTTGTCGAAGAAGCCGTGAACGAGGAAGAAGAAAGAGAAAAACTTAAGAAAAAAGAAAAGCTGGAAAAGAAGTACCGAAAACGTCCGAGAAAACGGCCGATGGATACATCTTATCTTGAAGAACAGGCCGATATGGAGGCTTCTATTATTGATACCAAAGACAATTATTATATTTTAAAATATAAAAACGGACGAATACAGGCAACAGGTTATATTTTAAAATAAGTTGTATAAAAAATTCGGTTGTGTATTTGGTGTTAGATTATACGTATGATGTAAAAAAATGTAACAAATTTTATAATTGTAGCAAATTAATAAGTCACAGGACTTATAATAAATATGTTTAATAGGACAGAATATGACAGTCTCGACTGAATTCTTACTACTAAATATGACTGCGAAAGCAGTGAGACAACTGCAGAAGGTCACAAGAGTTTCCTTCTTATATTTTAACCCCATAAAAGTTTGAGTAAATACTTTTTTGGCTCTGCATAAACATGGCAGAGACTTTGTTATAAACAACAAAATTTTTAAAATGTGGATGTGTGAAAGGATTAATATGAAAATAGCTGCAATACAAGGTTATACGGGTAAAGGATACACAACAGGTTTTGGCAAAAGGGAAGAAAACCCAAAAACAGAACCCAAAATATCATATCCTCACTCTACCAGAGCTTCGATTTTAAAAATGCTTCCGGTCATGATGGCAATGGCCGGCATGCAGCCTGTCGCTGCTTCAACAACATTGAATGCTGATGCGCCGCAATTTTATACTATTCAGGCACCCCCGCAGCCGCCAAAAGTATACCCCAAAACAGACAGCAGATATGACCCTCAATATGATGGCGAGTCAGAATATCTGCATTTGAATTTGAATGAATTGTATTTTTATGCGTTTGATTGTGAACGCTCTCCTAAGCTGATAGATATGAATGAACTATTTGATTTGTATATGGAAAATAGAATAGATTGGGAAGATTTAAAAAAACAGTTCAAATTTAATGATGTTCAAATGGGAAAAATTCAAAGAGCTATAGATTATTATAAAGATATCTATATTTTGAGACAGTATGTGAGCAAAGAAGCTATAGAAAATGGAGAGCCGGATCCATATGCCCCTGAAACAGTAAAAAAGCAACCTAAGATAAGAGCACATTATCGTCAAAATAGAGACTTAGCGCTGTCTTTGTTTGATATGAATATAAATAATTGTTATACAACTGCTGCAATGAGTACTGCTACATATTGGTCTCCAGCTATGGTAAGTGCCAAATTATTGCAATACAGACAACAGGAACAGTCTAAAAATCAGAACATAGAACCGGCTAACGATGGTGCAAATTCTTCTGATTTAAAATATAAAGATAAACTTCATGAAAGTTTTTATTCTGGACCAATAGGATTTTTGGAAAGAAATCAGGATATGATTGATTCGTATGCAAGAAATTTTCCGAATAATCAAAAATCTATTAACGGAAATAATTCTGAAAATAACGTGAATACGTCAAATTCATCCAACGTTAAAGATGTCACCCCAACCTCAGACTATGCCCCTCCGGCAGCTGAAACAAAGATGATGAAAGCTGTATTCAATGATTTACAGAATATTCTTTACACAAGAGGCATAGAGCCCGGTAATGCGCAGATTCTTGAAGAAACTGACGATAACGTTAAAATGAAAGTCAAAACAAACAGTTTCACTACATTATTAGATGTGCGCCAGGCAGATGAAAAAATTGCATACACAAGCGGTATTCTGGAAACAAACGATGCATTAGGAAAAAGAAAAATGGAAATGCTTGCCATGACTGGGACAGATGGCGAAATTATCTATGCATTTTTCAGAGATGTAAATACTGATGAAGTATACGGTGTTATGACTGATAATAATAATCAGCCTTGTGTAATTGATTACACAGAACAGGGCAAAAAAGCCGGCTTGCTCGAAATGGGCAATGCTATTGAAGAGGGTATGATCAGCAATTATTATGCAGCACATGCTGATGATCCTGTTGTCGAAGGAGATCTTTCCTATTTTGAGGAAGTCGCAATGTTTGATAACTGGAAAGAAACCCGTGAAAAAACTTATAACGACGCAATGACAATGGAAGATTATTTTACGCTTGACATAAATGTTAATGAAGATATGGATTTAGAAAGTTTCCCTGAGGATTTGCTCGTTGATGACACTACTTATGAAGGTGATTCAGACAGTGCAGTGACCTATTCGAATACAGATGTCAAGACAGACAGTTCCTCTGCTGCTGAAAAAGAAACAGATGGACTTTCTGCAGAAGAGCAGGCTGCTATTTTAAAA
Organism: Candidatus Gastranaerophilales bacterium; assembly: GCA_944322755.1. Taxonomy (GTDB): domain Bacteria; phylum Cyanobacteriota; class Vampirovibrionia; order Gastranaerophilales; family Gastranaerophilaceae; genus CALUPY01. The sequence continues at coordinate 26,911 of CALUPY010000025.1, read as the reverse complement.
CAGGCAGAAGCTCTACTTGCTGAAAAAGAGAAAGAAAAAGAAACACAAAGTGATAAAAATCTTCCGCTAATTCTTGGTTTGACGGCACTTGGCGGTGCTGCTGCCGGTGCAGGCGGACGCAAAGTCGTTGAAGCACTAAAAGGGAAAAATGTGGACGTAAAAGATTTGATGATGCGGGCAAGACAAAAACTTGCCGATGTCATTTCTCCGCCGGAAGCATACAAACAAAAACATGCAGATACGAAAAAATCATAAAAATTTATACATGAGGTAAAGAATATTAAAAAATATTACATTCATGGTTGATTTTTGGGTCTGTTTAATATAAATTAATACTTGAACCGCAGACAACAGGCGGGGGACTGGCAAAGGTCAAATAAGTCAAGATATGTTTGACAAGTACACCGGTCGACAAATTGAATACGTTAAACATTATGTTTAGCAAGTTCACAGGTCGGAAAAGCAAAAAACAGTTTCCCCTTAAAAATAAAAAGCCTGTCGAGGATCAGACAGAAGCTGCAATGACTGCAGCGAATTACATTAAATATAATGTAACTGATGATTTTGCGGTGACGCAAAATTTTTTTTGTGTAAAAAATTCCGAAAAATGGTAAATATCTGCAGAGATATAAATCAAAACGGTACAAACTTAAATAAAGGTCGATACAAAAATAAATATAAAGGAGCACATCATGGCAACAAAAGCCTTTAAACAGGAAAAAATCAATCACATAAAAGAAAATCTTGAAAAGGCTAAAGTAGCAATTGTAACCAACTATAAAGGTCTTAGCGTTGAAGAAATCACAAAACTCAGAAGACTTCTTCAAAAAGAAGGCGCTGATTATACAGTTACAAAAAATACGTTAGCTAAATTGGCAATGAAAGGAACAAATTTTGAGGTTCTTTCTGATGTTATGAAAGAATCTACAGCTATTGCTTTCGGTTTTGATGACGAAGTTTCAGCTGCAAAAGTTCTTGACAAATTCATTAAAGATACAAAAAAATGTGAAATTATCGCAGCTGCTCTTGACGGTCAGCTTTTGAATGCTGATCAGGTTAAAGAACTTGCAAAAACACCTTCGAAAGAAGAACTTTACGCAAAGATGCTTGGCTGCATAAATTCACCGGCAACAGGTATCGCGGGTGCAGTAAATGCTGTAATGAGCAGTCTTGTCAGAGCACTCGATGCGGTTGCAAAACAAAAAGCTTAAGTCTTGCGGCATAGCCGTTAAAACAACAAAAAGGTATATTTAAAATAAAAAGGAGAAAAATCAATGAGTAACGTAGAATCAATCTTAGAATCAATTGAAAAATTGACTTTATTAGAAGCAGCTGAATTAGTAAAAGCTATGGAAGAAAAATTCGGCGTATCTGCAGCAGCTCCTGTTGCTGTAGCAGCAGCTCCCGCTGCAGGTGCAGCAGCTGAAGGCGGTGCAGAAGAAGCTTCTGAAGTTAGTGTAATCCTTGCTTCTGCAGGTGCTAACAAAATCGCTGTTCTTAAAGAAGTTAGAGCTATCACAGGTCTTGGCTTGAAAGAAGCTAAAGATTTAGTTGATGCAGCTCCGAAACCGATTAAAGAAAACATCAAAAAAGAAGATGCCGAAGCTATTAAAAAACAACTTGAAGCTGCTGGCGCTTCTGTAGAAATCAAGTAGTTTTCTTTTAAGAATAACTTAAAAGCCATTCCGAAAACGGGGTGGCTTTTTTCATTGAATATTTTTAAAATATCCGCCATCTGGCAGACTGACTGTGTAGTTTACTCAAAAGAAGCAAGTTTTATAATTGTTTCAGTAAGAGATAAGTCATCAGACCTGAGGAGAAGAAATGAAAAAATTTGCTATTACTTTGAGTGTTATTCTTGTTTGTTCAACAGCGAGTGTCTTTGCTGCAGAAATTCCTATTAACTGCCCTGTATTGAGACCGGGCCCGGCGCCTTGCGGAGCGGCACCAATGGTTAAGTCAGATTGTCCGGATGCCTTTCAGTCACAGACTGACAGACCATGTCAGGTTACAACTCCATGTATGACAAAAAGCGATTATATGGCAATGCGGTGCGAACTGTATAAAAAATTGTGTCTGAACCAAAACCAGACGGCAAAAGCACAGGCGGTAGATAATAAATATTTTGATGAAATTGAACAGTTAAAAGAATGTTATGTTCAGGAAAAATGCAAATATGAAAAACTCAAATGCGCAAAAGCCTGCAGGCAGGAGCTGCGCTGTCAGAAAGATAAGATGAATGATGCAAAAGACAGATTGAAAAAGAAACAGGAAGAATACTGTGACTGTTTTAAATCTATCCTGACAAGCTGTCAGCTGAAAGATTTCAAAAAAATGCATAAAGATTATGATTGTACCTGCAAAAAGAAAGTGCCTGACGTCCAGTATTCTTGCGGATGTGAAGACAGATGCAAGGATGACTGCGGCTGCGGTTGCGACTAATTTCTTCTTATAAACACATATAAAAAACGGGATAAATAATTTTATTCCGTTTTTTGTATTTCATATAGTTAAATGGTTTACTTTTTACAAAACACCATTAAACTAATCATGGATAAAAATAATGAGGATTATTTCTATGAGCAGACTTAATGGTAACGGATTGTTTTCAACAGCACTGTACGGACTAACTAACACCTATTCGATACTTGCCCAAAACTCCAAAAACGGTATTACATATGAAGATTTAACAAACCCTTCTGCAGAAACTCTGCAGCAGCTCGGGTATAACACATCTTTTTCATCGTATCTTGCACAAAATTTTTCAGCTCTTGATGAAGACGGAGACGGAAAAATCAACGCTTCTGATGTCAGCAATCTTACATCAAAGTTGTCCACCCAGGGGCTGTCTTACAATGAGATAGTACAGCTCTGTTCATCCGGCGCAATGGGAAACAGCAGTCTTACCAGTACTGTTTTAAACTATTTTGACCAGATAGACAAAAACAATGACGGTAGAATCACAAGTTCTGAGATTCAGGCATTTGGGATTGAAGCAGAAGTTGAAAAGGCAAAAACAGAATATGGTACACCAAGAACCAGCGATATGACAGTCTTTTACGGAAATAGTGACAGCGATGATGAAAATTCAAGTCTCATTGACAGCAGATATCCAAAAGACGAAGAAAATTCATAGTTTTACAAAGCCCTGAAATATTTCAGGGCTATTTTACATCATCTTTTATTACAATAAGATTTTGCATAATCTTCATTGCGCATGTTGGAAGAACAACATCGTTGAGTCCGTTAGCGATACTGATGATACTGCCGGCTTTGAGAACTACTTCTTCACCTTTGTACATAAATTTGTAATCGCTTGCTCTGTCCGATCTGATAGTAATTTTGTCCATAGCTTTCCTTTCCGTGATAGTAAAAATTATACCAAAAAATAATTGTAAAAACTAAAAATATATGTCAAAATAATATTACTCTATACAGGTATTAATTTTGTTCCTACATTTTTTAATACCGGGAGAGCCGACTCTGATACATTGAAGTAGACCTGCCATAGCAGCAGGAAACGGATTTGCTAAGGCGCTCACCCACCTGCGAGCCGCGCAGGTAACAAAATCGTACTTGTATAGGGTTTTTATTAACTTTTTCCAAAGTATATCTTTCTGAGGTTTGTATATTTTTTTTCATAGTCCGCGCCTTCTATGTATTTTTCAAGGCTTTGCGTTATAAATTGAGGGGCTAATTGTTTTACTTTGTTAAAATCTTTTTGTGCGAGTTTGTAGTTTCCCATTGCATAGTAAATCTGTGCCCTTTGTGCATAATTCAGCCAATTTCTCGGGTATTTCTGTATTTCTTGATTTATACACGATAAAGCTTTGTCACTGTCATTCATCCTTAGATAAATATCAGCTTTTGCTCTGCGTGCGCATTTTTTGCCGGAGTTTTCATTTATCGTTTGAAGAGCGCTGTTATAGTCTTTTTTTAGAACATATAAAGTTATTATATGGCAAGCATATGCGCTGCTTCCGAGTTTGTTATAGATATAGATTGCTTTGTCATAGTCTTCATTTTGACCTCTTATTGTCGCAAGATAAACATATAAAGGTAAAGTTTTCCACGAGCCGTATTCATATGCTTTATATGCATTTTCAAGCGCCTTTTGGGCATATACCGGGTTCTGTGGTGAATATGTAATTTGATTAATCATAGAGTTACATTTGTAGGCAAAAATTTCATATATTTTCGATTTAATATTTTTAAAGGGAGTAATTTTTGCGCTAAAATCAACGAATTTTTGTTCTGTTTCCGGATTTGTGTTTTTTGTAAATGATATAATATTACTCACACCGACAGGGAGACTAATATAAACCCAAAATCCAAGAAACAAAAAGAGAATTAAAGATATTAAAACAACGATTTTTTTTCTTAATTTTATATATGCTATGACGGATAATAATATTAAACAGGGCAATAACAGAATTGATATCCAGCCTGCAAATGTTAATAATATCCATAGATTTTCTGTGTTCATATTAAACCTCTACTGTTAGAATAAAAATGTTATCAGTAAAATTTAGCCAATTATACTATTTTTTTCTATCAGGCACAAGAAAATCAGACAAAAAAAGACGTAATCTTTATAATTACGTCGTTGATTTTCCTTATTGTTAAAAAACTCCTAAATTGAAAATACTATACCATTTTTTTCAAACTTATGCAAAATTTAAAATTTGACAAACATCGAATAAAAAGAGAAAATGATATAAATAACAACTAATGTGAGTAAAGTAACATTTTGTTAAGAGCAAGTACTAATTGAGTAAATTAATTTATTCACTTCCGTTAGTATAAATGTGAAAGTTAAAAACCATATTCGGTGAGGTTTATATGTTTAATTTGAAAAATCTAAAAATTGTAAAACACTTGAAATCAATAAAACCCAAACTCAAGTGGCTTATGTTCTCACAAATACAGGATTATAAAATAAATTCAAAATATATTGATATGATTTGTTCAGAGGGAAATGCCGACAGAAACAACGACCGTCTTGAGCAAATGGTCAGAGAATCATTGATAAAAGAATTTTCGCCCGAAATCCAGAATATGAAATCATACGGGCTTCTTGTTGATGCTGTTGTTCATAATTTAAAGAAAAAGCAGCTTGAACAAATGGATGAGCAGTTATCTGCCAACGAACAATAGCTGGTAGTAAATAATAATTAATTTTTAAATGATACTTACAGGCAATGTAAGTATCATTTTTTTTGTTAAAAATGGTTATAGTTAAAGAAGGAGGCTCGAATGAAATACCTTATCAGAAAACCGGACACTTTTATGAGTTCGTTGAATGATGAAATTAATACAATATTAAGAAAAAGTTTTGATACAGTTTTTCCCGAATACATTCTCGAAAAAGAAATTGACGGCATGGCCATGCCTGTTGATATACAAGAATTTGACAACGGATACAAAGTCAAAGCCGAGGTTCCGGGTGTCAAAAAAGAAGACCTTGATATTGATATAAATAAATCATCCGTGACAATTTCCGCTAAAAAAGAAGAAGAAAAAGAAGAAAAAAGCCACAAATACCATAAAACAGAATTTCGATACGGCAACTATTCAAGAACTGTTTATTTTCCCCACGAAATAGATATAAAAGAAGCAGAAGCACATCTGCAGCATGGGGTTTTGCATCTTGACCTCCCGAAATTGATAAAAGAAGAAGAAGAAAATAAAAAACTGGAAGTGAAATAACAGGATTAAAAACAGCCTGCACATTCCGGTGCAGGCTTCTTTATAAAGGAGAAATTTTATGACGACAATAATCGGTATAAAAATAAGCAACAGACTCCAAAGCGCAATATCTGTACAGGAAGTTCTGACAGATTTTGGATGTATTATAAAAACCAGAATCGGGCTTCATGAAGAAATCAACGGTCAATGCTCGCCAAAAGGTCTGATATTGTTAGAAATTATTGATGACATAAAGGCTGTAGATATAGCTAACAGACTCTGCGATATAGAAGAAATCGAAATTCAGCAGATGAAATTTTAGTTAGCCCAAAAAGCTTTTAAATGTCTGTATAGCCGAAGAATTGTGCAAACCTAATGTACCGGAACCTTTTATGCCTGATAATGAAATTTTATTTTCACTGTTTTGAGCGACCTGTGGTTTTTCAACGGCAGTGGCTTCATTTCCCTTTTTCTCATGTTTTTTATTGGTAATAAGAATGTTTATGCGGGGAAGAAGGTATCCGAGAAGCCCTGCTGTTACTGCAATACCTCCAACTTTGACATAAGCCTGTGCATTTTTTGCAAATTTTAAAACTTTATTGTCATCAGTTATATTTCTGATTAAATCTTCCAAAATTTTGAAGCTTTCTGCGCTGTTTTTTTGAGCAGTTTCTATAGCATCAATAATGTCCTTATTCTTTGAGGCTGTTGTAACTGCATCAAGTTCTTTTCCAAATCCGAATTTGTTTATTACCTTACGAATGTCTCCGCCGTGACGCTCAATTGTATTCATAAGGTTTATTACAGGATTGTCCGCATTTTTGAGTTCAGAATACCAGTCTTTAACCTGTTTTTGGGAACACAAAGAAGCATGCCAAATGGAATCTTTTTTTGTTGATGTTGATACAGGAATACCTGATTTTTTTGTTATTGCGTATGCGGCAGCACCGGTCATAATAGGAACCCCTCCGCCAGAAAGAGCTACTGCCGGTATATCACGGGTCAATACTTCGCGTCTTTCATCATCACTTCTGGATTCAAAGAATCTGCTGCCGACAAGAAATACAAAACTTATAAACAAAAAAGCCGAACGTGACAATGAACCGTTATCACAGTTGCATTCTTTTAAGATTTTGTTTCCTACACTTCTTAAATCGCCAAAACCAGGATTTGCTGAACCTTTCGGGCTGTTATTGTTGTATTTTGCATAAGAGGCGGTGTTTAAATGATTATTTATTTTCATTAGCAGCCTCCTTTTTTGCATTTTCAATGTTTTTAGCGTCCGGAGTTGTTTCGGGCTGAGCCTCTAATCCTTCCATTCCCGGGAAGCTTTCGCCTGTTTTGTATAATTTTGGAATAATAATTAAAAAGGCAGAAAGACCGGCTAACGCAAGAATATTAGCGGTATGTTTAAGTGTAAGTGCTTTTTTATGAAATTTATCTATAAAAGTTTCTCTGTCATCAGTTGTCTTGGCTGCTTTGGCCGTAAAATCGTCAAGGTAGTTTGAAACATCTTTCATAAAGTGAGAAAGTTTGTAGTTTTCACCTGCGACTTTGATTACTGTAGTATTGTCAAGATTCTTACCGTTAGCTTTGTTTACGGAGGTCAAAAGTTCTTCAGCTTTTTTAGCAGATTTTTTGAACGAAAATTCATTTTCTCCTTTTTTTCTAAATAAACCATTGAACCATTCTTTCAAGTTAACTGAAGATTTTCTGTGCGCTGTAATTTCGTTAAAAATATTGCCTATTTCATCTATATTTTCACGTCCATGGGTAAAACCTTCAAAGGCATCATCCATGACTTTTTTTACAAAATTCTGTTTTATTTCTGCTGCGTTTTTAATATCTCCGCTGACATTTTTCATGACTTTATGGAGATTTTTAAGCACCTCTGAATTTACACGCGCTGTTCTTCCGAACAGTAAACCTGCACCTGTCAATATTACAAGCGGAACATAGTAATAAGCAGGGCCTGAGAGCAGTTCTCTGACAGCTTCTTCTCTGCCGGCTCTGTAATTTAAGTGTCCGAGTTTTTCATGATTTCTTAAAAAACCCTGTGCCGTTCTCGGTGTCATCATACCAAAAGTATCTACCGATAAAAATTCTGCAATAAATCCGCCGTTTTCAAGAAAATTTGAATAACCAACCAACACATTACCAAATGATGGTTTGTGATTATTTCGATGAGTATCATTGTTTTCTACACTTACATTAGTTTTTTGGTACGGCCTAGTATAATTTGATGGTTGAACTTTCATTTATTTCCTGCCAAAGTCTACAATTCCTAAATACATGTAAAATTTTTAAATTGCTAACTGTGTAGTCTATTTTAACATATTTTTACAAATTATGTGTAAAACAAACACTTATTCTATAGAATTATTAAGTTTGTATAAGGATTGTAAAGAAATAAAATTTGCTTAAATTCCTGATATTATTGGATTTTAGCATAAATTCAAGACTTTAAATATTATTTTTTGAATTGAAGAGTTATGACTAACTAACAAAAAAATTTTTTTTTGATTTATAATCTGGGTAATAAAAATAATAAGTGTCATTTAAAAGGTGAGAAGAGCCGGATAAATATACGGAATTTCTCACAGGATTAGATAGAAGGCGGTAAAATGCAAATCGGAATACCCAGAGCAATGTCTTATTACAGTTATTTCCCATTCTGGTACGGATTTTTTGAAGAATTAGGAATTGAAGTAGTTATTTCTGACAGAACAACGAAAGAAACCATGTCAAGAGGCTCTGCACTAGTGGTTTCAGAGACTTGTCTTCCGATAAAGGTTTACGTGGGGCATATTTTGAATCTTCTGGATAAAGGTATAGACAAAATTTTTGTGCCTTCTATACAGTCTATTGCATATAAAATATACAACTGTTCAAAAATCAGAGGTCTTCCTGATTTAATCAAAAATGTTGTGAAAAAAGATTTCACAATTATTGATGCTACACTTGATAAGTCAGCTAAAAATGGCGGACTTTATACTTTCCTCAAAGAAAGCGTAAAAGCGTTCGGTATTACAGACGAAAAGAGAATCAAAGAAGCTTCAAAGGCAGGCTGGAGAGTGTATAACAATTTTAAGATAATGCTCAACTCCGGAATAAAATTCGAAGATGCTCTGAAATATGCAAAAAAAGGCCAGGTTGTGATTGTTAACAGCCAGAAAGAATATCCTATTAATGTTGCTGTTCTTGCTCATAATTACAATCTTTTCGATGACAGAGTTTCAATGAAAATTTTTGATAAACTCGAAAAGCTTGATGTAAAGGCTTTTACTGCAGAGCAGCTCTCAAAAGAACAGCTTGAGGAAGGTATTTCAGCGATGGATTCCGAACTGTACTGGGCCAATGAATATGAAATGACCGGTGCAGCGGGACATTATCTGCAAGACAATAAAATAGACGGAATCATCACAATCAATGCTTTCGGATGCGGTCCGGATTCTATTATGGTAGAAAAGATAGCAAGACAGGCTCGCAAATTTAACAAACCTCATTTGAGTTTGTCTATAGACGAGCATACCGGAGAGGCCGGATTTATCACGAGAATAGAAGCATTTACAGATATGCTTTTCCGTAAAAAAAGAGCAACTATAATTAACAAAATTTCTATTAAGGAAAATAACACAAATAACCAAATTTCTCAGATAAAAAAAATAGAGATTTCGTAAATAAATGACAAAACCGCTGGAGCAGAAATCTGAAACAAATTCTAATATTTCTAAAACAGGATACAGAATAATTCTTTTATTCAAATTGCTGTTTTCATCCCCAAGAACCAGAATGGAAATAGATAGAGAATTTGAAGAAGACTGTGTCTTGAGAAAAGGTATTTCATACGATACTATCACAAATATCGTTAAGGCTTTGCGAAAAAGCGGTTGTGTAATTAAAAGACCGAATATAGCAACCGGATATAAATATGTTTTGGAAAAGCATCCGTTTACGACTGAAATATCGGATAAAGCTTTAGATGGTTTGCTAAAGATTAGAGAAGGTATTACTTCTTTTTCAGATTGGCAGCTGCTATGTAAAATTAACCGGCTATATGAAAAGTTTGCAAAGTTTTCAATTGATGAAGAGCAGACTGAGCAGTTGTTGCATAACCACCCGCTTCGCGATGTTGATGAGGAGCTGTTGGAAGAATTGGCGGGATATTGTGAAACCAAACAAATCCTTAAAATCACTTACAAATCTCCGCTATATGGTACTGAGCGTCTGACATTTATTGCTGATTTTATTTCATTCGAAAATAATGTTACATATCTTTGGGGTTACAACTTAAGATACAAAACAGTCGGTTATTTAAGACTGGACAGAATAAAAAGTTTGAAGAAAATATTTTATGTTAACGCAAAATCAATTCTTGAACAGTATGAATCAAGTATATTAACTGTTACATACAGACTGACCGGTTTTGCAAAACTTGCATTTGAGCCCACGAGGTTTGAGCATGTTGTCATAGAAAACCAGGATTATATTGTTGTGGAAGCTAAAGTTTTTAACAAATTCAATTTTACCCAGAGGCTGCTGTCTTTTGGGCTGGATTGCAAAATTCTGACACCAAGGTCATACATAGAAGAATATTTGTTAGAACTGCAGAATATAAAGGAAACGTATAAAATATGAAAAATAAAAAAATAGCTGATTCCGGTTTACGAATCCTTGAAGTTCTCAAAGCTCTTTCAAAATCTTCCTGCAGCATCGATGAAATGCTTAAACTGATTGTGGAAAATGAGGAGATGGAACCGGTTTACACACGTGAAACTCTCAGTAAATATATAAATACTTTAAAACTTGCCGGATTTGAAATCCATAAAAAGGATGGAAAATATGTCATGACCAATACTCTAAATCCGGTTCATCTAAACAATGAAAACCTTAGAGTATTTAAGTTTTTGCGGCGTTATGCCGAAAAAATATATCTTAACGAGACAAATCAGGAAGTAATAGGCTTTTTGGATATTGTAGAAAAGAGTCTGGATGAGGATACAAAAGAACGTTTCTTAAAAAATAAAAGAAGTATAGGCCTGAAAAATTTTGAGTTAAAAATTCCATCGGACACAGTGAAAAAATTCGAGAATTATTGCACAGAACAGCAGAAATTAAATATTTGTGTTTTAGAAGATGGCGAAGAAAAAGAATATAAGATTGATCCCAGAGTCATTAAGTATGAAAAAGAATTTGTGTATCTGCTTGGATACGATTATGTAAACGATGAGTTCAAAAAGTTTAAAATAAAGGACATAAAAAAGTGCAGGCAACTGCCTCAAAAGGCTCCTGAAAAAAAATCTTCGAAATATATTAATTACTTACTCAAAAACCGACTTGCAAAATCTTATGTGTTAAAAGAAAACGAAAAAATAGTCAAAACTGAAAATAAAAATGAACTTCTTATCTCTAACACAAATGAAGATATAAACAGCCTGTTTTCCAGACTTCTCAGATATGGAGAGAACTGTGAAATAGTCTATCCAAAATCTGTAAGGGAAAGTTTTAGTGCATATATTGACAGATTGCTGGAGATTTATGATGAATAATAAACAAAAAGGTGCACTCGGAGAAAGTATTGCTTGTGAATATTTAAAAAAATCCGGATATAAAATATTAGACAAAAATTTTCGTTATTCAAAACTTTCAGAAGTCGATATTATCGCAAAAGAAAAGGATACGATAGTTTTTGTGGAAGTGAAAACACGCACAACCACGGCATTCGGCCATCCGTTCGAATCTGTTAACAAAAAGAAACTTGAACATATCTATCAGACAGCACTATATTATATACAGCAATCAAAAGAACCGCACAAAAATTTCAGAATAGATGTTATATCTGTCCTTTCAGTGGATAACCCCCAAATAGAGCATCTAAAAAACGTTAGTCTTAATTAGCTGAATATGTTTTTGAGGCATTATGATTTTTCATCATATTATTATATTGAACAGCGGAAAAATTAGTTGAAGCCGCAGCCAAACGCAGAGCAATATCATATTTTTTGCTTAGTAAATCATATTTGCCCTGCAAAATTTTCAACTGTTTTTCAGCATCAGATTCCGGAGAAGGTTTTTCAGCAGTTTGAGGTTTCACTTTGGGATTATCGCCGCTACCAAAACTTAATGGTTGACAAGACATCACATTACTAGTGGAAAACCCTACACGCATCGAAATCTCCTTTCTCTTTCCTACCTTTAGCTTATACATTATAACACCCTTTGAATACAATTTCAATATTCTTAACATAAAAGTCCGGATAAAAAATTTTGTTGTAAGATAAGAACATGAGTCAGGAAAATATCGTCGAAGTGTGGAATGAAATTTTGGGAATTCTGGAAAGCGAAATTCCCGATTCGACGTTTTCAACATGGATATTACCTCTTGAACCCCAGTATTATGATGAAAACAGTTTTGTTGTGCACACAGGCCAGGCATTTGCTCCGGGTATGCTCAGAAAAAACCATCATGGGGAGATTGTTGATGCCATAAAAAAGGTAACAGGGAAGAATCTTGAAATTAAAATAATTTTCGATGAGGAACTTGCAAAAAAATTTAGCAAAAAAGCCGGAAGCAGAGCAAAAAAAGAAGATACCCAGCAGTCCCAGAGATACAACTATGACAGTTTAACCCAGATGCAGTCTTCAAATTTGAATTTAAAATACAAATTTGAAAATTTTGTTGTAGGCTCAAACAACAAACTTGCATTCGTTGCGGCAAAAACTGTTGCAGAAAATCCCGGTAAAAAGTACAATCCGCTCTATATTTACGGCGGGCCCGGACTTGGTAAAACTCATATAATGCAGGCTATCGGGCACTATATTATTAAAAATAAACCTGAATTAAAAGTACAGTTTGTGCAGGCTGAAGAATTTGTTAATGACGTTGTAAACGCTCTTGCAAACGGCGGTGACAGAGTTGATAAGATGAACAAATTCAGGAATAAATACAGAAAAACAGATGTTCTTTTGATTGATGATATACAGCTTATTGCGGGAAAAACAAGAACAGAAGAAGAAGTTTTTAATACATTTAATACTCTGCACAGTGCCGGAAAACAAATCGTTATCACAAGCGACAGAACGCCCAAAGAAATTCCGTCAATATCAGACAGACTGGTAAGCCGGTTTGAATGGGGGCTTATGGCGGATATTCAGGTTCCGGATGTTGAAACGAGAATGGCTATTTTGACGAATTTGGCGCAAAGCTCGGAAATAAAAGTTCCTCCGAATATAATTGAATTTCTGGCAACAGTCTATTCGAACAACATAAGAGAGCTGGAGGGCGCATTTAACAGGGTAACAGCTTATGCAAGCATAAATGAAGTGGAGCTTACTCTTGATAATGTAAAGAAAATTATCGGCTACACTGAAAATAAAAAAGATATTACATTTGATGCAATAGTCGATGAAATAGCACGTTATTACAATGTTTCGGTTAAGGATATAAAAGGCTCAAGCCGTTCGCAAAAAATAGCTGAAGCAAGACAAATGGCTATATATCTTTCCAGAGATTTGACAAAACAAAGCTTTCCCTCCATCGGTGAGTATTTTGATAAAAAACATACCACCATTATGTATTCATATGACAAAGTAAAAGAAGAATTGACAGCTAATAACATTCTTGCCCAAGTTGTTTCGGATATTACAAATAAACTTAACAAACAGTAATTTCTCATACTTTGGGTGGAAAATTAAATTGGTCTTTTATTTTCTACAAAAGTAGTATATAATATATATAGTGTCACAATGCAATATAGAATTGCGTAAGGTTTATATGTCATTTGAAATAAACGGTCCTACACCAATAAAGCGTCCTACAATTCTCGAGGCCCAGAATATGCAAAACAATGGCGGCGGCGGGAATTTGGGTTATATGAAACGCCGTAAGGATGACAAAAAGAAAAAAGATGAAATAGATGTATTTCATTCTTCACAAGATGAAGAAGATGAATTTGTATCTTCAAATGAAGAAATCCCAAAGAATAGTCTTTGGGAACAGGTTTCAAATTATGCAAAAAAATGGTTTAAGCAAAAATAGCTAAACCATTTTTTTATGAATAATTGATATACTCCATTTTTTAGACTGTTTATGCAGTCATATCCAATCTGTTGCCGAGGTGGCTTCCTGCTACTGCCGGTTTAAGTTCTCCGTTGCCCATCTGATTGAGTCTGTCAACAAGACCGGTTTGTTCAGGAGCTTGTCCGCCGCCTACGCCTGTTGCTCCGCCAGCCTGACGTCTGCCAACGGCACCGGCTGATTTAACAAATGGATTTAGTGATTGAATTTGTCCGATAGGGTTCATAATACATCCTTTGTTTATAACTCTATACTTTTATAAAAACCTCCGGATATAAAAAATTGCACATTTGTTAACAAAATTTACAATATTTAACATGTCGTGTAATATAAAGTTATGGAAAAATATGTATTGATAACAGGAGCTTCCTCGGGCATAGGAAAAACGACTGCAATAAAACTTGCGATAAACGGGTTCAAAGTTTTTGCAGGTGTCAGAAAACCGGAAGACAAAACAGCAGTTGAGGCAGAAAACTCCAATATAACAGGAGTTTTTATAGATGTAACAAACTCTGACAGCATAAAAAATGCTTATGAAGAAATAAAAAAAGTTACGGACAGTTTGTATGCTTTGATTAATAATGCCGGCATTGCATATGCTGGTGCGGTTGAATGTCTTCCTGTTGAGACAATACAAAAGCAGTTTGATATAAATGTTTTCGGCGCAATCCGCGTAGCGCAAGAGTTTATGCCTATGTTGTGCAGTGCGAAAATTGTAAACATCAGCTCCATGGCGAGTTTTGGACTGTTTCCGTTTATTTCGCCTTACTGTGCTTCAAAAAGAGCGCTCGATATCTTTTTTAACGCACTGATGCTTGAATGTAAGAACCCTGAATTAAAAGTCATTTCTATAAAACCCGGGGTTATAAAAACAAAAATCTGGGAAAAATCGATTGATGAAAACAAAAAGGTTATGGAAGGACTGCCGGAAACAGCTATAGAAAAATACAGACGGGAATTTGAGTATCTTGTAAAAAATGCAGAGAAAAATAAAGAAAAAGGGCTTAGTCCGGAAGAAGTTGCGGATTTGATTCTTAAAGTTTTGCGTTCGAAAAATCCAAAACCGTCTTACACTATAGGACGTGATGCCAAAATGGCAGAATTCTTTTCAAGATTGCCTCTATGTGTAACTAATTTTTTCACAAAATATATTATGAATAAACGGATGAATTAAAGGTTGTCGTTCTCAAATCCCGGCGAGCGTGAGGGAAGTCCTGCATATCCGGGGTTTGCATGAACCGTCTTTTTTATGTATTTGTTTGTATAATTTCCTTTAATAAAAAGTTTTTTGAGCGTATTTTCCCTGACACAAAGCGGGTGCATATTGTTGTTGTATTCAGGCATTTTTTCTGTAAGCTGTGTCCAGACAGCAGCTTCCAGCGTCCAGGCATATGTTTCTTCATTCAACGAATTAAATTCATCCTGATGCAGTGCCTCGTGAGAAAGAAGTGCAGCAAGCGCCGGCGCCGGTGCATCTTTGTGTTTCTGGTTTAAATAAATATATAGTCTCTTATTTTTTTTCCATCCCAGAGCATCAAAATTTCTGTATGCAGGCCCGAAATTTGTCAAATCAGTGAATTCAACACCTATAGGTTTTCCCGTTAAATTTTTACCGACAATTGCGTTTCTCGAAAATTCTCCGAGTGTACCTTTCATAAGCTCCAGCGCGTTAATTACCCTGACATCTTTTGTGACGCCTTTGTATTCTTTTCTAAGCTCTTTCATTCGTTCTTCAAATTCAGGACTGTCTTGATTCTTTTCATATTTTGTCAGTCCGTCATATTTTACGGGGGGAAGCTTTTTTTCTTCAGCAAACGTACATGTCTGTATTGAAAGTGCAATCACTAATGTAAAAAATAAACTCTTCTTCAATGTTCTGTCCATACCTCAACTATTTTTATAAATATATTATTACCCACTTTATGTTTAATGACAAATTTTTTCTTGTAAAGTTTCATCAAGACAGAATGAAAAAGATTTTTTTCTATGATTTAATATTTGTACTGGGAGTAGTTTTTCATGCAATACGTACCTCTACATTTACACACCGAAAACAGTCTGCTGGATGGTGCAATCAGGATTAAAGACCTTTGCAAATTTGCAAAAGAAAATGACATGCCCGCTATTGCAATAACAGACCACGGCAATATGTACGGTGCAATACAGATGTATGAAACAGCCAAAGAAATGGGAATAAAACCTCTTATTGGCTGTGAATTTTATGTCTACGACGGGGATATTACAGAAAAAAATCCCGCAAAAACCCATCCTTATCACCTTGTGCTCATTGCTAAAGACCAGACCGGATACAAAAACCTTGTCAAGCTTGTGTCCATTGCAAAATGTAAGGGTATGTATTACAAACCAAGAATAAATCATGAGCTTATAGAACAATACCACGAAGGCCTTATTTGTCTTTCTGCCTGTGTGCAGGGTGAAGTAGCACAGGGATTTATCAGGGAAGAAAAAGAGAAAGCTTACGAAGCTGCAAAATTCTATAAAGGTTTATTTGGCGAAGACTACTACATAGAACTTCAAGACCACGGTCTTGAAAAACAAAAAATGTCCAATCCAGGTTTGATAGAACTGGCAAGGGAATTAGGCATAAAAATGGTTATTACAAATGACAGCCATTATCTCCATAAGGAAGATGCGGATTGGCACGACACACTCTTATGTATACAAACAAACGCCCTTAAGGAAAGCAATGAAAGATTCCGTTTTCCGAATAACGAATTTTACGTGAAGACTCCCGAACAGCTCAGAGATGCTTTCCGCTGGATGGATGCGGAGATGTTTGAGGAATGTATAAAAAATACGGTTGAGGTTGCTGAAAAATGCCACCTTATTATCGAAATGGGTAAATACCACATTCCGTATTTTGAAATTCCACCCAATTACACATCAGAAACATATCTTGACTATATGTGTATGAAGGGGATAAAGAAAAGATACGGCGCACTCACTCCGGAGCTTAAAGAACGTCTTGAGTATGAACTCGGTGTAATTAACAAAATGGGATTTGCAGAATACTTCCTTATTGTATCTGACTTTATCCAGTATGCAAAAAGGAACGATATCCCTGTCGGACCGGGGCGTGGTTCTGCGGCAGGAAGCCTTGTTTCATACGTACTTGAAATTACTGACTTAGACCCGATTAAGCACAATCTGTTGTTTGAAAGATTCTTAAACCCTGAACGTGTCAGCATGCCTGATGTGGACGTGGATTTTTGTGTTGAACGCCGCGGTGAGGTAATAGATTACGTTACGAAAAAATACGGCGCGGACAAAGTTTGCCAGATTGTCACGTTCGGCACTCTGGCAGCACGTAACGCGATGAAAGCTGTAGCAAGGGTTTATGATATACCATTTGCAGACAGTAATAAATGGGCGCAGCTTATACCTGCAGAGCCGAAAATAAAAATTGACGATGCACTGAAAGACGGTATGGAGCTTAAAAAGCTTTATGATGAAAACCCGACTGTGAAAAAGCTCGTTGATATGGCAAAGTCTATCGAGGGGTTAAAAAACAATACCGGTATGCACGCAGCGGGTGTTATTATTTCAAAAATGCCATTGTCGGATGTTGTTCCGGTTGAGCCTTCAAAGGAAGGTATTATCGTAACAGAATACACGATGATTGAGGATGAACACATCGGACTGTTAAAGATGGACTTTTTGGGATTAAGAAACTTAACCATCATTCACAATGCACTGAAAATGATTGAAAAGCGCACCGGAGAGTGGCTTGAAATTAATAAAATTCCGCTGGACGACAAACTAACCTTTGAACTATTACAAAAAGGCGACACAGACGGGGTATTCCAGCTTGAATCTTCAGGTATGAAAAAGCTTGTAAAAGACTTAAAACCATCTGTATTTGAAGATTTAGGCGCTCTTGTTGCTCTATTTAGACCGGGTCCTCTGGGTTCAGGCATGGTTCAGGACTTTGTTGAACGAAAGCATGGCAGACAGAAAATTGAGTACGCACACCCGCTGCTTGAACCTATTTTAAAAGATACATACGGAACAATCGTTTATCAGGAACAAATCATGCAAATTTTCCAGACGCTTGCTGATTATTCGCTCGGTCAAGCTGATAACGTCCGCCGTATGATGGGTAAAAAACAGATTGAAAAAATGGCGGAGCAAAAGGGACTGTTTATAGAACGCTCTGCAGCGCATGGTATGACCGAAAAAGGGGCTACAGAGCTGTTTGAACAAATTGAAAAGTTTGCTTCATACTGTTTTAACCGAAGCCATTCTGCAGCATACGCTTTTGTTGCATACCAGACTGCATATTTAAAAGCGCATTATCCGGTTGAATATATGTCAGCACTTTTGTCCAGTGTCTCAAGTGACCAGGAAAAAACGCAATTATACATTGCAGAATGCCAGAAGATGGGTATAAAAGTTCTTGCACCTGATATAAATAAATCTAACGCAAGATTTACACCGGACGGAAACAACATTCGTTTCGGACTTGCGTCTATTAAAAATGTGGGTGAAGGTGTCATTGAACAGATTGAAAAAGAAAGAGAAACGGAAGAAGGAGAGTTTAAATCTCTATACGACTTTTGTACAAGAATTGACTCAAAATCACTTAACACAAGGACTCTTGAAAGTTTAATAAAATCAGGTGCCTTCTCAAATATTGAAAAAAGCCGTAAGCAGCTTATAGAAAATCTTGAATCCTTGATGTCATCTGCAAAACGCCAGAACGAGGCAAAGATGCTTGGGCAGGCAAGCCTTTTTGCAGGTATGACTACAAGCAGCGGTGTTGAACTGGATTCATATACGCTGACCGGAAGTGATGAAGAATTTGATGACAGACAGATACAGGCGTTTGAAAAAGAGTATCTCGGTTTTTACGTTACCAGCCATCCTTTGTCGAGTATTGTGGATAAACTGCCGTTTTTGACAACGCATAATATTGCGGAACTATCCGAATTGCCTGATGAAAAAATAGTTACAATATGCGGGCTTTTGAGTCAGGTGCGCCAGATTCCGACCAAAAAAGATCCCACAAAATTCTTGAAAGCAGGTGTTATTGAAGATTTGACCGGAAAAGTCGAATTTGTTGCTTTTCATAAGACGCTTGTTGAATACAATTCATTTCTTGAAGCAGAGAAAAAGGTAATAATATCTGGAAAACTTCAAAAGCGTGATGAAGATCAGATAAGTATAGTAGTTGATTCTGTAAAACCTGTAGAGAACAGTAATATAGTAACGCTTTCTATAAATGGCGAGCTTCCTTTTGAAGATATAGTTGCTCTGAAAGATATGGTCACCAGATATAAAGGTACTGATCCGCTCGTCATAAAAATGAAAACCGAAAAAAATGAAGATTTAAAAATTTTGTGCGGTTCAAATTTCTGGATAGATTCGACGAATGAATTTTCTTATGCAGTGAAAAACAACTATGCCGGCAAGATTGCAGTTGCTATTAATTCTCTGGATGCATAAGTTTTAATAACAAAGCACAGTATGTATTCACATACTGTGCTTTCTATTGTATAGGCAATTGGTATTTTATTTATTGTATGCAGTGCAGGAGTCATTTCCGAATGCAACTGAAATGTGTTCTCTCGGGTTGACTGCAGCAACTTTGTTGCCTTTCGGGTCAACAATGTAAGCTACATCGTCCATTGTAGTCTGGAACAGACCGGCAGTACCAGCTAATGCTGTTCTTGTTACATCGATAGGTGCTTTTACAACCGTTTTTACACCATCGAATAAACTTCTGCCTGCTGCAGGAATTGCACCCTGGAAGGTTTGTCCGAGAACAAGACCGGTATCATCACCTACTCGTTCAACGGCATTTCCTAAGGCCATGATGGCGCCGCCTACAGTTCTGCCTGTGATACCGACGATACTTCCTGCCCATGTGAACGGAGCGGTAACAAGTCTTGCAACAAAGTTAGGTTTTTTAACTTTATCAACCTGTGCAGTGAGCACCTGTTTTGGCAAATCAGCTTTGCATTTATCACATTTGATTGTGTTGAATGAAAGTTTTAATGCACCGCCGCAGTTGTTTGTCGGTCTTTGAACTTCTGTAACTTTGCCGTAAACCATTGAGCCTTTCGGGAAGTTTTGACCATTTATGCATACCGGTTCAAGAGTTTTAGCTGCAAACAGGTCGCCTATATTGGCATGGCGGGAAGAAATTTCATCCTGGAATTTTAACTTCAATACAGGTACCTGCACAACTTCATCTTTTGCCATGAAAGCAGCACCGCCTGTGCAGCCGCAGTCTGCTGAAGCTATGTCTTTGTTAGAATATCCCATAGAAATTCTTACCTGTTCGAGCATTGAAGCTACATCTGCACGGCTGGCATCTTTGTGTGCCATTATCTCATTGCCGTAAGGTGAATCATTTAAAGCACCGATTTCAATGTTCTTCGCAATAGGTATTTTTGCCCAGCTTGGAACTTTGTCTCCATCGCAGAATTTTTTAAGAAGTTCTTCCGCTTTGCATGAATCCATTTCGCATGGAATGCCTTTCGCAAGTGCAGCCATTGCTTCTGCTCTTGATACAGGTTCATTCGGTCTGAACGTATTGTTCGGATAACCTGCCATAATTCCGTTTGCTACACTGACATTGATAGCCTGATTTGCCCAGTGGTCTTTCGGCACATCTTTAAATACCTTTTGCGGGCAGCCTTCCTGGCTTCTCAGGTTAAATCCGTTTACTATCATTGATGCGATTTCTGCTCTTGATACGGGTAGATTCGGTTTGAAGGTTCTGTCAGGGTATCCTGCTACAACTTTGTTTTCTGCAAGTTTGTTGATTTCACAGTTTGCCCAGTATCCTGTCGGAACATCATCAAATGAACAAGCAAGCGGAGCGGCTCCACCGGTTACAGGAGCGTTAAATGGAACGATAGTTCTGTTTATAACATCCATGCAAGAACATGTTGAAATATCAATGCCGCACTGTTCGGGTTCGCCGCAAGCCGTGCAGGCAGGCGCAACAGGCTCGGCCGGAGCTGCGCATCCTGTAATACAATCAAGTGACGGGCCGATTACCGGCAATCCAACCGGAGCAGCCGCACCGGTAGTTTGACAATCTGTCGGACATCCGCACTGCGGTTTGATTGCAACAGGAACACCCGGTGTAGGACATAAGTTGCATCCGCATCCGTTACCATAACCTTCTCCGATTATTACGTTGTTTTCGGTTGTTCCGACTCTTTGGCTGTCAGAGAAGATAGAGCTGGGATAAGAATAAATCTGTTTTGCTTCATATTTTCCGTCGCATTTCGGATCTACAACAGCAGATATTGACGGAGTAGGTTCGCATGTGCATGGCTCGCATCCGCAAGGATCCGGCTCACATCCGCATCCGCATGGTGCTGCAGCACCTGTACATCCGCAAGGGTCAGGTTCGCAACCGCAATCACAGTCACATGCAGGTTCATTACAAACGGGGCATGCTGCCGTTGATGGTGTTACATCAGCCTGACACGGACAAGCTGCAAGTTTCGTCATATCTATAGTTGAAATATCTACACTTGCAATCCCCGAATTCATTGTGCCCGCCATCAGTCCGATAGTAAGGGCTGCAGCAAGCGTAAGTTTGTTAATTGTCATCTTTCCCTCCTTAATAAGCAAGCTTTTTAAATTAGATTTTATTGACAATCTAACTTAGAATAATTAACATCTTATGTTGCATTATTACTGTGAAATTTGTCAAAAAACATTACCATAAAAGGTTATCTCAACGGGCTATTTGAATCTTAAAAACCTATACAAAAGCCATATGAAATGCGGATTTATGTTCTTTTAAACAAACATAATTACTACAGCTGCAAGCAATAATGCAGGACCGAACGGGAGGTAAGTGAGATTTGTGTCTGTTTTAATTGAGCTGAATATTTTTCTGCAGCAGTATAAGCCTATAAGTACAAGCAACACAACTGAAAAGATATAAAAACCTGTTGATTCAAAAACTCCTGCATAATCGCCGATTTTAAATAAAATGACCATAACAAACAGCAGAATCAATGCACTGAGAAGCTTAAAATCTTTTGCTTTAAAAAGTTTATAAAAATACATGGGAAGAACTATTAATGACTGCAACAGTACACTAAGAATAAGAATTACAATTAAATTGGGAAGTCCGAAAAAAGCACCAAGTGCGCCAGCAATATACGAGTCACCTTCACCAAATGCTCGTTTGCCTGTTAAAAATTTTGGTATTCTCGCAAGTCCCTCCATAATTATTACGCCTGCTATCAATCCGAGAACGGCATAGATAAATGTTTGATTTATTGTAATCATATGCCCAAAAGGAGAAAAGTGTACTTTGGCTGCATTTTCACCGGCTATGTTGAAAAAATTGTAGACCAATCCCAATATAGCAAGTAAATATGCGTGTATTTCGAAAATAACTTTCTCTCTAATGTCACAAACTGCCATAATCACAAATAAACAAGAGGCAATTGCCAGAAATATGAAATTCAGACTGAGACCGAATTTGTAAAAGAGTCCGAGAAATAACAAACCTGTTATTAGTTCAACAACAGGATATTGAAAACTGATTTTTGCTTTACAATATCTGCATTTTCCCAGAAGCAATAAGAAAGATAAAACGGGGATATTGTCATACCAGGCGAGTTTGTGTTTACAATGTGGGCATTTTGATGGAGGGAGTACAATAGATTCGCCGCTGAACCCCCTTAACACTACGACATTTAAAAAACTGCCAAAGCATAATCCGAATATAAATGCATAAATACAGAATATCAGTTCCATTGTTTACGCCCGTTTTTCCTCAATCATTTCATGCAGCAGATTGGTTGCCTTTTTGAGTTTTCTCGATACCTGCATCTGGGAGATGTTTAGTCTTTTTGCAATTTCTACCTGACTCATATCATCAAAATATGTCATTTTTATAATTTCCTGCAAAGATGGTTCAAGATTTTTCAGAGATTCAAAAAGCATGATGCGGTCTTCCTGAACAGACTGATAGTTCTGATAGTTCACATCAGGGATTTTTTCATCCCAGTTAGAAAAATCATCATTTTCCTGAAAAGTTAATTGGTCAAGAGAAAGAGTTTGTTTTCTTCTGTCTACTTCGATAGCTTCATATACTTTGGAAACTGGCACATCCATCTTAGACGCAACCTGGGTTTCTGTTGGTTTTTCTCCTAGTTCTTCTGCGAGTTCAAGAGTTATTTTGTTAACTCTGTATGCAAGTTCTTGTATGGCACGCGGGGCTTTTATCATAGAGGCTTTGTCTCTCAGATAGTGTCTGATTTCGCCTGTTATCAAATAAGTTGCATAAGTTTTGAAATTTTTGCTTACTTGCGGATTGTATAACTGAATAGCTTTTATCAAGCCGAGACTTCCTACCTGAATAATATCTTCAATAGGGTCGGTAGCACGCCTTGCCAGATTTCTTGCTATTCTTTTCACAAGCGGCAGGCATGTAATAGCAATAAGATTTTGTAACTGTTTTTTTGATTTTTCCGAGGTTAGTGACTGATATTCTTCCAACCAGCTGCTCACTTCAGTGAAGTTTATTTCCTCTGCTCTCATGTTTTCCTCAATTATCTGGTTTTGGCTTGCACACTATAATTCTTATGGAATTTGTTGCGTTCAGGTGCTTGTAAAATTTTGTATAAAGGATTTTTAGAATTAACAATTCAAAAATTTTCATACATACTACACTTTTATTATATCATTTTATAGAAAAATTTGATAGAATAAAAGACATGGATATATCAGAAGCAAAACAACAAATCATAAGAATCGGTGAAAAACTCGGATCTAAGAATATGTCTCCGGGTACATCAGGTAATATCAGCCTTCGTTTTGGCGAAAATATACTGATTACTGGTTCCGGAACATGCCTATATGAGCTTTCTGAGGATGATATAGTTTTAATGGATGCAGAAGGAAACCTTATCGATGGAAATCGAAAACCTTCTTCTGAAAAACATTTGCATACCAGAATTTATCAAATGCGTCAGGATTTGAATGCAATTGTTCATTGTCATGCTCCGTATGTTTCTACATTTGCAGTTTGTCATAAGCCATTATCAAGACCGATTATATCCGAAAATGTTTTCTATTTTGGAGAAATTCCCGTTGCTGAATATGCAATGCCGTCTTCCAATGAGCTTGTTGAAAATACATCAAAGTTTTTTGTTAAGCTGGATACGGTTCTGATGGCAAATCATGGAATTATTGTGGGCGGAAAAAATTTGAAAGAAGCCTATTACAAAACGGATACGGCAGAAGTTTATGCGCAGATATACCTGCAGTCTTTAATGTTGGGTTCGCCTGTTGATTTAGACAGGCGTCATATAGAAGAAATATATGAATTAAGAAAAGCTGCAGGTAAATAATTTTTAATATTTCTTATTTATTTTAGCAAATTTTTGCCTTTAGAGTTTTATACTTGTTATACAATTAAAGGGAATTATGTATGCAAACGTCAGATAAAAAAACTGCACTTATATATGGTTCGTCAGGGGCACTTGCCGGCGGTTTATACGGCTTTAAACATCCGTCTTCAAAAACTTTAGATAAAATCGACCGACAAACACAGCGCACCAGTGTAATATATAAAAATTATCATGACTCATTTAACAAGCAGGCTGTTCTTGACGCTGTAGCAAATGGTGATATAGATTTGGCAACTGCAACTAAAATCAACAGAACAATTGATTCAATAAAAAGTGTAGAAAACGCAGAAAGTGTGATTGAAAAACTTTTAGATACACCGAAAAGCAAACGTTCTCAAACATTAAAAAGCGCAATAGATGATGCAAACTCAGCTCATAAAACCATGAGACATGAGATAAAATTTTTAAAAAATACTGAACTTTATAAAAAACTGCTCGATTTAAAAATAATTAATCCCGACTTGTTTTTGGAAACTTTAAATAAAGCAAAGAAAGATGTGATTGTGAAATACAAGTTGTTGTCCAAAAACGCAATCTTCGGCGCAATTGTCGGAGCTGCCGGCTTTGCTCTGGCCGGACTCGGACTAAAAAGTCTTTTCAACAAAAATGTCGAAAAGACTTTGAAATAGTTTATTTTATTTTGTCTATGCGGCGATAAAGTATTTATACACAGCATACAAACTGCCTGATATTAGCATACATACTGGTATTGTCAAAACCCAGGCACATACGATGTTTCCGATTACACCCCATTTTACGGCATGTGCTTTGAAGGTTGTGCCTACACCCATAATAGCTGTTGAAATAACATGGGTTGTACTCAAAGGTACGCCGAAGTGAGACGCCAGCAAAATGATAGATGCAGCAGAAGTCTCTGCAGCAAAACCGTTAATCGGTTTCAGTTTTATTATCTTGCTTCCCATCGTACGAATAATTTTCCACCCGCCTGACATTACGCCCAGAGACATTACAGTCGCACAGGCAAGTATTACATAAACAGGTATTTCAAAATGTTCTGGTGTAGAATTGTGAATAACACCGCCTGCAACAAGTGCTAGTGTAATAATACCCATCGTTTTCTGTGCATCGTTAGAGCCGTGGCTTAAAGCCATAAGTCCTGCTGAAAAAATTTGCACACGACGGAATCTGCGATTTAACTTATCAGGATTAGCTTTGTAAAACATTCTAAGCAATACTGCCATAACGACAAATCCAACGCAAAAGCCTATTACAGGAGCAAGAAACATCGGCTCAATAACTTTTTCCATAAGTTTAGGGAAAATTACACAACTAAAACCCGCATTTACTATAGACGCACCCAACAGCCCGCCTATCAAAGCATGGGAAGAACTGGATGGGAGTCCGAAATACCAGGTGATTAAATTCCAAATGATTGCACCTAAAAGTGCACAAAATATAACATGTAGGGTAATTGTATCAGCGTGTATAATACCCGCGCCTATTGTTTTTGCTACGTGAGTACCCATCAACGCACCGCCAAACTCAAGAGATGCACCATAGATAACCGCTTGTCTCGGGGTGAGCACTTTTGTTGAAACTACTGTCGCTATAGCGTTTGCCGCATCGTGAAATCCGTTGATGTATTCAAAAACAAGGGCGCCTACGACTACTAATATTAATAATACTATCGATATTGTCATAAATTCTCACTCTCGTTATGTCTAACTTTGTTTTAATACGACGTTTACAACCTGGTCAGAAACGGAAAAACAGCTATCAAGCGCATTTTCCAGGTCTTTATGTATATCTCTGAGTTTCAATACGTTGAGTGCGTCGTATTTTCCCGAGAACAATTCATCCATTGCGTGATACAAAATTTCATCCCCGTGAGATTCAATTTCTTTCATTTTCAAATTGCTTTCAGTCATTTCTTTAATCGAGCTTTGTTTTTTGAATTTGTGAATTATGAACATTAGTTCTTCAGTAGCTCTCATAAGGGTTTGGGCTTGTTTTTTCATATTGTCTGTGTAGAGGTCAAGTCTGTAAACTCTAAGATTCACTGATGCCTTTACTATTCTTTTTGTGATTTTGTTTAATAAAGAAGCAATGCATTGAATATCTTCTCTGTCAATAGGTGTTATGAGCGTAATGTTCAGTTGATGCAAGGTTTCTTTTAATAAATCATTGCTTTTGTGTTTTAGTCTTTTTGCTGTGATAATCTGATCTTCTGTCAAACCGTTAGTTACAATTTCGTTGAACAGATTCGCTGCTTCTTTGCAGACGTTTGTGCTTTCTTCAAAAAGTGTGTAAAAAACTTTTTCTTCCGGAGGCAGAATATAAGCCAACAAATTGAATTTACTCATTCTTATTTCCTTATAAAGCTATACAAGTTTACTATACTATAAAATTGTCAGAATTATTTAACATGAGTTTTGAATATTAAATTTTATAAAGTTTCTTACCATGGTGGTTATTCTAATAATTGCCGTAGTGACTAATTGTTGAAAACGAAAAATTTCTGTTAAATATAATTAAATCTTTTTCATACTTCCAACTATTCTTAATTCCAGACAGCAGGACTTGTTTTTTTACAAGTCCTTTTTTTTCGGTTATGCATTTGACTATAAGATATTTCTTTATTAGAATAAAATCTGGCGGGTATTGTACACCTGAATTGAACATTGAAATCTTTCTTGCCGATGTGGCGACAAACCGTAGCGAGAGCGGAGGTATTTAAATTAGACCCATTTCGGCACCATCAAATGAACTT
>CALUPY010000024.1 GCA_944322755.1 Candidatus Gastranaerophilales bacterium | reverse complement strand
AAAGTCTCCTTTAGAGATTGTTATTTACTTACTTACATATAGATAAAAACAAAAAGTATATACTGATTTCATATTTTGTATATATCGTTACATTTCGTTACAAAATTATCAAAAACAGGATTTTAACTATAATAGAGATATGAATAAGGGAGGAATGAAATGAAAGCAGTTATATTTGATAAAATACTAAAGTTTGTGACAGATTATCCGAAACCGGAGCCAAAGAAGGGCGAGGCTCTGATTAAAGTGAATACAATAGGGATTTGCAATACAGATTTTGAAATAACAAAAGGCTATATGGGATATAAAGGTATTCTCGGCCACGAATTTACAGGTATTGTGGAATCCGTAAACGGCGATGATAAGAGCCTTCTCGGTAAAAGAGTTGTCGGCGAGATAAACTGCGGCTGCAAAGAATGCGACTATTGCAAACAGGGACTTGAGCGCCACTGTTTTAACCGTTCGACTCTTGGTATTTGGAAACGAGAGGGCTGTTTTGCTGAATATGTATGTCTGCCTGTATCGAATCTTCTGGAAATTCCTGACTGTGTGACAGATGATGAGGCTGTGTTTGTGGAGCCTCTGGCTGCTGCGCTTGAGATACTTGAACAGATTCATATTGCGCCTGACAAAAAGGTTATTGTTCTGGGCGACGGAAAACTGGGACTGCTTATTGCCCTGACTTTAAACGCGTGCGGGTTAAATATAATGCTGGTCGGAAAGCATGAAGAAAAGCTTTCTATTGCGCAGAAGCAAGGTGTAAAAACAAAGCTTCTCTCAGAGCTTGAAGTGAAAAAAGAATATGACTATGTTGTTGAAGCAACAGGTTCAATAACCGGTTTTGAAACCTCGCTTGCCCTCACTAAACCACGCGGAACACTGGTATTGAAGAGCACAATAGCGGCGTCTAAAGAATTTAATCTTGCTCCGATTGTAATAGACGAAATTACGGTAGTCGGCTCAAGATGCGGTCAATTCGCTGCTGCTTTGAGACTTCTTGAGAGCGGAAGAATTGACGTAAAACCTTTGATTTCTGATATATTTAGTATTGATAAAGCGATTGAGGCTTTTGAAAGAAACAAAGAAAAATCATCAGTTAAGGTTCTGGTAAAAGTTGACTAAAAGCAAATTAAAACATAAAGACAAAATAATAGGACTTTTAATTAGTCTTGTTTTCATTGTTCTGATATTCTGGAAACTCGACGTGCACAAGCTTGTCGCGGCATTTCGCATGTTTGATTACAGGATGTTGTTTTTGTTTGTGCCTATATACGTTTTCAGCTTATATATCAGGGGGGTAAGGTGGAAATACCTTTTGTGCCTTGATGAGAAGCTTAGCGTTAATGAGGCGTTTTTTACTTTTACGGTCGGAAATACTATAAACAGTTATCTTCCGGCGCGTGCAGGTGATTTTTGGCGTGCTTATCATCTCGGTACGAAAATAGGCGAGAGCAGGTTGAAAATATTGGGCTCAATCATTCTGGAACGGCTTATTGACGGAATATCTATACTTCTCATCCTGTTTTTTGCTATAGTTACTTATTTCAGACACAGATGGGTGCTGAATATTGCCGGCGTGTCAGCATTTCTGTTTTTCGGTGCTCTTAGTGCAATTTATATAGTTTTTAAATTTAATAAAATAGAATATATTTTTGAAAAACTAGGTGAAATCCCATTTTTATCCGGGTTTAAGGCTCAATTGGATACTATCTCGTCGCATTTAATGAAGTTTATGACCGGATTTGAGGCACTCAACAGCCCAAAATGTCTTTCTATGGCGTTTTTTATGAGTATGCTTGCGTGGGGTTTTGAGTGTTTGATGACTTATATGATAATACTCGGTTTCGGAGTGCATTACGGAATTTCTATTGCTCTGTTTACGATAAGCTTTATTGCTCTGTCGACAGTAATTCCGTCGTCTTCGATATTTATAGGCCCTTATCAATACGCATACATACTTGCTCTGGGCATTTACCATATAGGTAAAGAACAGGCACTCGGCACGGCTTTTATCCACCAGATGACAATAATGATTATAATTACAGCAATTTCTGTCATATATTTCATGAAAGGCAATACAAGCCTAGAGGAAATTCAAAAAGAAATCACAGAAGAATCGAAAGAAGGCAAAAATGATTAGTACACCTAAAGCAAACAGACTGCATATAGGTATTTTCGGCAAGAGAAATGCCGGAAAATCCTCTGTTTTAAACAGACTTACAAATCAGGATATTTCAATAGTTTCAGCCATTGCAGGTACGACAACTGACGCTGTTGAAAAATCTATGGAGTTTTTGCCGCTTGGGCCTGTTGTTTTTATTGATACAGCCGGAATAGACGACATAGGACAGCTCGGGGAACAGCGTATAGAAAAAACGAAAAAGATATTTGACAGAACAGATATAGCATTGATTGTCTGTGATTTTGAAGGTTGGGACGAGTATGAAAAAAAACTTTTTGATGAATTTCAGTCTAGAAACATTCCTGTAGTCGCACTGATTAATAAAACAGACCTGAAAGACATTCCGCCCGGAAGATATGAAGAGATAAAAAAATATACAAAAAATATAGTGAAAATTAGTGCAAAGACTGATACAGAGCTTGTTCATAATATAAAAAAGGCATTGATTGAAAATGTTCCGGATGATTTTGTAAACACGCCATCCATACTCGGGGATATAGTAAAACCCAAAGACACTGTGATACTCGTAGTTCCGGTGGACAAAGAGGCGCCTAAAGGCAGGCTCATTCTTCCGCAGGTTCAATGTATACGAGACCTTTTGGACAACAATTGCAAGGCTTTTGTTGTAAAGGAAACGGAACTTGCTGACGCAATTGAAGAGCTTAAAAAACCGCCGAGACTGGTTGTAACAGATTCTCAGGCATTTAAGGAAGTTGACGCAATTGTGCCTGAGGATATAGAACTGACCTCTTTCTCAATTCTTTTTGCAAGAATTAAGGGTGATTTGTATGAATTTTACAAAGGCGCTGAGACAATCGATTCTCTGCAGGATTCGGACAGGGTGCTCATATGCGAGAGCTGCAGCCATCATCCGATAGAAGATGATATAGCCAGAGTAAAGATACCGAGATGGATTAATTTGAAAACCGGCAAAAATGTTGAGTTCGTATATCATTCAGGGCATGATTTTCCGTCCAATCTTGATGACTACCGGCTTATTATCCATTGCGGCGCCTGTATGACAAACAGACGGGAAATTTTATCAAGAATAATGAAAGCAAAAGAAGCCGGCGTGCCTGTCACTAACTACGGAATAGCTATTGCGCACTGTCTTGGTATCCTTAAGCGGGCTATGGAACCGTTTAAAATGTCTGAAAAAGATTTGTAAGACTGTTTCATAATTTTATGCTGCAGCTATTGTTAAACAAACTTCAAAAGTATGATATAATTATTATATGAAAAAGATATTACTTTTGTGTTTATGTTCTCTAATGCTGCAGGCGGCTGTCTTTGCAGAAGATTATGACCGCTGCACCCGGCTTTTGAATGACGGAAAATATCCTGCTGCGGTAAACTGTTACGCACCGTTTTACCGTACAAACAGAACAAACTTCCATTTCCGTCTGGTATACGGACTTGCACTCTGTCAAAATCGCCAATACACGCCGGCTTTTGAACATTTTAACTTTTTAATAAAACGTCTGCCTCCGGGCGGTTATGCTGATTATGCACAGAAATACAAAAAATATTGTGCAGCAAAACGCAATCAGGAGCAGCTTCGTTCCAAAGCAAGCAAAGAAAATGAGTATATTTCCGATATGAACACAATAGCAGTCTGGAACAAAAAGACTGTGAATTACTGGGTAGAAAACGGTAAATATTACTATACTGTTATGGAAGCATTCAGAGAATGGGAGCGCGAGACTTCTTATGCGGTGAATTTCCGCAAGGTAAACAGACCGGAATACGCGAACATAAAAGTATATTTTGTGGACAAGCTTCCGACGAATGTTTTAGGCGTAACAAGAAACCAGAAGGGCTATGCAAACGGGAAAATTGTACTAAAGTCTTCTGAAATAAGAATACTGGAAAAAACCTCTTCCGGTGAGCTTCGCTCAAAGCAGCAGATATATCCGGTTATTTTGCATGAAATCGGGCATGCTATCGGGCTCGAGGGACATAGCAACAACAGAAGCGATATTTTGTACCACAGCACAGACTACTACAAACAGTCTCTTTCTGACAGAGACGTTGAAACAATAAAAACCATTTACGGAAAATAAACCATTTTTCGCAAAACAGCTGATTTTGTGTGCGGATTTTGTAACATTTACTTTAAAATTCGGGTTTTTGGTGTAAATTTTCATCCCTTAAAAATTTTTATAATATTAAAGAAAGTAAGGGGTGTGTTATGAATATAAGACCGATGAACCAATGGATTGACTGCAATATAGGCCATTATAAAAATCTTATAAAAGGCTTAAATACAAGCAATGATAAGCTTCTTTCAAGAATTACGCAGCCTGATGTGGTCTCTGTGCATGTATCAAAAAGGGGCGATGTCTCAAAACCCGTTTCTGTACTGAAATTGGAAACAAAAGACGCAAAAACTCTTTATCTTAACTCAGACGGTGACGTTTTGTACAGCGTCGCAAAATAGCTATTTCTTTTCGGCTGCACGTTCTGCAAGGAATGTAGAAAATACCGGTAAGAGTCCGTAGTAGATTAGTGCAAAAATCAGCGCCGGCCGCAGAATATTTATTCCTTCTATGTATTTTGGCAGGTTTATGTCATTACGATTAATTTTTGAAAATTTTTCAACGAATTTTTCTGTTCTGCTTTTTGCTGCTTTGTCTATTCCATAACCAAAGACAAGGGTTGCAGCTGTTGAAATAATATTGTTAAAAATCAGAGGTTTTTTTCTTTTCTCTTTTATATTTTTGCTGTGCGCAATTCCCAGAGCAGTAGCAGATGTGAGGAGTATATCCGTCAGGGCGGTCATATGCTTGCTTATGTCTTTTTCATGCGGGGCGTATTTTTGTGCGAAATTCTGAACACGTTCGAGGCTTAAAAGTTTGCCTGTTTGTTTTGTCAGAAACTCGGGCAGAGCGCGTTTAAACGACGGATGTTTTGATGCGGCAGGCTTTTGTTCGGTTTTTTTCGGTTGTGCGAAAAAGCCTTCTTTTATGTAGGGAATAAGCATAACTGTCAGGAGAGATTTGGGAATTGCTGTAACAAGCCCTGCACTTTGCTTAAGTATCTGGGTCACAAATCTGTAGCTTCCGGAGCCGCAAAGCTTTTTTGCTCCTGATGTGTAATTTTTTAAAGCCGTATCTTTCAGATATTTTTCAGGATTTTTATCTATTTTTTTTATTATATTTTCAAGGGGAAGTGCTACTGCTTCAACAATTCCGAATTTCACAAGCCCGGAACAGATAGAATTTGCAGCTGCATAGCGCTTGTTCTCTTTATCGACTCCGGGTGTATGCATTATTGAAAAGGTTCGAACACCAGTGGACATTGCGAGAGTCGTGACAGCAATGAATGATGTGCCATGCTCGGAAATTTTTTTCAGTCCCGAGAGCAGGTATTTGTTGCTTAAAACACCGTTTAATGCCGGCTGCACTTTCATGTAATCGATTCCTTTCCTTTACAAGTAGACACCGCTAAAAGAAAAAAGTAAAATAATTTTATAAATT
Organism: Candidatus Gastranaerophilales bacterium; assembly: GCA_944322755.1. Lineage (GTDB taxonomy): Bacteria > Cyanobacteriota > Vampirovibrionia > Gastranaerophilales > Gastranaerophilaceae > CALUPY01. Next base: position 33,410 of record CALUPY010000024.1, on the reverse strand, counting down.
CTTAATGTGGTTCTTAAAAAACGGGTGCCGGTTAACCGGCTGCACCGCGGAGGATGGTATGCCGGGAAATGCTTTTGTAACTTTTATGAAAGGCGAGTTTGCCGGATGGGGCAGATTGGAGCGGATAATTTTTCCGTTTGTAATCATAGCGCTCGCTATAATATCTTTTTCCATAAATGACAGCAAAATTGCTCTTGTGTCTGCGGTCTGCGGTATAAGCTATACCATTCTTGCAGGAAAAGGCAAAATTTCATGTTATTTTATAGGTGCGTGCGGTTCGCTCTGCTACTGTTGGATTGCTTATAAAAACGGATTGTACGGAAACCTCGGGCTTTATATGCTCTATTACCTGCCAATGCAGATTATTGGTATTTTCAAATGGCGAAAACACCTTAAAAAAGACAGACAGGAAATAATAAAAATCTCGTTGCCGAAGAAAGAGAGCATAATTTATTTTGTGCTTGCACTCGCAGGAACTTTTTTTGTTTGGCTTGTTTTGTGTTATCTTGGCGGTTCTGCTCCTTTTGCTGATGCATTTAGTGTTGTGTTTTCTATACTTGGAATGTATTTGACAGTCAGAAGGGCTTATGAGCAGTGGGTTGTGTGGTTTTTTGTGAATGCTGTTTCCCTTTATATGTGGATTGTTGCGTATATAAACGGTTCAAACTGTTTTGCCACAGTGTTTATGTGGGCAGTATATCTGGTTCTGGCTGTGTATTTTATGATTGCTTGGAAGAAAGAATTGAGAAAAACTACTGATTTACAAAATTAACTCATGAATGCCTGTTGTGCTATAATCCGATTATGAGCCTGAGTGAAATTTCTAAAAGCTATGTAAATGACTTCAAAATTTATCTGGAGGTAGAGCGGAATTTTTCTAAGCATACTATTCGTGCTTATGAGTCGGATGTAGTTGCTTATTTAATCTGGCTGGACAGCGTGCCGCCCGAGTCGGTGAACCACGCTAAAATTAAAGAATATCTCTTATTTATCCAGCGTTTTAACTATTCTAAGACAACGCTTTCGCGAAAAATTTCTGCTATTAGGACGTTTTACAGGTACCTTTACCGAGAAAGACTCATAGATGCAAATCCTGTGTCTGGCCTGCATTCACCCAAAAAATCGAAAACTCTGCCTAAGTTTTTAACCAGCGCAGAGATTGAACAGATTTTGAATAATATTAAAATAGAAACACCTGCAGGATACAGAAATAGAACCATTCTGGAGCTCTTATACGCTACGGGCATGCGTATTTCAGAGCTTGCGGGATTGAATTTTGGCGACCTGAATCTTGAAGAAAATGAAATAACTGTTTTTGGTAAAGGTGCAAAGGAAAGAATCGTGCTGGTTTCAAACCGTGCAAAAGATTTTCTTGAGCGGTATATAAAAACGGTTCGGCCAATGATACCTGAGCAGCCCGTCCAATCAGACGAAAACAGTCCTGTTTTTATTAACAAAACCGGATTCCGCCTCCAGCCGCAGTCTGTGAGAACTGCGATAAAGGAAATTGTGGACAAAATCCAGCTGCCCAAAATTGTTACACCGCACGTATTCAGGCACAGCTTTGCTACAAAACTTCTTGAGAACGGTGCGGATTTACGTGTTGTGCAGGAGCTTTTAGGGCATGCCAGCATCAGCAACACCCAGATTTACACCCATGTCTCGACAGAACGCCTGAAATCGGTGTATGATAAAACCCACCCGAGAGCATAATAACAGAAAGAGGTAAACATGAGCGATATTATTACTATAGGAAGCGCTACAATTGACACATTTATTGAATGTGATGATGCAAATATAGTTTCGGTTAATACTAAAAAATGCCAGAATGAGTTTATGGCATATCCCTACGGCGCTAAAGTCGAGGTAGACGGCTTTAAGACTGCAATAGGCGGAGGCGGCGTTAATGCGGCATCAAATTTTGCTAACCTCGGCTTCTCAACATCCGCAATCTTTAAAATTGGCAAAGATTTTCTCGGAAACACTATTTCTGAAAAACTCAAAAAAAATAATATAGATATGTCGAATATAATCGTAAGTGAAAACGAACAGTCCGGTTTTTCTATTATTCTTGTCAGCTTTGAGGGCAACAGGACAGTTCTTGCACACCGCGGTACTAACGGTACAATTAAAGAAAATGAGATTAACTATGACGCTGTTAAAAATGCAAAATGGCTTTATATTGCACCTTTAAACGGTGAATCCGGAAAGGTTTTGGACAAGTTGTCCCAATTTGCCGAGGAAAACAACGTAAATGTTGCGATAAACCCCGGCAGTTCGAGTCTTAAACGTGGCATGAAGTATTTTGAAAAGATTCTGGCTACGGCGGAAGTCGTTGTAATGAACAAAGAGGAAGCCTCACTCGTCACAGGAATCGTTGTCAGAACAGATACAAAGGATGAAAAATTTTCTGACGCGCCCATTCATGTTGACGTAAAAGCAATGCTGGAAAAACTTAAGTCCATGCACGCTAAAATCGCTATCATAACTGACGGCAAAAACGGTGTATACGCATATGACGGAAAAACTTATTACAAATGTCCGGAATTTCCGGCAAAGGTTGTGAGCACGCTCGGTGCCGGAGACGCACTCTCTTCAACTTTTGTAGGGTCGCTTGAATACACAAACTGGGATATCGGTAAATCTCTCATGATGGCGTCGGTGAATGCTGCTTCTGTTGTGTCAAAATTTGGTGCGCAGGAGGGCTTTTTAACATTTGAGGAAATTGAAAAAAAACTCGCGCAAACGCCTGACTTTAAGGTAGAAAAGTATTAAAATTCATTAAAAACTGCAATAAAACGACAGTTTTAGATAAAAACGGGAGCTTTTCGGCTCCCGTTTTTTGGGGATTTATATCGAAGTTTACACTAAAAAGGTTAAAATTGTCACCCTGAAATTGTTTAACTGCTTTTGTCGAAATTTTTGGTTTCGTGCAAATGTCTGGTTTTTCAGGGGGACTTACTGCCGGTAAGATTCCGAAACAAGTTCGGAATGACATTATACCTGTATTTCGGGGGTATTTAGTGTAAAGTTGTATATCATCCCCATTTTTGGGCTACTTTTTAGTTGTTTTTGTATCGTTTGAATGTTTTTTTGTCTTTGTTGCCGGTTTTTTAGCAGCATCATTTTTTCCATGAGATGCTCCGGGCTGCTTTTTCATACCTTTTTCCATTTTCTTCTCCTTCCGTGCCGTTTTTTGCATTTCCGGCACAAAAAGAAGTATAACAGCATAAATTTTGCAAAAAATCCCCGAAATTATGAACAAATCATATACTTTTGCATAAAATTTTTATCCTGCGCTTTTTTCTGATATTGCTAAATTTTTATGTCCACAGGCAGAATCTCTTGTATCGATGGAGTAACGTCTGTGTCAAAAGCAGCACAGACAGACAGCATAAATTCATTGCATAGCTTTGTTGAAAACCATGAAACAGGGTCGCTTTGCAGCTTTATGCCAGCTTCGTATTTTGTCCAGAAGCGATAAAATGTTTCCGCATCCTGATTTCCTGTTTTTCTTTCTAAATAATTGCAGATTGCATCAAAATCTCTGCCCTTCATATATTCGATGTCCAGCCCGAGTTCAAACGGTGCAAATGCGGCAATAATAATATTTTTCGAGTGTGATAGGCTGAATTTTATGTCCCCGTTCTCAACATAGGGTTTTCTGTTTTGAACGGCGATTTTCGGGGATTTTATTCCGTATGCATGTTCAAGTACATGTTTGAGCAAAAAACGTCCCAGACAAAACTGAACCATTCTCTTTTCTGTCTTAAATACCCGTCCTTCCGAGTATTGAAGAAGAAATTTTTCATCTGTTGACATTAAAAATTTATCAGAATTTAGAAAAAAAATTTTTACATTTTGCATAAAAAATTTTAACCCGTAAAATTTGCAGGCCGGCGCAAAGTGGTGCAAAATCGTGCCGCTTAAATGTTTACACCGCCAGATAGCTGTTAGAGTAAACTTTTTTGTTCAATAAGATTTCTGCTGTTTTACAGATAGCGCTTTGTGAAGCACTTGATTTGTCATAAGCTAAATCTTCAAGCTCTCCGTAGTTTTTCATTATTTCATAAAGAGCAATGTAAGTCTCATCGTCAGGAGTTTCAGGTGAATTGTGCTCTATCACCTTTACGATTCTGCACAGTTCTTCATCAAATATGTCCGCAATTGCGCTGTCCAGTCCGCAGCCCATCGCCATTACCAGAAAAACTCTGTTTATAAGCGGGCGAAGCTCTTTTGCACATCCGTTTGAAACATTTGAAAGACCGATAGTTGTGCGCACTGCGGGCTCAAAACTCTCTTTTAGCATTCTTATTGTATTTAAACATTCACCTGCCTGTGATTGGTCAACGCATATTGGCAGAACCAGAGGGTCAAAATACAGTTTTTGGTTGTCTATGCCTGAATTTTCGGCAGTGCCTTGTATCTCCATTGCGAGTTCCAGTCTGGCGTCGCATTCTTTGGGAATCCCTAGTTCGCTGTTCATGGTAAGGGCAATGAGATTTGTTCCGAACTTTGCAGCCAGCAGGGTCGTCTTTTCTAGTCTTTCTATATCTGCACTTGTGCTGTTAATAATGCAGTCTGACGGTGTTTTTGCAAGTGCAAGACCTGCTTTGATTTCGTCAGTATTCGTTGTGTCAAAAGAGACCGGAATGTCTGTTATTGTATTTAATATTTCCATAAGCCACTGCATTGTACCTGAAAAATTAGCGCGAGCAGGCCCGATATTTAAATCAATCCAATCAGGGTGTTTCTCTGCCATTTTTTGAATTATATTTTGCACATAGCTTTCGTCTCGAGAGAGGATAGCCTCTTTTGTTGTTTTTGAAATTATGTGCAGATTTTCTGCTATAAGCTTCATATGTTCTCCTTTAAATGCTAATTTTGCTCTGCTGTAATTGCTTGCAGCGGAAAGACATCGGATTTTTTATAAATTTTCCTGCAATAATTTTGATTCTAGCTTTATCTGCGCGCTGCGTCAATTTTTATTTATAAAAAGCTCTTTTTTGTGCTGCATGATTAAAAATAAGCATAGGGCTTTTTAGTATTAACCGGGCTGTATAGTTGATTTAATAATATTTTTTTCTTTAATAATTATTTTTTTTAACTTTTACATTTGTTACATAAATGCTTGCACTCAGTTTATTTTTGATAAAATAATGTGTGAATAAAAGAGGCAAATATGCAATTAGAATTTTTATACTCAAAAATACACAGAGCTACTGTTACAGACGCGAATCTTGAATATGTCGGCTCGATTACAATTGATGAAGAATTGATGGATGCTGCGAACCTTCTTGAAGGACAGAAAGTTGATATTCTCGATGTGAATAACGGAGAGCGTTTTCAGACTTATGTCATAAAAGGAAAAAGAGGAAACCGCGATATATGTCTGAACGGAGCAGCTGCCAGAAAAGTCCAGATAGGCGACAAGGTTATTATCGTCTCTTATGCGTCGATGACGCTTGAAGAAAAAGCAAAATTTAATCCGTCCATTGTCATGGTAGATGACAAAAATAATATAATAAATCACTAAACCGCAAAAAAAATTTTTTCCGGTTTTTGTTTTATTAAAAATCTTTAAATGCAGATGAAATGTATATAATTATACTTCCGCACAAAAGAATAAGGATGAATAAATTGCAGACTATATTAACTCCCCCAAAAATCACAAGAACCCCAAAAATACTAACCTCTCATGTTGAACAGAGATTGTATAAAATATTTTCGAATGAAATGCATTCTAAAAATCCGGTTATATTAAAAATCAAAAAGGATGTAATCAGAAAAATATCCGGATTTATTTCCGGCGAAGTGCGACGTTCTTGTGCAATCGGGATTGCGGGCGAGACTGCGAGCGGAAAATCCACAATTACACTGGATATTATTGATACTATAAATATGTTTGCTAAAGAATACTGCATGAAAAACGCTGTTACCAGAATAAATACAGATGACTACTACTATGACCGTTCAGATATGGTTAAAAAGGCAGGCAGTTTTGCTGAGTTTGCAAAACACTATGATCTCGATGTTCCAGAGGCGCTTGAGCTCGAACTTATGCATAAGCATATAAAGCAGCTCGTATTTGGGCACGAAGTCTATCTGCCAAAATATGACATGTCCGGTACTGCTATCAGAACAGACAATGTACAACTTGCGCTGCCTTCAAAAGTTATTATTTCAGAGGGGCTTTTCACTCTGACAGAAAAAGTTGCAGATGCTTTTGATTTTAAAATATATGTAGATGTCTCTCACGATGTCCAGAAACAAAGATTTTACAAACGTGCAGCAGAAAGACATCTCGGCGATTCTGCTGATGAAGTATACAAAAATGCCTCTGAAAAAGCAAAAATTTATATAAAACCAACCATAAATACAGCCGATATCGTTATATCAGGCGAGGCTGACCGGCTTAAATACAAGGCATTTATTTCAAAAATCCTGAGTTTTATTGAAGAACTTCACGCGAAAGAGCTGGTGTAATTATATGAAACTCTGTGTTTCTCAGGGAACCTTCAACCCTATTCACAATGCCCACCTGAGAGTGTGCGAATATGTTATGAAGAATTTTAACTTTGATAAAATACTTCTGATACCCGCGTACAAGCCCCCGCACAAGGATACGGGACTTCCTGAACACAGGCTGAAAATGACTCAGCTTGCAGCAAAGGATATTGAAAATCTTGAGGTATCTGACATCGAGTACAGGCGTGAAAATAAGTCCTACACCTATGACACAATTATGGAGCTTTATTCACAGTATAATGTTAGTGGAAAGATAAATTTTCTCATCGGCACGGATGCTTTCAAAAATATCGAATCATGGTACAAATCTGATGAACTTAAGAAACTGGTGCATTTTATTGTTTTTCTCAGAGAAACACCTGATGAATATGAAAAAGATTTAAAATACTTCGAAAAACTGAGACAAAAAGGTTATAATTATGAGATAATGAAATTGTCCTACAAGGATGTTTCCTCGACTCAAATAAGAGAAAACATTAAAAATGGCATGTCAATAGCTAATCTGGTTCCTGAATCAGTAGAAAAGTATATAAAAGAAAATGGTTTGTACAGAATTTAATATTGAAGAAGCGAAAGAACGTCTTAAAGAACAATTAAACGAAGAAAGATACAATCACTCTATCGGCACAATGGAAACTGCGATGGAACTTGCAGATATTCTTCATCTTGATAAAAATAAAGCGCAGATTGCCGGTCTTTTACATGACTGCGCAAAATGCTATCCGAATGACAAATTGCTTAAGATTATACACGATGAACTCACAGACGTGCAGGACAGTGAACTTGTTAATTACAAAACCCTTCATGCTCCGGTCAGCGCTTATATTGCAAAACAGGATTTTGGCGTAACAGACCCTGAAATTTTGAGTGCAATCCGCTGGCACACTCTGGGAAAAGTGGAAATGTCAGATTTTGAAAAAATGATTTTTCTCGCTGATAAAATTGAAAAAAATAGACATAACGAAGAGTTTAGAAACGAGTGTCTGACTCTGGTGACACTGAAAAACGGCCTTAGCCTGGCAATGTTTAGATGTTACCAGGAAACTATAAAGAGTCTTATTGATAGAAAACTGGCAATATGTCATGTCACAATCAGTGTATACAATGACTTACTTGCGTCCTCTAAACTGGCAGAACAGCAAAACGAAGGATAAAAATGATTATACCAAGCATAGACCTGATGTCGGGAAAAGCTGTACAGCTCCGGCAGGGGGTTGAAAAGGTTCTTGAACGAAGCGATGTTATTGAACTTGCCAAATATTACGGCAGGTTCGGCGAGCTTGCTGTGATTGACCTTGATGCAGCAGTTGGAAACGGAAACAATGAAGAACTTATTAAAAAAATCTGTGCTGTAGCAGACTGCAGAGTGGGCGGCGGAATCAGAAACATCGATAAAGCTAAAAGAATGCTTGCTAACGGCGCAAAAAAAATAATTATCGGTACAGCAGCTGATGAAGATTTTTTGTCCAAACTTCCAAAGTCTCGCGTTCTTGTTGCAATTGATGCAAAAGACGGCAAAGTTGCCACACACGGCTGGACAAAATCCTCCGGCGAGACCCCGAAAGAGCTTGTGAAACGATTTGACAAATACTGCTCGGGCTTTCTTTACACAATTGTTGAAAAAGAAGGCATGATGCAGGGAACGAATATAGAAGCAATAAAAGAAATCAGAAATCTTACTACAAAAGAACTTGTTGCTGCAGGCGGGATTTCTTCTGTTGAGGAAATTGTCACTCTCCAGAAGCTGAATATTCATACCCAGCTCGGCATGTGCATATACACCGGCAAAGTCAGCCTTGAGGACGCTTTTACAAAGTGTCTTGACTTTGAAAAACGATACGGCTACTTGCCTACGGTTGTTCAGGATGTTGACACAAAACAGGTTCTTATGCTTGCTTATTCGACACCCGAATCGGTTAGAAAAGCTTTATCTACAGGAATAGCTACATATTTTAGCCGTTCGAGAAATAAAATATGGGTTAAAGGCGAAACCTCAGGTAATACTCAAAAACTTGTGACTGCTCGCTTTGACTGTGATATGGATGCCCTGCTTTTCAAGGTTAAACAGAAAGGAAATGCATGTCATCTGGGCAGGTATTCTTGTTTCGGCGACAAAGATTTTACTATAGAAGATTTGTACTCTCTGCTTTTGGACAGAAAAAAGCTCATGCCCGAGGGCTCATACACCACAAAACTCTTTGAAGATGAGTTTTACCTTAAACGTAAAATTATGGAAGAGGCATTTGAATCGGTAAATTTTGAACAGGGTGATGGACTGGCATGGGAGGCTGCTGATTTGGCATATTTTATGCTTACATTTATGGCAAAACACAATGTCACACCTCAGGATATATTGAATAATCTGGCTTCAAGAACGAAATAGCGTTTTTTTACTCCTTGCCGGTTTGTGTGAAGGTTTGTTAATCTTGAAAAATTGAAAAGATTTTTTAACATTTCTGTTGATTTACTAAAGTTTTTAATTAAAATGCCGATATATATCATGTAAGAACTCAGGGAGCATGTGCGTATGGAAAAAAATCCTGCGGATGAAAACCGCGAAGAAGACTTACAAAAGCTTATTGATGTGCTTGATGAATGCATCGAACAGGTCGACAGACTTTACTATTCAATGAAGGTTAAAGAAATGCTGTCACTTTCGAATAATAACTAAGGTTTAAAATCCGCTGTATGACAGCCTAATGCATCCGGCTTTTCGAATTGCGGACTTTACTCTTACATTGCGTATTTTAACTTATTTTTTTGTTAAAGTATTACAAAATATTTGTTAATTTTTGTAAATGGTTAAAACCCTTGTTGGACAGGAGTTTTGGATTTTATTGAATTGTTGAGAGCAATTTTCTTTAACAATTTTTTTTTATTAATATACGAACGAGGAAAATGTCTTATCACGGGATATTTAAAAGATAAAGGGGATTTTAACATGAGCTATGGTATGAATTTTGGTTTAACAATGCCTATGATGAATTACACCATGCCCTTTGGCAGTGGAATCCAGTCAGATAACTGGCAGTACAGCTTTTTTGCCGGCCCCGGTAAAAGCTCTGTTTCATACCCTGTTGACCAGTTAAGCGTTATGAACGATATGGCGCTTAAAAGTTATGTAGACAATACATACAACCTGCTCCCCCAGATGATGAATTTTATGAACCAAATGCAGGCAAACCTCCGGCAGTGGTATCAGAAAATGTACGAAGATATGCAGAAGCAAATGGAAAAAGCCAGAGAAGAAAGAATGCGCCAGCAGGATAATGTGCCTGAAGAACCGAAAGATGGTAATATTGACCCGACGCACGACGACGAGAAAGTAAAACCGGAAGAACGTGCGCAGGAAGAACCTCCGGTAGAAACTCCGCCGGTACAACAGACACCGCCTGCAGAAGATACACCTCCGGCTGATGAAACAGAAGAAGAAACACCTGTTGAAGAACCAGCTGAAACTGAAGAACCGAAAGCATCGGAACCCAAAGGCGACCGTTCATACAGAGGTTCTCTTAAAGACCCGTCTGCATTCGATGCAAATAACGAAGACCTTGCCAAATTACTTTTCGACGCAATGCACGGTTCCGGAACAAAAGAAAAGCAATTTACCGATGCAATGCATCAGCTTAGCAAAGACAATATAGTAGAAGTTATGGAAGCATACAGAGAAAACTATGCACCGCAGATGAAAGAGTTCGGATTCTTCGGTTCGCAGGATTACAATCTCATTGATTCTGTAATAGGTGACTTCAGCGGACAGGAATTAAAAGAAAATCTAAGCTACATCGGTAATGTGCTTATCGAAAGAGCAAAAGCATTGACTGACACTGTCGATGAAGAAGGAAATGTTATTGAAGATCCGAAAGTCGTTGAGTTCAGAGAAAAACTCAAAAATTGTACTGAGGTTCTTAATTTGGAAAATCAAGACTCAACAAGATTTGACTTTGAAGAATTCAAAGATTGGATTAGAGAAATTGAAGGCACAAAAGATAAACGAATCATAATGGATACTAACGCTGACACAACAGCAGCATAAAAAAGATTTCTAATATATTATTCCTCGGTTTTTTTAATAGGTATGGTAGGTTTTTAGGGGATGCGAATGCACCCCTTTCTTTTTTGTCTAATCACTTTATTCAGTTCTAAAAAAAGCTGTGTGTTAGTATGAATAGTTAAAAAGGTGCTTCTGGATATTTTCTGTTAGTTTTTTTGGCATAGCATCATTATGGATGCCTTTATGCATGTTTTTTTCAATTTTCTCCTTTACCGGCACATAAAACTGATAGCTCCCCGCAGCCCCTAAAAGAACTAGCCCTGCAAGAATAGCGACTTTATAAACTTTTGGTCTTAGAGGTATCGTTTTTTTCATTTTTATTTCGCCTGCAATTGCTTTTGAGAAATCTTTTTTTAGGTTCTTTTTTGCTTTTTCAAAGGAATCTTTGATTTCTCGTTGCACAAAATACGTATTTCTCAGTTCTTTTTGCGCTGCCTTTGATTTCATCAGATACCTGCGAAACTCAAAACTTTCTGACTGTTCAAGCTCATTATCAATATATGGCGAAAGATTTTCCATGAACTTTTCATGCTCTCTTATACTGAACATTGTATTTTTCTGACGTGCTGCAGCCATTTCCATAACTTTTCTGTAAGAGTCTTTCAGGCTGTATATAAGCTGTTTTAGATACATATACTTTTTGTAGCATTCGGGACAGAATGCCAGATGTTCCTCAACAAACTCCCTCTCGCTGTATGTAACTTTGTTGTCCACATACAGTGACAAAAGAGATATAACTTTTTTACATGCCTGATTTTCTTCCATTTTTTACTCCTTACTTATGCAATATATGATTTCAGGTCTTCCTGAAGCCTGCTTCTTGCGCGTGCAATTCTGGATTTGACAGTTCCGACGTTGGTGTTTGTTATTTCAGCGATTTCTTCATAGCTCAATCCCTGAAACTCTCTTAAAACTATAGCCAGCCTGAATGCGTCAGGAAGTTTGTGGATTGAATTTTCGATAATGCTGCTTAACTCGTCACCGAGAGTGTTTTCCTCGGGATTTTTTGACTTACAGGGCAGGTCAATTATTTTCGGGCAGGCTTCGCTTTTCTCATCATCGGTCTTGTCTATAGGCACTGTCTGCGGACTTCTGTTTGACTTTCTTATGTAGTCATAAAACACATTCGTCACTATCTGATTCAGCCATCCTTTAAATTTTTTCGGGTCTTTAAGAGATTTGATATTCTTTGCCATTTTTAACAGAGCTTCCTGTGTCAAATCAAGTATATCCTGACACTCACTGCTTAAGTAGTAAAAGGAGGCATAAACAGAGCTCTGATTTCTTTTTACCAGCTCTTCAACGGCTTCTGTGTCATCATTTTGTGCAAGTTCAACAAGCTCCTCTGTTGTACATTTTTTGTACTGTTTTTTCTTGAATAAATACACGACGCTATCTCCCCCGGTATAATTCCTCCCTGATTCAACAATGAATCGGAATTTGTATATAACAAAGGTAAAATAGGCATAAAAATTTTAATATTCCCTGATATGCATATACAACCGGCTAATAAATCAAAGAAGCCTAATTCATATTAAGCGGAGAAATGTTCATAGCCTGGATTACAATACCTGAAAATATGCTCACAACAAGCAGAATCAAAATAATTTTCATCGTATCTTTAAATGACGTATTTCTTTTTAACAGAACAAGCAGTCCGAGCCCAGCTCCTGAGCAAAGTCCTGCTATTGCGGAGCCGAAACTTATCGCACCTTTAACATACATAAGCGTTATTGCTATAGATATAGCACAGTTTGGAATGAGTCCGATTAGTGCACTCAGTACAGGCTGAAAAACACTGTTGCCAAGGAAAAGCTGTCCGAGGTTTTCTTCGCCGCCGGATAGTGATATATAGTAGTTGATTACAAGCGTAACAAATAGTATGAATACAAAAATATTCGCACTATGCTTCAGCGGATGGAGAACAAGGTCTTTTTTGCTGTGGCCTGATACGTGATGATGACAGCAGCCCATCTCTTCATCTTCTTCATGCTGCGCGTGCTCAGTCGGTGAGTTTTCTGTATATTTATGTTTACAGTCAATCAAAAAGTCAATAAAATATCCGGCAGCAATTGCAATACAAATTTTTGCAATCAAAACAGGAACAACAAGATAAATATACGCCGGATCCGAAAGCAGAACGGGTATAGCCTCGTCTGATGTCGAAAGAAATACCGCTATCAGCGTTCCTTTTGTTATTAGTCGTTTAGAGTACAAAGTTGCCGCAATGACTGAAAATCCGCACTGTGGAAAAGAAGCAAGCAAACTTCCCGCAAACGGCCCTGCTTTGCCCGAATATTTTGCAATCGATTCCATTTTTTCTGAATAAAAGTACTCTATAAATTCAATTACAAAAAATATCACAACTAGAAACGGAAGCATGTGCACGCTGTCAATTATTGCATCGATTGCCCAATCAGGAAACGGCAGCTTCTCAAGCAGCGTATCTGCCGCCATAAAGAGTCTGTCGTTCAGTTTAACTAAAAATTGGATTACATCAACAAGCATGCTTAAACTCCGCTATTTTTACAATAATACCATGTTTTATACAGTATGCTATCTGCTAAAAGATTTATTTACAAAGATTTTTGTAGAGCAAATCAACTATTCTCTTGCTGGCAAGGCCGTCTCCGTAAGGGTTTATAGCCTCTGACATTTTTTTGTATTCATCAGGGTTGTGTAAAAGGTTTTCTACTTCGCTGACTATTTTGTCTTTATCCGTACCAACAAGTCGGACTGTTCCGTATTCCACAGCCTCGGGACGCTCTGTTGTAGTTCTGAGAACGAGAACTGGCTTTCCGAGAGAGGGTGCCTCCTCCTGCACGCCCCCTGAATCAGACATAATTATATAAGCCTTTTTCATCATTGCCGCAAACGGTGCATACTCCATCGGTGCGGTCAGGTGGATTCGTTCTTTCCCGCCCAGAAGCTCGTACACCGGCTTTTGAACATTCGGGTTTAAGTGCACCGGATAAACAACCTGTATATCGGGATTTCTTTCCACAAGCTCCAGTACAGCTTTGCAGATATTTTTAATCGGTTCTCCAAAGTTTTCTCTTCTGTGCGAGGTCATCAGAATTGTTTTAAGATTTTCATCAAGATTAAGCCCCGTAATCTCTTGCTGATGATGTTCAACAGTATACAAAAGCGCGTCTATAACAGTATTTCCGGTTTTGTAAATATGTTCTTCCGGTATGGCGGATTTTCTCAAATTTTCGCAAGATGTTTCAGTAGGTGCAAAATGATACGTGCACACTGCATCTGCAAAAACCCTGTTTATCTCCTCGGGAAAGGGATAATACTTGTTAAAAGTGCGCAAACCCGCTTCCACATGTCCTACCGGTATTTTTGCATAAAATGCAGAAAGCGCCGCTGCCATAGATGTCGTAGTATCACCGTGAACGAGCACGACATCCGGATTCGAGCTTTCAAAAACGTCTTTCATTTTTAACAGCACGTCCGCTGTAAGAGTCCAGAGGTTCTGGTTCTCTTTCATTATGTCCAAATCATAGTCCGGTTTTATGTTAAAAAGCTGAAGAACCTGATCCAGCATCTGTCTGTGCTGGGCTGTTACGCACACAATACTTTCGAATTTGTCCGCATTTCGTTCCAGTTCTTTCACAAGCGGAGCCATTTTTATTGCCTCGGGTCTTGTTCCGAATACCGTAAGCACTTTTATTTTCGTCATAATCTACCCTTTGGAATTTTAACAAGAATTATTATATGACAAAAATGAATTATCTGCACACAACGCAGCAATTGCATGAAATAGTAATAAAAAGACCTGCTAAAGCAGGTCTTTTTATTATTTGTTTATATCGAATTTCATTTCTTCAAATTGAAATTTATGTATTTTACCGCTGCTTGAACCTGTCGGCAATTGAATAGCAAACGGATTGTTTCCTCCGCCGCCGCCTCCGACTTCAAACACATTGAAGTCTCCACTTATATCAGCAAACGGATCGCTGCCTGTCGAGCCCATGCTGCTGCCGGATCCGAGACCATCCCAGAATCCGCCCCAGTTTCCGGACTGTTCTGCACTGACTGCGGCATTCCACACATTGTTAATGTCTGATTGATTGTCATATGTAAATACTTCGCCGCCATTATCAGCCCAGTCTTGTGTAAGCCTGTCTGTATCAATTGTGCCGTTTGAATTTGTATAATCGCCGACATTAATACCTACTCCGGCATATGTTGGTGTTTGGTTCTGAGGTTTTCTTGACTCATCAACAGTAATTGGTGTAAATCCTGAGGGTTTTGACGGTTCCTGTGCAAGAGACGGTGCTTCTATTTCCTGTGAGCCGGGTGCAGCATCTTCTGCTGTATCTTTATCTGCATTGTCACTGTCAGAAGTCGTTGTATTTCCGGGTGTTGTTGTATCTGCCGGTGCAGGTGCAGGAAGGTCGTCAGCGATATTTGGAGTTTCCGGTGCAATCGGTGGAGCTTCTATCTCCTGTGAGCCAGGGATATTATTGTCTTGAGCGTTGTTGTCCTTACTGTCAGTATTTCCTGGAGCGGGGAGATCGTCAGATATATCCGGAATTTCAGGCGCAATTGATGGTTCCGGCAATGGTTCAGTACCTGGTTTAGATGACTCCGGTGCAGGAGTCTGAGGTTCTGCGGGTTCGGCTGGTGTCTGGTTAGACGACTGATTTTCTCCTGTTATTGAGGAGCCGCTGTCTGAAACTTTCCAGTCTACAGAACCGTCAGCGTTGTATGAAATGTCATAATTTTTGTCTTCACCGTATTTGTCTTTCAAGGCCTGTTCAAAAGCTGCTTTTTCTTCATCAGTCATTTCTTTGGGCTTTGTTTCAAGAGTAATTTCTTCATTGGGGCCGCGATTCGTTTCTATTTCAAATTCGGGTGCGATATGTCCTGAATCAACTGTCACATCCGGCATAGCTGCAAGTTCACCATCTGTGATATCCGGAGTGTCGGGCAGCTCTGGAAGTTCTGATGTCGGAAAATCAGGAGTCACATCTGGTGTTTTATCAGGAGTTACATCCGGAGTTTCCGGCTGAGTGTCAGGAATATCGTTTATGTCGTTATTTGACGGTGTAACCGGATTCGGAACAAACGGTCTGTTTTCCGGAACTGTCGGCTGTGGATTAGAGACAGGCGGATTAGTATTATTTTCAGGCAGCGGTGTTCTGTCCGGATTTGTTTGCGGGTTAAGAGGTTTTGACTCGACCGGTTGTTCCAGTTCTTCTGCTTTTTCCGGTTCTTTTGAATCAGTTACATCAGGCTGCTTTTCAGGCTGTGAAGGTGCAGCAGGTGTTGTAGTTTCAGGTGTATCTGTTACATCAGGCTCAACCGTATCTGCTGGCGCTTCCTGAGGTTTCTGAATATCAGGCTGAACAGGGTCTGCGGGTTTTGGTCTTTCCTGTACTGTTTCTTCTTCTTTTGGAGACTCCGGTACAGGCTGATTCTGGGGTTTTTGTGCTTCTTGTTTATTAGAAACTTGCTGCTGTATTTCTTGTACTGGTTTTGATGGAGTTTGCTGCTGGTTTTCTACTGGTTTTTGCAGTGCTTCTGTTTGGCTTGTTGTTTCTGATTTGTCAATTGACTGAGATGAATTAGGTTTTTTTGTTTCTTCTGAATTATTAACAGGTTTTGTATCATTTTGCGCAAGGAAGTAGTCATCATGCAGTGAATCTATTACCTTGTCACATTTTTCAAAAAAGCTGTCGAGCATTTTTTCTGTTTCTTCAAGAGCTTTCAGATGAGATTGTGCCTTATCATTCCAGGCTTTTAATTCTGCCGGATCGAACTTGTCAGGATGTTCATTCATTTTTCTGACACTCTCTTCTATGTTATAAACAGCTTTTTGATAATCATGAAATTTTTGATATGCCATGTCTTTACAGAAAGCCGGATCTTTTTGATATTCGGCAAGAAACTTATTGATTGTTTGCATAGAATCAATAAAGCCATCATTAACTATGGCGTTAAAATCATCTATAATACTTCTGTCTGTCAGTTTGTCGGCAATTGCCTGTATATTGTCTTCAGAGATTGGAATAAAATATTCTTCTTCATTTTCATAATTATGTCTTTTATTTGATGTTATTTCTTTAAAAAATTCTCGCATTGTAGATGAGTCTTTTCTTGCATCTTTGTCATAGGAAAGAACATTATCCATCTTTTCATCCATTTCAGTGGTAAATTCATTTAGCATGCTTTTTACTGAATCATAGCCTTCTTTGTCTCTTGCATTTTCCACAGCGTCATAAATTTTTGAAAAATACATGGATGAACCCAGATTTTTTTGGCAAAAATATTCTGCCCAAAATTCTTGGACATTGCTTAATGCGTAGTTGTTTTTCAATTCCGGACATAAATCTATTAGTTCCTGTTTAAAAGAATAAAAATCCTCATAATTCATTGAGTATGTTTCTTTCAAAGTCGTTCCATTATTATCCAGAGCATGTCCCAGTTCATGAACTAAAGTTTTTTGTGAAAAATTTGATGAACTATTAGTAGGAATAAAAATACCGTTTAAGCCAATATTAACATATGCAAGTGTTGATCCACCCTCAAAAGCATTTGATGTGATATTTATGAAATCGAGTTCATCACTCATGATATCCAATACATTATCAGGCAGATATGTAACATTATTAAATAAAGTCTTCATACATTGTGCATAGAATGAACGAGTAGTAGCATCGCACAAAATATCTATTTCATGGATATCACCGTCAGGGGTTTTTATGGTCAATGTTGCTTTAGGGTCAAATTCATCTTCCGGTAAATCAGTGACAAACTGTCCGTTTACCTGATCAAAAAAGCCAGATACCTCACCTGAACGGGGCAGTTCATCTGTCAATGTGATTTTATATCCGTCTCTTTCATAAGTAGAAACATTTTGGAGGTTGCCATTGTTTGTTACAGGTTTATTCTTTTCTATATTTACATCAGATGAGTTGAATTTGAACATATCTGTAAGTATATCGAGCACTCTCTCCGGTGCAATCAGACTCTGTTGAATCTCTGAGTCACTCTGGACTTCTGCAGCAGGCTGCTCTTCCTGTGCGTTATTTTGTTCCGAATTCTTCTTTGATACCCACCATAGTGACTGTGTGTAGTTCAAACCGTTAATGCCATTGCTCATTTAAAAACTCCTTAGATTGTGTAATATATAAATGTAATCGGCATTTTTCACACAATCTTTAGAATTTATACTGAAATATTTACAAAAGTTCACAAAAAAATGTCATAATACATCTGTTTTTACTGACACATTTCTTTACAAACAATAATAAAGCAATCACAAATAGGAATACTAGCAGAAAATCAGCCTACAGCGCTATGATAATCTACATTTCTTCTCTATCTTCTATATCAAAGCTCAACTGTCCACAGTAGTCAGCAAGATATGCAAGGTTCATTGTAATAAGAAAGAATGAAGCATATCTAAACACTGGCCCGACATCAAAAAATGAGTATGCAAGCCATAAAATCGGAACGCCGACAAATGCATTGAACAGAGACAAAAGCACAATTGCAACGAACGTATACACAAGTACGTCAGGAAAACCAGACATAAGACGTTTAAAATTATAACTGTCTTTTATCTTAAATTCACGTGAAAAACAAATAATAGCCGTAATTACAATGGCTACAAGTATCAACTCTATAATAGATATTGCAATAAGCTGTACCACTCCTTCAAAATGGAAAAAGCTTTGTGCGTAAATAACTATAGGTATACCGATAGCCAGATACGGAAGTGCAACGACAGTACATTTTGCACACACAGAAAGAATTTTCAACGGGTCAAACGGCGGCAGGGTAACAACTGACTGCGAAATTCTGTTGTTCATAATAATTGAACAGAACCCTGAGTATAAAAACGACAGGACAGCTATCTGCACGAGGTTTATGTGAAACGGACTCTGTGCCGTATTTGCTGCGCCAGAGGCGGTTTGAGTGCCGGATGTCGTCGTTAATTCGAATAAAAAGAAAAACACATACGCAAATGCTGCAAGCTTTAGCAATGCGTAGTTATCTGAATTTACTGCTCTAATTGAATCTGTTACTGATGCCATTGATTTTTCCCTTCATACTTATATTATAATATCTATTTATTTAATAAACAACTACTATATATGTTTGATTTTTTTCGGTATATACAAAAAAATAGACCATGTGGTTAATAAACACTGATCTAATGGTTTATGGAAAAATTTTTTAATACATTCATAATAGATAGTGAGGAGAAGAGGGATTATGTTAAAAGGTGTTTCAAATCATGATGTTAACAGCCAGAATCTGATTCAACAGAATGAAATTGAAAAGACTGGTTTAAATAAAAAAAATCCTTACGCAAATGTTGATAAAAATCTTCTGATTGATGAGTCCAGTATTTCAACTGAAGCTCTGGACAAATATCAGAGAGATTTGGACATAAAGCGTTTTTCTGCGCTTGCGATGTCTGATCCGGAAGATTTGAGTCACAATATCCTTGTTGCACAGAATGTTTTCGGTGCAGAGGATACAGAGTTTGACAGTAAAGTTTTTGAAGGTATCTTTAACAACAAAGTCTTTCTAAAAGATTTGTTCGGCTAAAGGCTTTAAAAAACGGGGTTTTCTATGGACGGTATTAATTTAGATAATAATACCAATTTGTCTGATATTGATTTTTCAGGCGAAAAAGCTGCTGCCTCAAAATTGACAAAGGCATATGAGCTTTATGCGTCAGGACAGATACAGGAGGCTGTTAACTTTCTGGAAACAGATTCACAGGCTTCTAATACAGCTTATGCGCAAATTCTTCTTGGAAACTGCTACCAGAAACTCGGACAAAAAGACAAAGCAATGTCTTTCTGGCAGCGCGCAACTGATCTTTCTCCACTTGAATATGCTGCATATTTAAATATTGGTAATGAATATTATTTATCGAACAGAATATTTCAAGCAATTTTTAACTGGCATTGTGCCGGTTCTGCATGTCCGGAAAATCCTGTCGTAAATCTAAATCTGGCCGTTGCGTATGACAAACTTGGATACAGAGTTCAGGCTACAAGATATTTTGAAAAATATTTAAAATACAGCAAAAACAAAGACTCGGCCGAATATCAAAAAATAAAGCATACTATTGCTAATTTAACAGCAAAGACGGATTTCTATCTGAAAAAATCAGAAGAATACAGGGCACAAAAAGATTTAAAAAAAGTTGCAGCTGCCTATCTCATGCTTATTTCCACGTATGCGAATCTGCCCAGTATATATATAAACCTTGCCAGCATTTTTGTTTTTGACAAAAATTATGAAAAAGCACAGGAGTTTTACAAAATTGCATATCTTAATTTTCCGTCTACTCCTTCTCTTTTGCTAAATCTTGCTAACATGGAATATCTTTTGGGAAACAAATCCTATGCATACTGTTATTACAAACGCGCTTTTAAATATCTTACCGAATCTACTTCGCACTGGCTGCAGGTAAAAATGAAGCTTGCTGAACTCTCTGCAGTGACAAGAGACAGCGAGATTATAGAGACCCATCTTCAGAAAGCTAAAGAAGCAGAAGACACATGCCACTATGAAGTGGCTATCGATGAATATGAGAACTATCTTATATTAACGGACTCTCATTCGGACGAAATACAGCAGCTTATTGATAAATACAAGATTTTTCTGAATCCCGAGCCTTTTGTTGTTAAAATGCTTTACAATCAGATTCCCGAACTCATGCAGTCAAAGAAGCTGCATGCAGCAGTAGAAGTTTGTGATAGAATAATGACAATGGCTGAACCTCACACAAAAGAAATGGTGTATGCCATGAAGTGTAAAGTTGAGTGCAAAAAAGTTATCATCGCAAGAGAGCAATTCGGCGCATGACTTGTTTAAGCTTGTCTGAACCCCAGCACTAAAATTCATAATAATTGCTAACTTGCCGGTAATGAAAGGAATTAATTCGTGCAAGGGTTCTATTCAAAGCTGTTGGAAATTTCAAAAAAAATAAAAAAATTTATTTATAAGAATATTTTAAGACGAACCTACTACCGTTCAGGACATTGCCTCGGCTGCGGCAGATGCTGCAAGCAGATTTACGTCCGGCATGCAAAAAATGTTGTGCAGACTGAAGAAGAGTTCAATAAATTAAGACTGCTGCATCCGTTTTATACTTACCTAAAAGTTACCGGAAAAGATGAAATCGGGCTGATTTTTGAGTGCACAAATCTTGATGAAGAAACCCACAAATGCAAAATCCACAAAAAACGCCCGGGGATTTGCCGCAGATATCCCCAGGAAGCCATTTTTATGATGGGCGGAGAGCTTGCGGAAAATTGCGGATATAAGTTTACTCCCATTGAAACCTTTGATGAAGTATTTACGCGTATGAACCAAAACAAATAGCTTTAAAACAACAGACGTTTTGTGTCTACGTGTATTGCTTTATATAATCTGAAATACTGTAATCACCGTATTTAAATGTATACGGCTGAAAATTATATTCCGGTGTTTCATACTCTTTACTGGTCGAAATCATATATATTCTGTTATGGCTGAACAGATATGAATTTGCTTCAGCATAATCTACCATTCTTTCTTCCAGTTCATCTACTTTTTGCATAATTTCTTTGAACATTTTTTTATCCCTGTTTTCTAACTGACAGATATATTGTCGGCATTATTTTTTTTAACTTTAGTATTTTTAAAAGATTTTTACATATTTTTACATATTCAAGTATGTTTTGAATGTTAGAATGATAAAAAAGCAGAATAAATAAGGGGAAATCATTTGAAAAAATTAATTATTGGTTGTGACCACGGAGGCCTTACACTGAAAAATAGGATTATCGAACATTTGAAAGAAAAAGGTTTTGAAATCGAAGACTGCGGAACTTATACAAAAGAGTCTTGCGACTATCCAGTTATCGCTCATAAACTGGCAAGCAAAATTTCTGATAATACATATGAAAAAGGAATTCTTGTATGTGGCACAGGTCTCGGGATGAGTATTGCCGCAAATAAAGTTAAAGGTGTGCGTGCCGTGACCTGTACTGACACATGTTCTGCCCGTATGTCGCGCGCTCACAATAATGCAAATGTTTTGTGTCTTGGTGAGAGAATAACCGGTGAATATCTCGCTCTGGATATTGTTGATATCTGGCTTTCTACTGATTTTGAAGGCGGAAGACACCAGCGCCGTGTTGACATAATAGAAGCCGGCGTATAATAACACGCCGGCAAACGGAAAATCAACAACATAATATAATAAATTTCAAATTATCTTCCAGAAAGTTTGCCTACTGCAGCCTCAACACTCGAAAATATAGGTATCACAGTGTCAAGAAATGCATCAGACAAGGCACTTCTCAGCGGATCCGAGATTTTTACAAGTGAGAATGTACCCTTCTTTTCCTGGCACATTCTGAAAAGCTCCGCAAATGCCTTTGTATACTCTTCATCAAACATTTTAATGTTTTCCATATTAAAAATTATGTTAATATAACCCATATAAAGGCTCGTTGTCACGTCTTTCATAATTGTATCAATATGCTTCTGACAGTTAAATTTGTTTAGTGTATAACAGCAGATATTGTCATTTATTGAATATTTCAGAAAATCAGTGCAAGTTTTTGCAGTAAGAGTGTTTGTAATATATTTAAGTATCTGGTCATGCCAGTTAACATTTTTCGGGATAAATTCATCAATACCGAGTTTGTAACACTGCTCAACCAAATCTCTGTCGTCTGTACCAGACATTACAATAATTTTATTAATTCCCTTTGTCTCTCTCATTTTTATACATTCGTTAATAAGCGCAAAACCGTCTTCGCAATCCGGAAGAAACAGGTCAATAACTATATAATCAAATCTTTTCTTTTTCAGCTCTGCATATGCTTCATGTTTGTTTCTTGCAACAGTCGGCGTTACGCCGATTCTTTTTAAAAGCTGGTTAAACTGGTATATGGACAACTCTAGGTCATCTACTATTAATACACTTAGGTCGCTGGCTCCTGCAAGTGCTTCTCCATGCGAAAAAGAAATTAGCTTTCTTTCGATTGCGATTAGAGCTTTATTAATATCTTCACTGGTGATTTTAGTTCTATCCAGTTCCAGTTCCGCTAAATCCAATAATTTTGTAATTTGTTCTTTGTTTAATTCCATTTATTACTGACCTTACTATATCTATCTCACTATCCAATTTTATTTTGTTTTTGAAAATAAAACCTCATTCAAAAGTTTTAAATCTCTATTATTATCGCAGTTTTTTTTGAATTTTGCAATCAAATCCGGACGTTTTTTTTGGGTGATTAAAAATTGCTGTTTACGCCGCCACTCGTCTATCAGAGCATGATTGCCCGAAAAAAGGACTTCCGGCACCTTCATGCCGCGGTATTCACGCGGTTTTGTGTACTGCGGATGTTCCAGAAGTCCGTCAGAAAAAGAATCTTTCTTTGCAGAATCAATTTTGCCCAAAAAGCCTTCAATATTTCTGGATATTGAGTCTATCAAGCACAGTGCCGGAAGTTCGCCGCCTGTCAGCACAAAATCACCGATTGAGACTTCACGTGCCTTTGTGTACTCTTTTATCCGCTCGTCAAATCCTTCGTAATGACCGCATAAGAGTATGATATGTTCTTTTCGGGCCAGTTCAGCCGCCATATTCTGGGAAAAAGTTTCTCCCTGCGGGGATAGAAGTATGACTTCTGTGTTGTCATCTTTTTCTACAGAATCGTATGCGTCAAAATAAGGCTGGCACATAAGAACCATGCCTGCCCCGCCGCCATATGGAGTATCATCAACTTTTTTATGTTTGTCCAGAGTGTAGTCTCTCGGGTTTATTGTATTGATTTCTATAACATTATTTTCCAGAGCTCTTGCTATCATGCTGTGCGAGCATGCCTGTTGAATCATTTCCGGAAACAAAGTCAATACATCGAATCTCATAATCAGCCGTCCAGTCCGTCTATCATATTAACAATAACAATGCCTTTGTCCAAATCGACCCCGGGTACAAGCTCTTTGACAAACGGGACAAGAAACGTTTGACCATCGGGCTTTTTCACGGAAAGAAGACTGGATGCGCGGTTTTCGCCAACATCGTTCACAATGCCTATATTATTGCCTTCTGTATCCTTGACAATCAGTCCGATAAGATCTTTAATCAAAAATTCATTTTCTTCAAGTCCAGATTTAACATCAGTCTCTTCAAGATGAACAAGAGCTCCTTTGATTTCCATAACTTCATTTATAGAATTTATCCCGGAAAATTTGACTATTGCAAAATTTTTATGGAATCGGACTGACTCAATATTGTATGTTTTTTTTTGGCTGTTAACAAATACAAAAACCCTTTTCAAATTTTTTATCAAAGACTCATTTCCGGCAGTATAGCCCATTTTTATTTCGCCTTTGATTCCGTGAAAATTCAAAATTTTCCCGATTGAAACAAGTTTATTGTTCATTTTCTGCCGGTTCTGTTTCGTCAGATACTTCAGTTTTTGCTTTTTTGGCAGTTTTCTTTGCAGTTTTTGTTTGTTTTTCTCCTGCATCTACTGACGAACTCTGATTTTTGTATTCAGCAGGCGCGTCAGCTCTGTCAGGATTCCAACGGTCTAATCCCATTTGTTTTCTGATGAGAGCAATACCAACATGAACACGCCATTCATCAATCTTTAGCTGTGCTGCAAGAATTTTGTGGCAGCCAATGGGCGGCAGCGGCAAAAGCGGTTCATAAAGCGCTTTAATTGCCATAAGCTGGTCTGGTGTAACCGCCAGTTTTCTTTTCGGATAAGGAAGTTTCGGCAGCATAAGTTTCTGACGAATAAGGTTTATACCGAAAAATACCTTTCTTGGTTCAAGACCGATTTTTTCTCCGATAACTTCATGAGCATCAGGATTCGGAAGCGGAAGCATCTTTTTGTACATTTCTTCTATCTGAACCAGCTGTTCCTTAGTTACAAGAAGTTGTTTTGGCGCTTTTTTGTGCATTTGCGGGGGTCTGGACGGTTTTTGCGGACGTCTGCCCTGAGGTCTCTGATGTCTGTCTCTGTCATAAGGACGCTGGGGACGTTGATAATTTCCTCCGCTTCTGTTGTAACTTCCGTCTCTGTCATACGGTCTTTGAGGACGCTGTCCGCCGTACGGACGCTGCGGATATGGACGGCTGTAAGAACGCTGCTGTCCATCGTATCTCTGCTGCGCATACGGTCTGTCATCTCTGCGCTCTCTAGGCTCTCTAGGCTGATATGATTCAGTAGAATATGAGCTGTATGAACCCTGATAGGCGTTGTTTTCTGATTTAGATTCTTCTTTTTTCTCTGGATATAGGCAATTTGGGCATATTACCCGTTTGGGGTTTTTTGTTTCAAATTCCGCTCCACATTTAGTACACTTATTTACATACATATTATCGTTTACCCTTTTAAAGTGAAAGGCTATTTTAAAAAATTAGCTCCTCGGTGTTAACTACATTATAAATTTTTAAAAATTAGTTCATGAATTAATTTCTATTCTAAACTCAAAATCTTTATATGGCAAGCTTTTTTATATTTTCATTAAATTATTTCTCCAAAATTATAGTGACAGGTCCGTTATTACAGAGCGAAATATCCATCATAGCACCGAATTTGCCGGTTTTTACAGAAATTCCGCTTTTTTTAATTTCTGTTATAAACTCTTCATACATTTTTTCTGCTTCTTGTGGCAACTCTGCTTTGTCAAATCCGGGTCTTGTTCCTTTTTTACAGTCAGCAGCTAGTGTAAATTGAGAAACTACAAGAATTTCTCCGTTAATATCGCACACAGAAAGATTCATTTTATCATTTTCATCTTCAAAAATTCTCAAGTTCGGAATTTTTTTTGCAATCCATTCCATCTTATCGCGGGTATCACCTTTTTCTACGCCATATAATACAAGCAGTCCCTCTTTTATTTGTGAATAGATTTTTCCGTCTATGGAGACAGAAGCATGCTTAACTCTTTGCAGTACAGCTTTCATTCATTAGCTCCAAGTTTTTTTCTATTGCCTTGAGTACTCTTGCACACTTTTTATCAACATCAAAATAATAATTTTTGAGTAATTCCAATGTTGACTTTTGTACATTGTAGTCAGCTAGATTGTTTTCTTCTTTAAGATACCACCTTAACTCGCAGTTTTCTTGCGTTGCAATCAATCTGTAGAGCAGGTTTCTTACGTAATGGTCATTAGTAATTTTAGAATAAAGCTCTATTGCTTTTTTTAGTGCCAGCATGCCTGTTGGTGTAGATTTTTTATGCCGCATAAATTCAGCGTTTGTTTTTTTAACTAACTCCTGTCCTTCTGCAAGCAGCGGGCATATTTGTTTTAACAAGCTTACTTCCAGCTCAAGTCTGTTATAACAATAAGATATTTCTGAGGGTTTAACACTGACATTTCGAAGAATGTCCTCTACATCTATTTTTTTACTAAGATATGGTTCAATAGCCTTTTGCAGCGGAATATTCTCAAAACCCTCTATGTTTGCTCCGCCTGTAGACGAATTTATCAAAGTATTTGTTTCTTTGTTTGCCAGCGCAAAGTCTTGAAAATACTGGATAAACATTGCATAACCGCTCTGGGTCGGAAGTTTTTCACCATTTTGTCCGTCAACGAATGTCAGTCCTTTTGTAATCTTGTCGAGGCTCTTTTTCACTGCCTCATATAGAACTTCTTCTGAATATTTATCCTTTACAGAGGCCATGTAGGCATTTTTAAATTTTTCATAATTTTTGGGCCAAACCTTGTATTCCCCTGTAGTTTCATCTTTAACGCATTCTAAATCTTCATATTGCGAACCCTGCGCATAACATTTGCCATCTACATATGCAAGATCCTGCCCCAGGAGAATAAGAGGATTGCACCCCATAAATTTTGCGGCAGAAAGCGCCTGATAAGATACTGTGCCCTTGGCTTCAAAATTACTGATGCATTCATTTTTTATTTTTTTAAACCAGTGATTCGTTGCTGTTTCATAAGAGACGCTTGTAATCAAACGCTTAAACCCTGCTTTGAAAACATTATAATTTGTAAATGGCTCTATAATCATATTCACATCTTTATTGTTCGGGAAAGTATAGTGAACTGACGTATCCAATTTTTCTATAAGCACTGCAAAATCAGGAGTTATACCGTTTTCATAGAGAGTTTTGTATGCTGCACCGACGCAGAATATTACAACATGATTTTTTGCCTTTTTCAATGTCTCAATATTTTTTGCCAGTGAAGGGCCAGCTGATACGATGACAGCGGGTTTATCTTTCAAAACATCCTTATATGACTCAAGCTCCGGAAGCTCAATCCTTTTATTAAGCATGGTGAGATTAGAACACAAAAATTTATAGGTAGTTTCTGCATAAAACCGGTAGTTAAATGCATAAATATTGTGTAATTTGTTTAAATCCGACAAAAACTTGTTATATTCCCCGGCTCTGTGATATTTATAAAAATCAAGACATGAAACATCGGTTTTGTGTTTGTATCTAAAAAACATATCATACGCCATTTTAAGCTCTTCTATTGACGATGCAATAAAAAGGTCGGGCGAGCGAAGCTGTTTCGTAAAATCAACAATTTCTAACACGACCCTGAGCAGTTCTACGTCAGGTTCGTATACGATTATTTGCCCTTTGGTATTAATAAGATAATAATCCACCATGTACCCGAGGCCAAAACCGTATACTATATGAATTGTGTTTTCAGAATCCTCTTTTAGCTGTCTAAAGAGATCAGCTGCTTCGTCATATACCCCGTTGACCGAGTGAACAAATTTACCGTTTACTATGAGGTTAAATTCACCTGACAGATTCTCTTTCAGTTCATAGCTGTTTTTCAATTTGCCGACGTTCTTAATTTTGTCCGCAAGCGGTTTATTAATTTTTTCTAGATGTTCTACATTTCTATCTAAAATTTCCATAAGTCCCCTGTTATATTTTTTGGGTAGTGCTCTATCAGTTAAAGATGACTTAATGATATTAACACATTTTTTCTCAAAAAAGAAATAGGCTGTTAATATGAATTCTTCTGAAATTTTTTTATCACACTTATTTGTTAAGAAGCTGAGTTATAGCTGAATTTTGAAAATTATTTATAAATAAAATTTTTTTTGCTAATATTAATTTTATGAAACAATTCAAATTAAAACAACTCACCCCCACACTGACAGAGCTTGAAACTACCGGCGTAGACAAGACATATAAAAAAGCTGCCCTCAAACAGCATATTTTTAAAACAGTAAAAATTTTTGACCTTACATGCGCGCAGGCTAATATATTGAAACAAACCGCTATTTCATGCGGGACTGACTGCTCGGTGCACCGCGAGACAATAACTGGAAAAACAGAAACAACAGACTGTATTCTGTCTGGCAGTTTAAGAGAGTTTGAAAAAATTGCAGATAAACTCAAATATCAGCCCTTAAAGTTAAAACAACTGGGCGAAGAGCTGGGTAGGTTTATATTTGAAACGCCTGCGCCACTTGCATTAAGAGGCAAAGTTTTTGACTGGTCAGATATATATATAATGGGAATTTTGAATGTAACGCCGGATTCTTTTTCCGACGGCGGAATTTATTCTGATACAAATAAAGCACTGAATCACGCAGCAGAAATGATACAAAATGGTGCTGACATCATTGATATCGGTGGTGAATCTACCAGACCTTACGCCACAAAAGTATCTCCGGATGAAGAACTATCCCGCATAATTCCGGTGATTCATGCAATTAGAAATTTATATCCTCATATTCCTTTAAGTATAGATACAAGAAATGCCCAAACGGCTGAAGCTGCCCTGATAGCCGGTGCCGATATAATAAATGATGTGTCCGCAGGAGAGTGGGATTCGAAAATGTTTGAGACTTGTGCACGGTTAAATGCTGCAGTCATTCTGAATCATTCGCAGGGAACACCCGAAAATATGCAAAACAGTCCTCACTACGATAATTGCATAGAAGAAATAAGAACATATCTTTTAGCTAAAGCGCAGGAGGCAAAAAATGCGGGTATAAATTATGTGATTATTGACCCTGGTATAGGATTCGGAAAAACTACGAAACAAAACATTGATATTGTAAAAAATATTAATCAGTTTACAAATCCGGATTATCCGCTTCTTGTCGGACATTCAAGAAAAACTTTTTTACGGGAGCAGCTCTGCTCGGAAGACAACGAAACCCTGGATAAAGCAACAGCCGTTGTGTCAGAATATTTAGTGCAAAAAGGTGTTAATATAATAAGAGTACACGATGTCAAAGGACATAAGGCTGTTAAACTCTTCGGCAGGTTATAATCTTTTCCATAACCGCTTTTAGTCTCTTCATTGTCGGTATTTTGTAAAAACCAAATTTTTGCCAGAACCTATACATTTTTTCTGTGTTTAATTCAACAATTTGCCCGTCATTTGTAATACCGTGTTCAATTTTGTTATCGTGTGACATTATTGAAGTAAAGCCGGTTATAAAATTTCTGGTAATTTCTCCTTCCAGTGTGGTAATTATTGCCCTTGCCGGTTTAAAATTTTTGTAAAGACATTCTGCAACATAACCGCGTTTTCTCACAATTTTATATCCATTTCCAGTTTTAGTATTAAAATTGCACTTGACAGTACGTCCGGCAGGTGTTGTGAATTTAGCGGAAATTTCGCCTGTTTCAATGTTTTCGATGTACTGATAATCCTTGTATCTTTTGGCTTTAAAATCAGGACGCATCATACAAAACGGTTTAGAAAAATACATGAAAACTTCCTTATTGGGTGCATACACTGGACTATAAAAATGCTGAAAAAAATTTTTTGCTAGCGACCTGATAGTCAAAAATATAAAAACATACAACATGACATGCGGCGTCATGTTTTTAACAAAATTATATTGAATATGACATGGCAGACTACCACCCGAAAATCGCTGTCTAATAAAGCATATTCTGGAGAATCTACTCTATTAAGTCTTATTGCAATTTCTCTATCAAATGATAAAATGTATACAAGCCAGCTTAACGCTGCACAATGGGTAAAATATAAATTACACCGTTTAAAAACAGGCTTAGGAGAAGGTTATGAATAGATATAAAGTTGCGGGACTGGGTTTACTATCATTAATTATAATTGTTTATGCAGCATTTCTGTTTGTGCTGCCGAATATTTTAAACCTTAATAATTATAAGAAGGATATTCAAAAAATAGCGTATGACAGTGTAAAACTCAATATTGATGCTAAAGACATAAAACTTGTGACCACACCGAAACTGGCTGCAGGAGTAAAGATTTCAGGATTGAACGTCAGCTATCCGGACGGGAGCGCTATAGCAACAGCAGACAGTGCGTTAGTAAGAATAAAACTTATACCGCTGCTTTGGAAAACGCTTCAGCTGGACGTGGTCACTGCCAGCAATCCTTCTGTAAACTTGAATATACTGGATGGAGGAAAACTAGAACTTCTCGAACATATTGAAAAATCCATGCCCGAATCAGACACAAAAACTGATTCCTCCTCAGATATACCTGTTAAAATTTCATCCGTGCTGCCCAAAATTACTGTAGACGGATACAGCGTCAGTATTGCCGGCAAGCAGGATAATATAAAAATATCTGGCGGCTTGCTCGTCATTGACAAAACAGTTTTGAATAAACATTTCAGGGTTTCCTCTGACGGAAAAATTCTTTTTAATGACAAAGAAAACATCAACTACAATTTTAAAATTGACAGCTTTTTGCCGGAAATGGCACAAAATAAACAAACTACTACTGCTCAAGCATCTGAATTTGATTTTATAAACGAGCTGGTTAAGTATGACCCAAAAGGAATTTTAAATGCAGATTTAAAAATAAAACAGGCTGCTGATAAAAGTCTTAAAATAGACGGTTTTTTCAATATTGACAAATTCAGCATAAAAATCGGTACGGAACCGCTTCCTGAAAGCTATGCACATGTTACTTTCAAAGGCAGTGAAATAAATGCCGATTCAGACATAAATATTGGCGCGAACGAAAAACTTGATGTCAAAGCGTATATTAAACACGCAAAAAAAATGGCGATGGATTTAAATGTAAAAACAAAAAAACTCAGCTTTTCAAATATATTAAAATTTGTGAATGCGCTCTGCTGCTCTTTAAATATCCCGACCGATTTATCAAAAATGAATGCAGACGGTTATATAACTTCTGATTTTACTATAAAAACTGATTTGAAAGATTTTGAATCAAACGGATATTTTAAAATTATAAATGGTGCAATTGCATATAAAGGGCTGAATGCCAGCATAAAAAATATAGGTGCGGACATTGATTTTTCCAATAACAATGTAAACATAAAAAAAGCTTCTGCACTTATTAATGATGCACTGGTCGAGCTAAAAGGTACAATTAATTCAAAATCAGTCGCAGATATAATCCTGAAATCTGAAATTATACAGCTTAAAAGCCTGTATACAGTATTTGCGCCGGTTGATATAAAGAAAGCCTATGACCTGCAAAATGGAACAATTCGTCTCGATGCATCAATAAAAGGAAAACTCGAGGAAATTCAGCCGGTTATTGCTCTAAACCTTGATAATCTAAAAATCAAAGACAAAATCAACGCAATAGTCCTCAGCAACCAAAATACAAACATTGACATAAAAGCAAAATCCGGCAGTTTTACCGGCATAGTAAACATTACCGGAACAAAAGCAACCCTTATGAATCCTTCCTTTAGAGTCAATGTTCCCCTGCTTAAAATAGAAGTGGATCCAAAAAATATAAAAATTATCCCCTTTGAAATACTTGCTGATGGTTCAACTGTCAATGTTTCAGGAGATATTAAAAATTATACAACAGAACCCGTAATAAACATTAAATCAGACGGATTCATAAATGCTGCTGACTTAAAATCTCTCCTCCCAAAAGAAATGCAAGGATTCGTCTCAGCCAAAGGGAAAATGCCGTTGATTGCATACATAAGCGGTGATTCAAAAATAATAACCTTGAACGCACAAGCAAAAGCAGACAGTGCAAATCATTTTACACCCGTAAATATTAAAAAATTGCAGAATAAGCCATCTATGATTTCTGCTACCATGTCATTTGCAAATGACGCATTTACTATAGATGATATAGGTCTCTATGCGCTTGCATCATCGAATTTTGTAGAGAATACAAAAAAGAATTTGCAGGGTGCTGTCAAAATAGCAGGTATTAGCGGTACTATTTCAAATATTACCAAAAACCCTGTATTGAAGCTCGCTATGAATATACCGGATCCGTTGCTTTTAACTCTTACATCTATGCCTACTGCCTCTCTTAAAACACGCGGTCATCTGAATATCACAGGAAATGCCGCATCTCCGGCTATTGATGGTTATATAAAATTATCAGCAATCGGATTGCCGGATTATCTGACAAAAATCGAATCAGTTGATCTTAATTTTAATCAGGGCAGACTAAATGCAGATATTCAACAACTCAGCCTTAACGGTTCAATATTTAATATTTCCGCTGACGCGCCTCTAAAATTCGGAAATGTCTTTGTTATAGATAAATTAATACTGACCTCGCCCGGTCTAAATGCTGATAAAATATTCATGATTGCCGAAAAATTCCCTCAATCAGGTTCCGACACTTCTTCTCAGGCAGTCCTAAAACGTCCTGTGTATCCTGTTAAAATTTTAAATGGGGAAGGTACGATTGATAAATTCACGATGGGAACAATAGCTGCTAATACAATTACAAGTAAGTTTACTATGAGTAATGATGTAGTATACCTTAACGGACTTAAAGCGTCTGCTTATAATGGAACTCTGTCAGGCGATGTAAGTTACGATATCGTATCACTGCTTGCTAAAGCAAAAGTTTCAGGAAGGAATATTGATGCAAATTCGGCAGTAACCGCTTTTGTAAATTTGAAAGACCAGCTGATGGGAACACTTGAATTTAATGCGGACGTAAGCCTGCAGGGTGCTGAATACTCAGAGCAGATGAAAACACTAAAAGGCAAAGCTGATTTTAAAATTACAGACGGTCAACTGGGCAGCCTCGGTCGCATTGAAACTTTTTTAAGAGCTGAAAATCTCCTTTCGCAAAGCCTTGTCAGTACTCAGATTGGCTCATTGATATCACAGCTTGGACCTTATAACAGCGGTAAATTTTCCTACCTGAACGGAGACATGACTTTTGGAGGAGGAAATGCAAATATCTCTTACATAAAATCCTCAGGGCCGCATGCTGCATTAAACATTTCAGGCACAATGAATCTTGTAAATAATGATGCAAAATTCGATATTCTTGGTAGAATTTCACCGGAGATAGTGACGGTACTCGGCCCTGTTGCTGAGCTTTCAGTAGAAAACATTGCCGCACTGATTCCTAAATTTGGCAGTGCAATTTCAAAAGCAATGAACAATTACAACGCTCAGGCAAATGCAGCGCTGCTTGAAAAAATTCCAGAACTGACACCCGCAAAAGAGGGTACGAAGGCATTCGAGGTAGATCTTAACGGTAGTCTTATGGCACCGCAGAAGGCAATTAAGTCCTTCAGATGGCTTAACTCTGCGCAGGATATGCAAACAGGTGAGACGACGATACTTGATATGATTAAGACTCAGGAAAACTCACAAAAGCCTGTGATTACAAAAGAAACAGTAAAAGAAGAGATAAAAAACCAGATTCAACAGTCTGAAACAGTTCAAAAACTGCAGGAAAATGAGACTCTTCAGCAGCTTAACTCAATTTTCCAATTGTATAAAGATGCAAAACAAAAAGATAATGCAGCAAAAGAGCAAGCACAGGAGCAACTTTCTAAATAGCGGATTTTGGCGGCTGTGGAGTCGAGCCCATAAGGGCGAGCGAACAGCCATGTGAGCAAGGTAGACGACGCGGGAT
>CALUPY010000023.1 GCA_944322755.1 Candidatus Gastranaerophilales bacterium | reverse complement strand
CGATGCGAAGCAAGTGCCCATGCGAGCAAAAACCACGCTTTTTGCGAGCGCCCGTAATCCAAGAAGCGGATTCGGACCTGAGGGACGAAAACGCCACAACAATCGTGTCTGTTCAGGATCTTACAAACCCCGCAAACCACACAAAACCCCGAACCGGTAAGATGCTGAACACAGAGTCTTGGATTATTGGCAGCTCGGAATTTTTTCACTCGTTCATTTTTGCTTAGCAAAAAATCACTCGTATCAAATTCCTTCGCAGGACGTGCTGGGTGCCCTTCGGGCACACGGCGCACTTGCCAAAATCCGCCAGCATGACAGTAGATTAAAACTCTCGGTTGAGAATCAGGACCTTGCCCAACTGGAATTTAATAAATCAAAATCCGTTAATTAAAATAATTTTTTAACCCTTTGCTGAGATTATGATTTTTACATATTTTTTTCAATTTGCTTATAGCCCTGTTTTCTATCTGGCGTATGCGTTCACGGGAGACGCCGTATCTTGAGCCGATTTCTTCCAGCGTCTTTCTTGCTCCGTCATCATTGAGCCCGTATCTCATTATCAAAACATCGCGTTCTTTCGGACTGAGCTGGTTCAGCATTTTTCTTATATCATCGAAAAGGTTTTCCTGTGTTACTTTTGTGTCCGGCGAAAGAGTGTGTTCATCAACAATAAAATCGCCGAGTTTCGAGGATTCATCTTTTACTGTTGCAGGGGTTTCTATGCTGATTGTAGACTGTGCGGATTTTATCAGGGCTGAAAGTTTGCTGACTGGAATGCCTACTCTGTAAGCGATTTCTTCTTTTGACGGGGCTTTTCCTGTCTCTGTTGTTAAATCCATTGTAACTTTTTTAATCTTACTCAGAGTTTCAATCATATGCACCGGAAGACGTATAATTCTTGATTTGTCAGCGATGGCGCGTGTAATAGACTGTTGTATCCACCAGGTTGCATATGTCGAGAATTTGTAGCCCTTTGCATAATCAAACTTTTCAGCTGCTTTCATAAGCCCCATGTTCCCCTCCTGAATTAAATCAAGAAAAGAAAGACCTCGTCCTATGTATTTTTTTGCAATACTGACAACAAGTCTCAAATTTGCATTTACCAGAATTTCTTTTGAACGGTCAGAGTTGTGTTCTTTTATGTCACGTGCGACTGCAAGCTCTTCTTCCGGAGTAAGAAGAGGAATTTTGCCTATCTGCTGTAAATATATTTTGACAGAATCGTCAGCATTAATAGTGCTGACACTTTCAGCAGTTTTTGGTTCCTCAACCGACATGATAAGTTCATCATCATCAGGTTCGGATTCTATTTCTTCCAGTGAAACTTCATCAGTTTCATCAGGTGTATCATCGTGTGAATATTTATCGACTTTGTTTGTCATTACAACCTCTTTATAAAATTATACACTATCTTTAGTTGTTTGTAACTTTTGCCTAACACTTTCATAGATAATAGCAGAGGCAGCATTTGAAACATTAAGAGAGTTAAAATTTCTTAACATTGGTATTTTAACAATGAAATCTGATTTGTTCAAATTATTTCTGGAAACACCGGTCTCTTCTCCGCCCATAATAAGTGCAAAACTCATATTGCAATAATCTATGTCATAATAATTATCTTTTCCTTGTGCATCTGCTGCAATTATCCAGTAGTTGTGTTTTTTAAGCTTTTCGATTGTATTCGAAAGACTATTAACCTGAATGATTGCTATGTGGTTAATAGCTCCTGCAGATGCTTTTTCTACGGTTGCATTCACTTGTGCATTTCTTCTTGAGGGGATTATTATTGCGTCGTATCCTGCACAAACAGCTGTTCTTATTATCGAGCCTACATTATGCGGATCCTCTACGCCGTCAAGGATTACCACGCTTTTATATCCGGTACTTTTCTCTAAAAAATTGTCCAATTCTGTATACTTTACCGGCGAAATTTGCGCAACAACGCCCTGGTGAGGAAACTCAGAATATATTGAAAATTTTTCTTTAGGTACAAATTGAAAAACAATCCCTTTTGAACGGGCAAGATTAACAATCTCCTGTATTTTTGAATCTGAATTAGTGTTTTTTGAAATCAAAATTTTGTTAATCTGTCTTTTCCCTGACACAAGAGCTTCTGTTATACTGTTTTTGCCGTATATTATGCTTTCTTTATCCACCATTTATATTACTTTCTCTTTATTTATTGCCATAATCATTATACTATAATATAATTATAAGTAACTTACAGTTTTATAAATGTGTTAGTAAAAAATAAAAGTATGGAATTAGTAAATGAGTAGTTTTTTATCAAGTCTTGGAACAAAAGCTAAAGCAATAGTCGGGATATCAGTATCCTTGAATGTGGGATTGGAAATGATACAGGTTGATCCTGCAACAAAATCTGTTATTAAATATGCAAATCGCCCTTTAGCCTATAACCCTTCAACCAGAGAAATTGAAGATTACGCCCAGTTTAAAAACAGCGTATTGGAGCTTTTCTCGGAGCTGGGTATTAGTCCTCAGAATTCAAATGTGGTTGTTAACCTTCCGAACGTGCATTTTGCACATACATATCTTCCGACCACGCTGGATGATGAAAGTGTTACCACTGCTTTGACATCGGAAGTTGAACAAAACTATCTTTTCAAAAAAAATACACCTGTTGTCAGCTGGATTGAGGTTCAGGCTAACAATAAAACCGAAAACAGATATGTTTTATATGCTGCTATTCAGGAGGGTGTTGTTGAGGCTATTAAATCAATTTTTAACGATATTGGTGCCACATTAATAGCTATTGAAAACACATATTCTTCACTGTTAAAAACACTGGAATATACAGAGATTACCAAAAACTTTGCCCAGGGTTCCAGAAACTGGAATATCTTACTCGTTTCACAAAATAGTTATGCTGTATTTTCAATGAACAAATACAATGTTATAGACTATTTTGAAGATCCTTTGGCTCTTAAATCATTTAGTAATGACGAAGTATATATAGCCGTCGGACAGGCAGCCTCTGCAGCTCTTGCAAAATTTCCGTCAGACCGGCTTATGATAATCAGTGAAACTAACTATATCAGTGCAGAAATTCTCGCAATTCAAATGAAACGCGCTGGTGAAGTTCTCTTCCTTGAATGTAACAAATATGCAAAGAATTCTATAATGAATGTGGATTTGAACATTCTGCCCAATTATGTTCCGCTTATTACACCGGAAGCTATTGGTGCTGCTATTTATAAAGTCAGAGAATTCAGTATTGCGTTTAATTTCCTTGATATATCAGATTACAAAGCTCCTGATACAGTAGACTTTTTTGGTACTGAAATAGAAAAAGATAAAGTTACTATGCTTTTGGTTGTTGCTTTGTTGATTATAGGGGCTGTTTCTTATGGAATTATTTTTGGGTTGGACTCTTCAATATCCAAGCTTAATGCTGAAAAAGCCCAGTTAGAAACCCAACAGCAAACATTAAAGAAAGAACTTGAAGATTTAAAACAAAATAAAGGAAAAATCGATATTTATACAGCTTCTAAAAGAATTGTGGAAAATATGACGAGCACTGTTTCTTATTATAATGCAATCGGTGTCGATATTCCTCAAAAAGTCTGGTTGAACAGCTTCTATGCTGATGACAAAGGCTCTTTTGCAATAAAAGGCGAGACTGTTTCTGTTGATGACGTATATCTCTTCTTTAGAGGTTTAAAAGAACAGGTGCCTAATTCATCTTTAATTCTTTCAAAATTGGGAATCAAAGATGAAAATGCATATGTTGATGTTGATCAGGCAACAGATTTGGTATATAACTTTGAATTGACAAATTCTAACTACGTACAGGTAAAAACACAGGAAGCTGAAGCTGCGGCACAAGCTGCGGCCGGAGTTGACGCGAACGGTAATCCGCTTCCGGTAGATCCGAATGCTCCTGCTGCGGCAGATGGCGGAATTCCTAAAGTACAGGATTTGCCAACTCTTCAATAAAAATTTCATTGAGTTCGAAAGGATAAATCGTGAATAAAAACATATTTTTATTAGTATTAGTTATTGCATTGGGTGCCGGAATATATTATATAGTCCCGAAAGCTCAGGAAGTGTATAATTCATATAGCGCTGTGAAAACGCAAAAGGCAGAAGTTGCGTCGCTGCAAGCTGAAGTTGACAGCATGAAACAAAAACAACAGCAGGAAGAAGTACTTGCGCAGCAAGATGCAAAGCCTATTTATACAAACGAAGCAGGCAGCTCTGGAGATGCTATTTCTACATTTGGTATAATGTTTGAGGATATTATTTCTGCTGCTAAAGAAAATAAAATGAAGCTGTATTCAATAGAATACAATACTGCGCCATCCGGTGACGTAATCTACGACAATATTAAAGATTACTACAATGTATGTGTGGTAAAACTTGAACTTATCGGTACATATTCTCAGTTTAAGTCTTATTTTAATATAATTTATAATTATCCTTACCTTATCAATATTGCAAGAGTTGATCTTACACCTTATGAAAGAAACAAAAAAATTCTTAAAGGTAAAGTTGATATAGCACTGTATTCAAAGAAATAAGGTAAAATATGTTAAAAGGACCTTTTTTATCCCGTGACTGGATTGGGGCTAAGTCTGATTATGAAAAATCTAAAATTGTAATGATTGGACTTCCTTTTGACGGTACGTGTTCATATAGACCTGGCAGCAGGTTTGCTCCGGAGAGACTTCGCCTTGCAAGCTGGGGACTGGAAGATTATTCACCGGTGTTTAAAAAACATCTGGAGGATGTAAGTTTTTTTGATGCTGGTGAGTTAGAATTCCCTCTTGGAAACACAAAAGCATCATTGGATTTGATTGAAGAAAATGCACGTCAGGTGTATATAGACGGAAAAAAGTTTTTTGGTATTGGCGGAGAACATCTCGTAACTTATCCTGCGGTAAAGGCTTGTATTGAAAAATATCCTGATTTGAAAATAGTGCATTTTGATGCGCATACTGATCTTAGAGAAGATTATCTCGGTGAAAAACTTTCTCATGCTTCTGTTATGAGAAGAATCGGCGAGCTTGCCGGATTCCATAATATACGGCAGATTGGAATTCGTTCGGGATTGCAGGAAGAATTTAACTTAATGAAAGAGTATGGAACTCTTATTCATTCCCCGCAGGAGCTTGATGTGTTTAAAGGTGAAAAAATATTTTTGACTATAGATATTGATGTATTGGATCCTTCTGTTGTCCCCGGTACAGGAACCCCGGAGGCAGGAGGACTTTCATATACGCAATTATGTGAATGGGTTAAATATCTGAAAGATTTTGATATAGTTGGTGCTGATGTAGTCGAACTTGCTCCAGATTATGACAAAAGTGAAGTCTCTACTGCGATAACAGCTAAAGTTATCCGTGATGTGCTGATGATATTATAAATATCATTTATTATTCTCTATTGTGCTATAATTAGAAAGAATTAGATTACGGATTAAAAAAAGTGAAAAAGAAAAAGATTTCAATTTTAGGCTCAACCGGCTCAATCGGTACGCAGGCAATCGAAGTAATTTCGAAAATGCCGGACGTCTTTGAAGTAGTTTCTCTTTGCGCAGGTGATAATATCGAAAAAATAAGAGAGCAAATTAGATATATCAGACCGAAAAATGTTTGTGTAAAATCACAGGCAAATGCTCAAATTTTAAAACAAGAATATAATGATTTAAATATTCTGTATGGAGATTCCGGGCTTGAGGAAATTTGTACTGATAAAGAAAATGAAATGATTCTTGTTTCTGTTTCCGGAAAAGTCGGTCTAAAACCGACTCTTAGGGCAATAGAATCCGGTATTGATATTGCTTTGGCTAATAAAGAAACCCTTGTTATGGCCGGTGATATTGTGATGAGACGTGCAGGAGAAAAAAATGTAAAAATTTTACCGGTGGACAGTGAGCATAGTGCAATCCATCAGTGCATAAAAAATGCAGAAGATGTTCAAAGACTTATTATTACTGCATCGGGCGGACCTTTTAGAAATAAAACAATTGATGATATAAAAAAAGCAACTGTAGAAGAAACTCTTCATCACCCAAAGTGGAATATGGGTAAGAAAATAACTATAGATTCAGCTACATTGATGAATAAAGGGTTGGAAGTCATAGAGGCACATCATCTTTTCAATATGGATTACGAAAATATAAAAGTTGTTGTGCATCCGCAAAGTATTGTGCACAGTGCTGTTGAGTATTATGACGGAAGTGTAATCGCTCAGCTCGGATTTCCCAGTATGCATATCCCTATACAATATGCACTGTCCTATCCAAAGCGTCTAAAGGGTATAAAAACAGACAGTTTTGATTTTGTAAAAGCAGCACGCCTTGATTTTGAAGAGCCTGATTTAGAAAAATTTCCCTGTCTTAAACTAGCATATGAAGCCGGAAAAGCTGGCGGCACTTATACAGTTTGCCTGAATGCGGCTAATGAAGAAGCTGTATTTGCATTTTTGAACGGTCAAATTTCTTTGTGGCGGATTTATGAAATTACAAAAGAAATGCTTGAAAATCATAAAAATATTTCAAGTCCTGATATAGAAACAATCATTGAACAGGACAAAATTACAAGGGAAAAAGTTAGAAAATTAATAAATCTTTAGTTTGTAAATTTTTTAATAAATAATTTTAAAATTTGTACATATTTAGAGATTTTTATCCAAGTTTTATGCTAGATTATACATAACTTGGAAATAGGAATGGGATTTTAAGTAATAGTTCGAGTCAAGGAGATTTATTAATATGCCAGAATATCTGAGCAAAGAGGAAATTAAACAATGGAGAAGTTCGCTCGAGAGAATAACACTTGAAGAATATGCTAAAAGATTGGGAAAAGTTATATCTGAAGAAAAAGAAACTCATGATGTTGTTGATGAAATGATTGAAAAAAATTACTATACCAATGAAACAGCAGTTATTCCAAGAAAAATAAAAAATGAAAAAATAAGCGAACTTGCCAGACAGTCTTTTGATATAGAACGTAATCTGGATATTAAAGATATTTTAAAATCAGTAAAAAAAGAACAATCAAAACGAAATAAATCAACTAAAAAAACTACCGAAAATCAAAATGTTGAAGATATACAGCTTACTTTTAAAAAGAATTTAACTCCAAGAGAGTCGGCTGTGCTTGATCATTTGCTTAATCACAAAAATACGATTGTATATGCAAAAGATCTTGCACAAGTTCTTGAGCTTCCAAGAGACTATGTTTATAAATATATAAAAAATTTAAGAGCTAAAATGAATGAAGATGCGCTGCAAAATGCAGAAAACGGCGGTTTTATATTAAAAGCTTAACTTAAATTTAAATAACAGTTACCATACAAAAAAGCAGAGAGAAAATCTCTGCTTTTTCTTTTTTCTTTTGACTATGCAGCCGGTTTTTTATAAAGAATACACTTTTACAATAAAGGAAATTTCTGCAATCTAAAGCTTTCTTTGACCGGTGGGGATGTTTCGTATACAGGTTTATAAATCTAAATCTTTTATATCGCCTTGTGGCTCTTTATTCTTACACCATCAACTTCATGAACATTTTCAACAGCAATAAATGCACTCGGATCTATTGTTTTTACGAGGGTTTTTAGCTTCATAATTTCAAGACGGCTTATTATGCAATAAATCATACGTTTTTTCTGTCCCGAAAAACCGCCTGTTGCATCGATATAAGTAACACTAACATCAAACTGTTCCATTATGGCCGAGCCGATTTCTTGAGAAAGGTCTGTTATTATTCTGATAGATTTAGACTCATTTAAACCGTCTATAACAATATCTATAACCCGGTATGTGATAAAGTATGCGATTATTGAATACATTGCGCTCTGCCAGTTTTCAAAAACAACACCTGCTGCGGTAAAAATGAAAAGATTAAAAAACATAACTATCTCACCGACAGAGAATCCCCATGTTTTAGCAATTCGAATTGCCACGATTTCCGTTCCGTCCAGAGAACCGTTGTTTCTCAGTATAAGGCCGACACCGAGTCCGAGTATAACACCTCCGAAAATACAAGCAAGAAACGGATCAGAAACATGTCTGCCGTTTGTCCATACCGGAATCATAGAAACTCCGACAGAGAGCATTGCTACTGCATAAAAAGTTGAAAGCACAAAAATCTTTCCCATTTTTTTCAATGCCAGAAATATGAATGGCAGGTTTAAAATAAAAATATAAAGACCTAACGGCAAATGGGTCTTGTAATTCATCATAATGGATATACCAACGACTCCGCCGTCAATAATTTTGTTCGGTACAAGAAAACTCTCAATTGCAAATGCTGCAATAAACGCTCCGAGTGTAAGAAAAATAAAATTTGAAAGAATTTTTTTCATAATTAATACTTTACTATATATTTGAACATTTAAGCAAGTAAAAAAAACAGCCGGGAAAAAACCGGCTGTTTTTGTCTATAAATCATATTAAAAATTATTCTGCGGCTTCTGCTTTTTTTCCGATACCGATTTTAGACGGCAATGCTTTTATCCAGTTCCAGCTTGTAACTGCTTTGTTGTTGATATATTCACCGGCCTGTGCAACATATCTGAGACCTTTTTGGTACCATTTTGCACCTTCATCTGCAGCTTGCGAAAGGTTGATATTTTTCAAAGCAGGAACATATTTTCTGCCCAGTCCGAGTGCCGCGCCGATTACAACAATAGCTCCGATTGTTTTCAAAAACCAGTGGCTGCTCTTAGGAGCAGTTTCATCTGTGGTCATTGGAGTGCTTG
This sequence comes from Candidatus Gastranaerophilales bacterium, assembly GCA_944322755.1. Taxonomy (GTDB): domain Bacteria; phylum Cyanobacteriota; class Vampirovibrionia; order Gastranaerophilales; family Gastranaerophilaceae; genus CALUPY01. The sequence goes on along the minus strand of CALUPY010000023.1, from coordinate 31,584 downwards.
CTGTTGGTTGCTGCTGGGTATTTGCCTGTGTATATTTAGGCGGTCTGGAAATAGTTTCCTGTGACAATGGTACAATTCCCGATGAAAGGTTGACTGACATAATAAGACTCCTTTTTTATTTAATTTCTACATGATGGATAACTTTTTTACTTCAATAGCTATAAACCCGATAAAGGTTTTTTGTTGCTAAGAGACCGGTTTTTACACAATAACATGATACATTTCTTTACATTATAACACTATTTTTTTTATTTTGGAATATTTTTTTTCGAAATGTAATCTAAGTTAATAGAGTGATTTTTTTATTACCCGTGCTTCACTCACAAAAGAGGAAACAAGTATGGAACTTGACAAATCACTTGCGGTATTAGCCGCGTTTGAAAAGTTGTACTGTCTGGAGCAGAATCTAAATGACGCCCCAAAGAACAAACACCCCTTTTTGAACACGGCAGCCGAAAAATTTGAGGATGGAATTAGAGGTAAAAAAGAAGACAAAAATTACCGGAATAACAAATTACAACAAGCCGAAACTCGCGCACTCAAAGCAGAATATGAGGTTTATATACAAAAAAAATCTCCGTTTTTCAGGCTTTTGCTGAAAAAAATGGAATCGGAATTTCCGGTTTTACCGGAAGTGCAGGAATGGCGGGAAGTATAATCGGCTCCAGGTATAGTGAGGAGAGAACTTAAAAATGATGAAAAAGGTGAATAAACTTGTTTTAGACAATGCAAAAAATTTAGCAATTAAACTTTCGTCTGCTGAAATTAGAAAGAGAGTTTTTGTTTTGAGTGTGGCAGCAATGTCTGTTAGCGACCTTCTTGATGATGGGGAGCTTAAACTTAAGCATAAAAACAGTTTATTTAAAATAACTTCTCTTGATGATGTATTGGAAATTGCTGATTTGTATTCTGATGATATCAGGGTTGATGTGAGAGTTGTGTTTGATGAAAATGTTTTCTGTATTCCGAAATCACATGAAAAATTTTATGCAACTCCTGAAATATATTTGGTTGTGAGAATGACAGACGATGTTGAAAATATAGAACCTCTCGGGTATATAGAATCATCACAACTTCCTCAGATCAAAAGTGATTCTGAATATCTTGAATATGATATAAATCTGCTCAAACCTATCAGCGGATTAAAAAATGCACTCAGCAAAATTGAAAAAAAACAGCAGATTTTTTCAAAAGAAGCGCATGCAAAGATAGAAGAGCTTGCTATTGCTTTTCTTGACGGAGAAATTTCTGACAGTGAAAAAGTGTTCTTTATTCAACATGTAATGAAATGCTCTTTCTGCCGCGAAAAATTGTCCGAGATGAATGAGTTTGATAATGTTGTAAGACAGCTGAATAAGTATCCTGACCTGTTAAATGACCAGACTCTTGATATTTTGACGGGTGCTTTGACAAGAGCATATAGCCTGCCTGAAGCGCAGCCCGTCTTTTTACCGGAGGAAGATGAAGAGCAGACCCTTATTATCGGTCAGCCTTTGGACACAGATGATTATGCCGGTGAACCAAGTGAAGAGACAGAAGACCTGATTAATACTCCGGAATTTGCAGCAGAAGAAGTTTTACCTGACAACGAAGAAAAAGAAGAAACCCCGTTTTTGCTCGAATATCCGGAAGAAAATAATGACGAAAAAATGTCTCAGGAAACGCTATTAGAACTGGGCGCTGCTGATGTATTGAACGCGGAAGAAATTGCGGGAACAGAATCGGGTGAAACTGTTATTAATGTAGTGGAAAATATACCTGAATTATCCATCGTGTCCGATGCTGATGACTCAGTTGTAAATGAGATTAAAACAGGAGATGACATTTTAGATATACAACAACCGCAGGACACAGAAAAAACAACAGGTACTCCTGAATTGAAAGATAGTACTGATGAGCTTTTGGGTTCTAATAATACCGAGGATGACTTTTTGTTGGATTTTGCAGATGATGAAGCGGAAAATGATATAACTATATCAGGAATGCAAGAGGAGTCAGGCGTCAGTGCCGAATCGTTTCCCGCGGAGTCAGACAGTTCCCTTGACTCCATATCTGATTCCACGGACACATTCAATATCATTGACGGAAAAAATCAAGACAACTCTGTTCAAACTGATTCATTTGAACTTTCGGAGTTAACACCTGATGAAGAAATAAATGCACAGGAGCTGCCGCAAGAACCGAAGAATGAAGATATTACATTGGATATGATTGATGCAGATGATGAAATCCTTGAAGAAGAAAGTTCCTCTCCTCTGGAAGAAATACGGGAACCAGAGGATGTTATGCTTGAAGAAGAGCCTGTAAATGATCATTTGCTGCTTTTAGGTGATGAACCGGAACTTTTAACTGATGATGATTCTGATTTGGAAATAAAAGAAGAAATCGAAGATTTGCCGTCAGATTCTATAATACCGGCTGCAGAAGAACCTGAAAAAAACGAAAGTATACTTGCTGAAACAGCGGATATTGTTCCGGATGAAAATCTTGTGAATGATTCTTTAACATCAGAGCCGGAGATTGATGCAAAACCTGAAACCGAGGAAGAAGGGATAACTGCACAAATTGCTGCCCCTGTTATGGAAGAAACTGATAATGATAAAGGTGAAGAAAAAGAAGAGTTGAGCGAAGATTTGCAGGCAATGTTTGACGATGATTTGAGAAGTCTGCTAGATGCCAGTGATGACGATTTGGTTGAAGAGGATACGGCTGTTTCTTCGATGCAGGCTGAAACTGTTACTTCTTCATCTCAGCAGCTGCAGGAAGATAGTGGAATTGCTCCTGAACTGCAGAGCATTATGGATGACGAATTGATGTCAATGCTTGCCGATGACAGCGTCCATACTGTGAATGAAGATTCCGCTGGAGCAACTTCTGTTCCGAAACAAATTGCACAAAAGCTTTCATCGCAGCCGGAAAATGGTGATATTGAAATGCTTTATGACGAAACAAATCCGTCAGGCGGACAGGAAAGTAAAATTACAGTAGAAGAGCCTCCTGTTGTAAAATCAGCTGTAAGCAAGACAAAGAAACTGGCCGTAAGCTTATTTGTTTTTCTGATACTGCTTGCCGGAGGAACCACAACATACTTCATGAAGTTTGGAAAATCCTTGCCAGGACAGCCGGATAGTGATGAAAATTCTACTGATGGTGCTGCTTTATTTGACTTTGGCAATAAAAATCCTGAGGCAGAAGAAGAACCGGCAGTTCCTCAAGATATTAATAAATCAATGACAAACGTATTCTCTGAGCAGCCGTCTGCTTTGACTATTACAAAGATATCCTGGAATGTGAATGATAAACTTGCGCAAAATGATGCGTTCAAAAATTATCTGCAGGTTGCAGGCAAAAATTTACAGATAAACCTTCAAAATGATTTGGCAAATACTACAGAATTTGCATATAATAACAAAATTCACCTTAATTTCCAGGTAACAAAAAATAATGAAATAAAGAATTTACAGGTTCTTGATTCCAGTGGTTCAGAGCAGATTGATAATGTAGTATTACGAAGTATTAAAGAAACGTTAAAATACGTAAATGCCCCGAATATAAAAGATGTTAAGGGGGATTATAATCTTTCTTTGATAATAAATTTCTAAAATTTTTCTAATTTTAAAATCTGTGTTATTATAAAATTAACAGGTTATCCCTGTGTTTATAATCAGATGGGTTAGGGAAATTGAATACAATTCAGGAACAACGGACAATAATAGAGAGACTTGTTAGATTAAATAATAAATATATCGGAAACGAAGATTTGTTTGAGGACTTTTGCTCTGAAGCTTATCAACGTTCTTATACATTGTTTGATAACAATGAAATTAAAAATTTTGAAAGTTATCTTGCAAAAGTTGTGAATACATCCATTCTTACGGTATTAAGGTCCTCCGGCAGAATCAGACGCCATTCAAATAAGTATGTATCCACCCGCGAGGTACTGCTGGATCCTACGCCGGCGCAGCAGTTCGTGCGGGAAGCGGCTATGCCCGTATCATCTGTCCCTGTTGCTGTAGCTGAGCCTCAGATTGTAAATCTTTACAATGTTTCGGATCCGAAAAATAATTTTGAAGAAAGAATAGTAAGAAAAGATTTACTGCAAAAAGTTGTGGATATAGTGCTTGTTGCACATAAAAATAATCCGAATAAAGAATATTTAAGAATATTCTTTTTAAGATACGTTAAAGAAAAGAAACAACGTGAAATCGCTGAAATAACCCAGCTTTCGCAGTCTGAAGTAAGTAAAAGACTTCTTGAAATAGCTGAAATCGTAAAATCTCATTTTAACAAATAGATACAGATTTAAATTTTTTATAATATAATATTTCTATAAATGTAATAAGTTGGTATATTATCATGCATTGCATTCGATGCAAAAAAGAAATAGATGCAAATAGTTTAAGATGTAATTTTTGCGGTGCTAAAGTTCAGACAGTTTGCCCCGGCTGCAAATCGCTGAACCTTATTACCGCTGAATACTGTGCACACTGCCACAGACAATTGATAAAATATTGTCCATCATGCAGAAGTGCAAATCATCCTGATGCAAAAAATTGCAGAAAATGCGGATGTGAATTTGTGCCAAAAATTGAAGAAGAAACTGTATCACCCAAAATAGAAGACTTAAAAGAGACAGAAACTGTTCAAGAAACTATTGAAGCACCGAAAGATGATTTTTTTCCGTCAATACAGGAAGCAAAGCCTTATACACTATTTGAGGAACAAAAAATTGAGCTTCAATCTTCTGTTCAGTCGTTTGATTCTCCTGTTACAGAAGAAAACAATACACAGATGTTGACAGAAGAACTCCCTGAAATCGAACTTGACACCCCGGAGTCTGTACAGGAAGAAAAAAAAGCAGAAGAGGTCGAAGATTTTTCGGATAATTACGAGGCTCTGATAGAAAAACAGGAAGAAGAAGAATTTGCTGATGATATTCCGGTCAAAAATGCGGATAATACAACTGAAAGTTCCAATAATTATGAAGAGGATGATGGCTTTTTTGATTTGAGCACATTAGCAGATGATGATGAGTATTTTTACGGGGAACAAAGCACTCCTGTAAATGAGCCGTCTGCTCAGCCTATGCCTCCGGCTTCTCAGGACTCTGCCCCAAATATAAACCCTCCTGTGCAGGAGCAAGCTGTTCAACAAACTCCGAAGCCGGCACAGGGTATACCTGTTGTACAGGCCGAAGAAAAAAAAAATGAGCCTTTGGTTTCGTCTGATAGGGAAGAAGAAATAGCAGAACCGGCTGATGATGAGCTTCAGGAAAATACTGTTCAGGAAGTTCTTGATGATTCGATGCAGGAAATTGATCAGCTGAAATCAAAAAATTTGATGGTTGCTGCTATTAATAGCAATGACAAAAAAATTATAGGGCTTAGCAGCCCGGAAGGTTACGGAAAATCTACTGTACTCAGATATCTGTTCAATGAACTATTGCCGATGAAATATGCGTGGCTGTGGGGTGAATGCAGCGCGAATTCCCAGATTAGCCCGTTTGGTATTTTTCAGGAAATGTTTTTGACATTTTTTAACCTACCAAATTACTCCAATATGTCAAATGAATTCCAGAAAGAAACAAAAAAACTGCTGCAAAAAGTTGTTCCGACTTTAACTGATTCTGAAACAGGAGATTTGTTCAATTTTCTTTATCCTTCTTTAAGCGCGCATTTTGAAGAAATATTGGTAAATAAAGAATACAGTTTTAAACTTTTGGAAAAAGTTATTCTTGAAATTTCACAGCGGTCAAAACTGATTATCGTTATTGATGATTTCGATATGATAGACGGAGCGTCATATGAATTTCTTATGCATTTTATCAATGAAGATTATCTCTCTGATAACATAAAGCTTGTTGTTGCATATAAAGACAAAAGAATTTCTCAGGGATATTTCTATTCTGAGAAAATTGCTGAAAATGAGTATCAGGATGTCTTTCTTTCAAAACTCACTCTTGAGCATGCCATAAATTTGACAAGACTTTTTATGAACGGTACTAATCCTATACCGGAAGATGTTTTTAAACAAATTTATCAAAATTCAAAAGGCAATAGTGCGTTTATAGAACAAATGCTTGTTCTGATGAATGAAAACGGAGCTTTTGAAACAAAAGAAAATGAACTGATATACAAAACGACTCCGATTGCTTTGAAAATGCCGAAGAACCTTTTTGAGATACTTACGAAAAGACTCAATATACTAAAAGAAAAGTTCCCGACCGTATACAGAACTTTATGTACGGCCGCTATTATGGGTAACAAGTTTAATATTAAACTTCTCGAACATGTGATGAAAATCAGTTTTGATGATTTCAGAAATGTTATACAGATGCTTGTGAACTATGCTTATTTGGCGCAGTTTAATGACAATATGTTTGCATTTAAAAATACACTGATGTGGAAATTTGTTTATGAACGAGCAAAAATGAGCGAAGATTTTACTCTTTTGAATGAAAGAATATTCGATGTAATCGGAAATTATACTTTATCAAGCAATGCCCTCAAAGCTCTTGTTGCACAGAATCTGAACCAAAAACTGCTTGCAATGAATATTTGGACAGACAATGTAAAACTCTGTGCATACTTAGGCGATGAGCATCTATGGGCGCTTTCTCAGAAACAGTGTCTTAAAATAGCACAGGAAATTAATCCTGAAACAAACAATCTTGTTATCACAAACATTCAGGAACGTCTGGGAAAACTTCTGTATCTTTCAAAACCATCAGAAGCAATGAATTATCTCTCTAATTCTCTGTCTACTGCGGTAAAATTGGGCAACAAGCCTAAAATCATAGAACTTGCCGGTTATCTTTCAAAAAGCTGCGAGGCAATAGGTAATTATCACGGTGTAATAGAAACGGTTGACACTGTTTTAAAACTCATTGATTACCCTGAATACAAACTGGAAAGTGCGCTGATAAAGTTCAAAAAACTACGGGCTATATTAAGTATAGGAAATTCTGAAGAAATTTACAATACGGCTAATAATGAAATTATTCCTATAATTGAACAGGCAATATCTCAATCTATTCCGACAAAAGATATTCCTATGAGTATAATTTATGAAACATGGCTTGAATGCAATTTGATTGTTGCAAACGCTTTAATTATTCAGGGAAATAAAAAATGTTTGAGTGTGCTTAGTTTCATTGACGAAATTGTTGCCAAAAATCATATTACAAATAAAAATTATCTGCTAAGGGTTACACTTTCAAAGGCTCTTGCATACACCATGCTGGGTATAATCAAAAAATCTGAGGGAATACTTATAGAAATTTCCCAAAAAACAGCCAATGAGATAGTAGATCCTGAAATTATTTCCCAGTGGAATTTTATAAATATTCTGAATAAGATTCTTAAACGTGACTGGGCCAATATAAAAGAAGAATTATTCTCTGTTGTTACATTCGCAAACAACTATAACGATGTACTAATAAAGAATCTTTTGAAAACTTTCCTTGGAAAAGTACTGCAGGAGGAGGACAACCTTTCAAAAGCTCTTGATATATTTAACGAACAGGTTACTATTTTTGCGAGAGAAAAAATAGCTGTGGGTGCTTTATTGTGCTGGTATTACATTGCTAAGGTCACACTTGTGACTGACGGCACGGACAAAGCTCTGGATATTACACAAAAAGCTCTTGATGTTGCTAAAAATCCCAAAATTAACAACTACTATTTCATGGTTCTCTACAAACGCCTTATTGCCGAAATATATATGATAAAAGGCGATATGGAAGCAGCCAGAATGTATATAGAAAAAGCACTGCTTATTGTTAAGACATATGGTATGAAGCTTCACAAAGTAATGCTCTATGAACTTTATGCAAAATATCTGGAAGAAATGATGCATAAAAAACCGCAGAATAAAAATAATTATGCACAGAAAATTGTCGAAACTTATAAAAAAGCTCTTGTAATGGCAAAAGATATGGAAATTCCGGCCATAGAAGCTGAGCTTCAGAATGATTTTGCATCCTTTAAAGCCTATTGCCAGCTGAATGATATAAAACTTTAATTTTGGAACGGATTATTGGTTTTTATGTCCATATCTTTTCTGTGTATTATATAACCGCATTTTGTGCAGGCCAGTACTTCATTAGTGCTGTCTACCGGTAAAAAAACATGCTCGCACTTTTCATAATCCGTCTGAGGAATGTTAATTTTTTTATCTTTTTTCTTATTTAGCAGCTTTACAATTAACTCTATTATATACATATGATTATAATAAAATATTATTGACTTTATGTACAATAAAGTTATTATAAAAATATAAGATTTTATTTTAAATTTATGGGGAAGGGTTTATGTCTATTACACTTGTACAGAAGCTGAAACAGTTTGAAAGACAAATCGTTTTTTTACGCTGGGGATCTACGGCAGAATACGGAAAAATAAAATACGTCGGCATTGATTTTGTTGAATTTGAAGTGCTGGATATAGACACAATGGAATATACTGAGACTGTTATAATAAACCATCAGATAATACTTGAAATGGTTGCAGGCGGATATGATATCTCCAGAATTATAGCTGAATACTCATCAAAACTGTCTCCTGAACAAAAATAAAAAGGTCTTTTGAAAAATCAAAAGACCTGATTTGACAAACAATTTAGTTTTATATATTACACGATGCTTATTTTAGACAACCATTCCTGCTGCAATTTCGTATTTTGCTGCTTCGGAAATATTGTCTCCAAATTCTTCATTTACACCGACAAGTCCTTTGGCTACTTCGTCTTCAAAACTCGTTACAAAACCTGCAATACGTTCTGCCTGTTCTGGGGTAACATATTTTGATATGTCATATTTTCCCGCATAGAGGTTTGCTGGTTTGTTGAATGCAGCCTGTTGAGCCATAAAGGTCAGTACATCATCAGGATTCAGAGCTTTGCCTTGAGCCTGGGGCTGTTGAGTTTCCTGTTTTTCTTCTGCCTTTGCATCTTCTTTTTTAGGCTTTGCAGAATAGCCGTTTACTGCGCCGGTATTGATTCCGATTCCGTTAATATTGTTTGTCATAACTTTTCTCCTGTTTGACCGGTTAATTACTTACACACTATATATCGGCTTACAGTTTAATAAACTTTAGGAAAAAGTCAGATTTTTTTGCATATTGTTACAATACTTAATATTAACGCAGCAGTTTGAATATTTTAAACTGTGCAGGCTCGAGTCTGTCAAAAGTCATCTCTGTCTCAGGTGCTGTAAATTGAATTTCAGTAAAGTCTTTTATTTTTTCATCATAAATAAACTCTGAAACTATTTGATAGTCGCACGGCAGTTTTATGCTTTTGTTAAATACGGCATGACCTTCTTTTACATAGGAGCCTGAATCATTTTTCATATTTTCAAAAGGCGCATTGTAGTTTGCTAGTATGAGAAATGCTTCTTTTAGCGGGTCTTTGGAGACCATCCAGGCGCAAAATCCGTCATCGTCCTGTACAAATATCTCAGCCTCGCCGTCTCTTGTGAGTTCTGAATTTAGGGCAAATCTTTCTATTGCATCAAATTTGTAATAAAAATCATAGTCTTTTGAACGTTTCATAGCAATTTCTGCTCCAATAACGCTCTCAATGCCCCGTTGTGTAAACGATTCATCACCGTCAATGTACATAACCGGGCGTTGGGCATTTTTTCCACCTGGAAGAAATTTGTACTTAAACCACTTGAACAAAGCCCCTTCTTTTCCCAACTGTCCGGGGTATTGGTTTATGTCTCTGAATTCTCCGTCCTGATTATTATATGTTTTCAGTATAGACAAATTGCTTATTTGTGGATTTTTTATATTGTATTCTGCGAGTTCATGGTTGTTGTTCATAATAGTGGCAGGTGTCTTTGAACATTGGGCAATAATGTCATCTCCCCACAAAATATCGAAATGCATATCTTCATGATACTCTTTGTAAAATCTGTCCCAGAGCATATATTCCGCCATTGCAGCAAAATGAGGAACTTCTTTTTTCATTGTTTCATTGGCTTTGCCAAGCACACATCTTGGCGCTCGATAACTGATTGGCACACCGTCTTTTTCCGAAACCTCATCAACAATGTGATCAATATGATCAACTCTAAAGCCGTCAAAATTGTAATCCTTTTGCAGATTTTGAAGATAATCAATGTATGCATTTATTGCTTCTTTGTTGTATTTCCCGGATTCAAGATATACAAAATAATAAGGAGTCTGGCAATCCAGATTGGCAAAATGTGTCACATCAGTACATTTAAAATCATAATGTTTAAATATGGGATATTCCGCATGTTCTGCCATTTTGTCGAAAATAGGAACTCCTGAGGAGCACCAGGCGCCGCCCGGAGCGGGCCACATTCCTGCGTCGATTAGAGCACGGATTATTTCACCCTGTTTTGTAATATCTTTTTCTTTAAGATTCTTATGCGGATTAACCTCCAGTATATCTGCAATAATTTTTTTCACTTTTTTGTGAATTTTTTCCTGTTCTTCTTTTGTGAGCATTTTTTCCGAAAGTTCTTTTTTCTTTTCTTTAAGCTCTTCATCTAATTTTTCATAGATATTTTTGTAATGCTCACTGAAATCGCAAGAACCATTTTTAAGTGAGGCTTTGTATAAATCCGCTACAATTTTTGCATCTTCTTCGCCAAAATCTTCAACAAGTGTTTTATGAACTTCATCCACCGCTGTACTTATAGAGCTGATGAGTTCTTCTATGTCATACCATCTTGCAATTGACGGATTGGCAAGAACTATTTTTGAAAATCTGCCTGTCTGGGGTAATACATCATAAATTACCGGATGTCCTGCAAGCTGGGCAAGTTTTATAAATAATTGAACCTGTTCTTTAGCATCAATACCCAGTTTTTCAGTGATTTCTTTGTCTTCAAGCTTCATGCTTACTTCGGAGCTTGTGGGCAGATATGCACAGCCGAATTCTCGCGGATGAAATGGTATAAGATATATTGTATCTGCCAATATACCGTCCTGAGGTCTTCCTGATGGTAAAATGAGAAGCTGCGTCAGCCAGTTTATGAGTTTTGCTGGGTTTGTGGATTTATTGCCGTCAGCAAGACCTGCAAGGTTTATAAGTTTTATATTATGCTGTTCTCTGTTTATCCATTCGGAATTTGTTATTCCTACTCTTGCTACAGGGCTGATGTCTTTGTTTTCAAACTTAAACTCATCGTTTTCAAAAACATTGTTTTTGGCAAATTTTATTTCCAACCCGAACAAAACCTCAGCAGGAGAGAGTTCTTCCAGTGCTTTAATAAAAGGATATCTAAGGTATCCGTATTTTTCTATTTCTGTTTTAAGGAAATTTTTTCTTTCTTCTGTTATTTTATCTGAATATATTTTTTTCAATCCCTGATATAATTTGTTAATTTTTAATGATTCAGGCTCTGATTTTTTTTGTAAAAAAGAAAACATAATAAACTCGCTCCGCATAATTACTAATATCGGACATAATTTTAGCATGAAGAAAAACTAAATAAAATTAGTAAAATAAAGTAAAGCAAGAGGATAAATTTGTTGTATACAGTTTTTTGTGTTTGTTTACCTTTAATAATTTATAATGACATGAAAAAATAGTGTTGGCATTCCTAAAGGCGCATTATCTTTTAACTACTTTAAACGCCAGAAGTCAGGATGAAGCATGGCAAGAAATGGAATAAGCTCCAATCTGCCAACAAGCATATTCACAATACCTATTACTTTTGACGCAGGATGCAAAGAAGCAAAACTTCCCATAGGGCCTATTACGCTGCCGAATCCCGGGCCAATATTTCCTATAGTAGCAATACTTCCGGTGACCCCTATTACTTCATTCATTTCTATTAACGACATTAAAAATGCAGAAACAGCAAATAATGCATAATAAAATATGATAAATGCAATCATTTGTGCTGAAACTTCAACAGGAACAACCATATTATTTATCTTTATTGGATAAACCGCATTCGGATGTAATATACGGGCTATTTGTATTCTTAAATATTTAAAGATAAACAAAAGTCTCACCATTTTCAAGCCGCCTGATGCAGAACCCGCACAACCGCCGACAAACATAAGCAAAAACAGAAACAGTTTTGCGTCCAGAGTCCATTTTGCAAAATCAACAGAAGCAGCACCGGAGGTACAAATAATACTCAGCACCTGAAAACAGGAATCTGTTATTGAATTAAAAACACTGTAACCGTTTGAAAAATACAAGCAAATAGCAATAAATATTGTAAACCCGATAACAATTCCCGTATAAAACTTAAATTCATCATCTTTCAAAAGCACTGACAATTTTTTACTGCTCCATACTTTATAAATCAAAGAAAAGTTCATAGCAGCAAAAAACATAAAAACGGTAATTATCCATTTTATAATAACAGAATTATATCCGGCTATACTCTGTGCATTTGGAGAGAAACCTCCGCCTGATAAAGTTGAAAAAGAATTGCATACAGAATCAAAAACCGGCATGCCTGCTATTTTAAGAAAAATTATTTCAATAAAAGTCAATAGTACGTATATTGTCCACATAGCAATCGCTGTATGCTTAATTCTGGGCGTGATTTTATCCTCGGTAGGTCCCGGTGTTTCTGCAAAAAACATCTGTCTTCCGGCAACTGCAAACTGAGGAAGTATAGCAATGAACAGCACTATTATACCCATACCTCCAAGCCACTGGCTCATTGAACGCCAGAAAAACATTGTTTTCGGGTAATTATAATGAGTAAGAATGGTTGCACCTGTTGTTGTAATTCCTGACACTGCCTCAAATAATGCGTCTAAAAAGCCAAATCCGTAAAACAAATACGGAATGGCTGCAATAAAAGCAAACAAAACCCAAGCTGCAGTCACTATAGCAAGAGCTTCTGTTTTTTTTATGTCATTTAAACTTTCAAATGTGTCGGATTTTTTTCTTATTAGAAAGCTCAAAATCAGAGAAACTATCGATGCGCACAAAAAAGGTAGCAACGATGAATAATCATGATAATATAAAGCAACAGCAGCAGGCAAAAGTATAACTAATGCAATACACCGTAATATCAAGCCCAATGCGTTAAATACATATGTTAATCTCATAAACTCTCAACTATTTCTTAAAATATTCTTTTATTTTTTGTGAATCTTCGTCTTTTGTGAAAATAATCAGCTGGTCAAACGGCTGCACTATTGTATTACCTTTGGGAATAATAACTTTTGCGCCTCTTTGTATTATAGCAATCAATGCTTTTGCCGGAAATTTTAAGTCCATAACAGCAACAGGAACAAAACTATCCGGTACAACTGTTTCAATTATCCTACCCTGACCGCTTTCAACTGTCGCAAGTATCGCTACGTCGGTGTCTATTAGGTTATTTTTTATTTCATGTATTGATGCTTCTTTCGGAGAAATAGCAACATCAATGCCGACTTTTTCAAACAACGGAATATTAGAAGATTTAGAAACTCTGGTTATTACACGTTTTGCGCCGAGCTGTTTTGACAAAAGCGAACAGAGGAGATTTTTTTCATCGTTATTTGTAACGCTTATTACCACATCATCATCGGATACATCCTCCTGTTGTAAAAGTTCTATATTAGTACCATCTCCATATAGTACAAGCGTGTTTTTTAATTCTTCTGTTAAATCTTCACAGCGTTTATAGTCCTGTTCGATGATTTTTGTTCTGATACCGACTTTTTCCAGATTTTGTGCAAGCATAAGCCCGACGTTGCCGCCGCCGATAATCGTTGCATCCTTTATTTTTTCACTGTTCTGAAACAGCCTGTTGGCAAGTATATCCAGTGATGTTGAATAACCCATTAAAATAACTTTGTCGTTAAGTAAAAATTCAGTTTCGCCATCCGGTATAAATAAATTACAATCCCTTGTAATACCGACAACAAGTGTATTCTCAACAAACGGGTACTCTTTAATTTTTTTACCCAGTAGTACAGAATCTTCTTTTATTCTATATTCAAGGAGTCTCGCTTTTCCTGATGCAAAATATTCAACATCCACGGCCTCAGGAACCGTAATTATTCTGAAAATTTCCTGTGTCAAAAGCTGCTCCGGCCATATAACATAATCTATCATCTCATATTTTGTATTCTTCATCAAAGTTAGAGATTCTATATATTCTGGTTTGCTGACAAAACAGACTGTTTTGGCTTCACTCAATCTGCTTACAGTTAAACACGCAACTATATTAGCCTCGTCAAAACAAGAACAGGCAATAAAAATGTCAGCTTCTTCAATATTGGCACTCTTTAGTGTATTTATATTTGAGCCGTTTCCTGCAATATAAATAATATCAAGTCTGTCCAGTGCTACTGTTTTATTTTCGTCTTTATCTATAATGGTTATGTCATGGTCTTCGAAAAATTCTGTAGCAATCAAACAGCCTATTTCACTTGCACCAAAGATTACTATTTTCATCCGACCACCCTAAATATACTGCTCCAGTACAGCATAAAGCTCTGCTCGTTCTTGTTCATCAAGAGGTACCAGCGGAAGTCTTACATGGTTTTCTATAATACCCATTCTGGCAAGACACTGCTTTATCGGAACAGGGTTAGGTGCCATAAATATCTTTTTAAACAGAGGATACAATTTCAAGTGCATTGCAGTAGCTTCTTCAAATCTTCCTGATTTATAGAGATTAATCATTGATTTCATTTCCTTGCCGATAATATGTGAAGCAACACTAATAACCCCGTATGCTCCGACAGACATCATCGGAAGAGTCAGACTGTCATCTCCGGAATAAATAAGGAAATCCTCAGGACAGAGTCGTCTTGTTTCGGTAATAATATCCATATCAGCAAGACTTTGCTTTACGGCAGCAATGTTTTTGTATTTATTCGCAAGTTCTGCAATGGTTTCAGGTTTCATTGATATACCAGTTCTTCCTGGTATATTGTACAGTATAATAGGTAAATCTGTTGATTCAGCTATTGCAGAAAAATGAGCAATCAATCCTTTTTGAGATGGTTTGTTATAATAAGGAACAACTGATAGTATTGCATCAGCACCTGCTGATTTTGCATTTTGAGTAGCCTTAACAGCAGTAATTGTACAATTTGAACCAGCTCCCATTATGAGTTTGCATTTGGAACCGATTTTTGATTTAACAAATTTAAAAAGTTCGACTTCTTCTTCATGCGTCAGAGTGGGCGATTCTCCAGTTGTTCCTGCAATTAATAGTGCGTCAGAGCCATTGTTTATAAGGTGTGCCAGCAATTTTTCCAGCGATGGGTAATCAATTTCTTTTTTTTCATTCATCGGGGTAATCATTGCTGTAATAATTTCACCCAGATCAAAACGCATTGCCATATATATCTCCTTTAAATTTTCCTAACCCAGTATAAATTAACAGGTCTGCGAATTGCAAGAAAATTTTATGTCTGTGTTAAATTTTTTTCTTCGCATTCAGCTTCATTAACAGTCGGAACAAATTGATATCCGCACATTTCAGAAATCTGATGCCCCCATTCATCAATAATTTCTTCCTGTGTCAGTTTATAAGAAACAGGTTTTCCGATTTTTACGATCATTTTGCCTTTAAATGGTATCCAGTTATATTTTTCACAACCTGTTATAGAAACAGGCAGGATATCCCACTTTGCAGCTTTGGAAATTACAGCAAAACCTTTGTTTATTTTTTCAATGGTTTTATTTTTACGGATTCCGCCCTGAGGAAAAATACCCAGCATCCAACTGCTTTTGTAAACCTCTTTTACGGTTTTCAAAGTAGAAACTTCAAGTTTCTCTCTGTTTACCGCAAATGCACCAAGCCAATCCATACAAAGAGTCTGAAGCCATGATTCTTCAAACAGTTCTTTTTTTGCCATATATGCAACTGGTTTTTTTACAGCATATGAAACAATAAACGGGTCTAAATAAGAAATGTGATTTGCAGCGACTATAAACCTTGCTCCTTTCGGGATATTCTCACGTCCGTAAATCTTGATACGATAAAATATATGAAACAAAGGCACACCAATCAGATATATCCAGAGCTGCTGAAAACATCTTCTGAAAAAATTAAACTCCCGTGCAGACCGTTTAGAATAGTGTCTTGACATTTATACTTCCTTCTTTTTTCTTTAATTCTTTAATTCTTAATTCCATGACAATCGAGAAAACTATGCAAGAGCAAAGTTTTTCCCGGTGAGTTCCGATAAAGCTCTGCACCATTCATTCATCATTTCATCAACATTATCGCTGTAGGGAATCATATGACCGATTTTTATTGTTAGTTTTTCACTGAACGGCCATTTGATTTTTTTGTCAGCTCCAATTATAGCTACTGGCAAAATGCCTGTTTTTGTTACCTTCGCAAACGTTGCGAATCCTTTTGTTATTTTGTCTATATTTTGGCTCGAATCTCTTGTTCCCTGAGGAAATAATCCGAGCATCCATGAGGTATCTTTTATTGCGAGTGCGGTTTTTATTGTGGAAACCTCCACTTTGTCTCTTTTTACAGCAAAAGCTCCGCACCAGTCCATAAGTTTTTTAGAAAAGAATTTTTCAAACAGTTCTTCTTTTGCCATAAAAGCTACTGGTTTTTTCAGTGCACACGGGATAAGAAATGGGTCTTTCCCTGAAATATGATTTGCTGCGACAATAAACTTTTCGCCCTGTGGGATATTTTCCCTGCCTTCAACTTTGTAATCATACATAAGTTTTACAAAGTTACATACAAAAAAATTGCATGTAAGCCACTGAAAAGCCCGTCTAAAACGATTATAATCCTCTGCTACTCTTTTTGAAAATTTACTCATTTAAAATTACATCCTGTTTTGTATAATAACAATATTCTAACAGAAATATTTGTGAAATAAAAGTTATACACATGTTTAAATATTTTAATGAACAATTATCTCAATACACTAAGATGATGTACAGGCATGACTTTCGGTTTTATTCATCATGAAATACTATTGAAAAATGTCAAGTTTAATATCCTTAACTATTATTGGTTATTAATTTGTGCTTGAAACATTTTTTATTATATAATATATAACATGGTAATTTATAATAGATTGGGGGAGAACACAAAGTGAGCCTTGAAATGGAAGAAAAACTAAACTTGTCTAAGAACGCAATTAAAGTTCTTGAAAAAAGATACCTTAAAAGAGACAAAAACGGAGTACCGACAGAAACACCGAAAGATTTATTTATGCGTGTTGCATCAACTCTTGCCGAAGCTGACAGACAATTCGGTGCAACCGATTCTGAAATAAAAGAAACAACAAAAGAATTTTATGATTTTATAACAAACCGCTATTTTATGCCCAATTCACCGACTCTTATGAATGCGGGCAGAGAACTCGGACAGCTTGCGGCTTGTTTTGTTCTGCCTGTTGAAGATTCATTGGAAGGCATTTTTGAAACAGTAAAAAATACTGCATTAATACATAAATCAGGCGGCGGTACCGGATTTTCTTTCTCGAGGTTGAGACCCAAAAACGATGTTGTCCGCTCTACAATGGGTGTTTCTTCAGGGCCGGTAAGCTTTATGGAAGTGTTTAATGCTGCAACAGAAGCAGTTAAACAGGGCGGGACAAGAAGAGGTGCAAACATGGGAATTCTCCGTGTTGACCATCCTGATATTCTTGAATTTATTAATTGCAAATCAGATAACAACAGATTAAACAATTTCAATATTTCTGTTGCAATTACTGATAAATTTATGGAAGCTTTAAAACAAGGCGGAGACTACGAACTCATTCATCCGAGAACAAAACAGCCCGTTGGAAAACTTAACGCAAAAGAAGTTTTTGATTTAATTGTTGACGGCGCATGGAGAAACGGAGAGCCTGGTATCATATTTATTGACAAAATGAATTATGATAACCCGACTCCGTTAATCGGAGAAATTGAATCAACTAACCCCTGCGGTGAGGTTCCGCTACTTCCTTACGAAGCTTGCAACCTCGGTTCAATTAATCTTGGATTAATGCTTAAAGGAGAAAAAGACAATCTGAGCGTAGACTGGGATAAACTTGCTTCTGTTACAAAAATGGCAATACATTTCCTTGATAATGTAATTGCAATAAACAACTATCCGCTTCCTCAAATAAGCGAAATGGTTCAAAATAACAGAAAAATCGGTCTTGGCGTAATGGGTTGGGCTGATATGTTAATGCAGCTTGGTATTGGTTACAATTCAGAAGAAGGAACCAAACTGGCTGCGCAAATTATGGAATTTATTGATTATCATTCAAAAGTAAAATCCATCGAATTTGCCAAAACAAGAGGCAGATTTAACAATTTTAAAGGCAGCATATATGACGGTCAAAACTGGCTTACGAAAAAATATAAAGGCAAATCAGCCGGCATTATTACAGACGATATGTGGGCTGAACTAGATAGACAAATTGCACAGGTGGGTATAAGAAATGCTACTACTACTTGTATTGCCCCGACCGGAACTATTTCAATGATTGCAAGTGCGTCAGGAGGTGTTGAACCTCTGTTCGGGCTTGTATTTATCAGAGACGTGATGGATGG
The DNA here is from genome assembly GCA_944322755.1 of Candidatus Gastranaerophilales bacterium. Classification (GTDB taxonomy): domain Bacteria; phylum Cyanobacteriota; class Vampirovibrionia; order Gastranaerophilales; family Gastranaerophilaceae; genus CALUPY01. The sequence continues at coordinate 13,110 of CALUPY010000023.1, read as the reverse complement.
TACAAAACTTGTGGAAGTTAATCCGATATTTGAAGCTTATGCAAGAGAACACGGATTTTATTCAGAAGAATTGATGAAGAAAATCTCGATTGACGGTACACTTGCGCATTGCAGCGAAGTACCGGAGGAAGCAAAGAAAATATTTGTATGTGCACACGATGTTTCTCCATACTGGCACGTAAAAATGCAGGCAGCATTCCAGCTTCATACAGATAATGCTGTTTCTAAAACAGTTAACTTTGAAGAAAATGCAACACGAGAAGATGTTGCGGATTCCTACAAACTAGCTTTTGAAAATAACCTCAAAGGTATAACTGTTTACAGAAACAACTCAAGACAATTCCAACCGATGAATCTTGAGAAAAAAGAAGAAAAGAAAATGCCTGAAATTAAATCAGTAGAAATAGAAGAACAGCATGAAGGCGAAGAACACAAATGCCCTGAATGCGGAGCAATTCTCGGTTACGGCGAAGGTTGTTTTATCTGTCTTAATTGCGGATACTCCGGATGTTCATAATTATCAGTTTAAACAAGAATAAAACACACAAGCCCTGGTATTTTTATCAGGGTTTTGCATATATAAGTAAAAAATTTGCATTAAAAAAAGAGAGCTTTAAGCTCTCTTTTTTGTCTTAAATATCCATTTTTTATGCTTCATACTTTTTGAATAATATTGAAGCATTATGTCCACCAAAACCAAATGAATTTGTTAAAGCATACTTAACTTCAGCTTTTTGGGCTTTATGTGGAACATAGTTCAGATTTGCAACCGCTTCATCCTGATTGTCGAGGTTTATTGTAGGAGGAATAATTCCGTTATTAATAACCTCTATGCAAACAATTGATTCAGCAGCGCCTGTGGCACCAAGCATGTGACCATGCATTGATTTTGTAGAGCTTACTTTAAGGTGCGGATTTTTGTCTAAATCGCCAAAAACTCTTGCGATTGCCTGAGATTCAGCGATATCGCCCAATCCGGTACTTGTACCGTGAGCGTTTACATAATCAACTTGTTCCGGTTTTATACCTGCATCTTGTACAGCAAGCTCCATCGCTTTTGCAGCACCGGCACCATCTGCAGCAGGCGCAACAATATCATACGCATCAGCAGTTTGACCGTAGCCTACTACTTCTGCATAAATTTTCGCACCGCGTTTTTTAGCATGTTCCAATTCTTCAAGAATTAAAACAGCTGCTCCTTCTGACATAATAAAACCGTCGCGGTCTTTGTCATAAGGTCTTGATGCTTTTTGCGGTTCATCATTATGTTTTGATAATGTTCTGGCACTGGTAAACGCGCCAATACCGAGTTTTGTGATAACAGCTTCAGCGCCGCCAGCAACAATAACATCCGCATCATTCCACTGAATAGAACGAAAAGCATCGCCTACTGAATGTGCAGAAGTCGCACAAGCTGTTACAACAGCCTTATTAACACCTTTAGCTCCGTGTTTAATTGAAATTCTGCCTGCTCCCATATCTGCAATAATCATAGGAACAGTAAACGGTGAGCATTTTGTAGGTCCTTTGGCGGTTATAATGTCATGCTGTTTTTCAAACGTGTCAAAACCGCCTGCTGCAGAACCTACTATCACTCCATATCTGTACGGGTCTACATTTTCTCCTGCAATTATACCTGAATCTTTAATTGCCTCATCTGCAGCAACCATTGCAAACTGATTATATCTGTCCATTCTGCGGGCATCTTTCGGATCCAGATAGTCTTCCGGATTAAAGTTCTTAACTTCGCCTGCAATATGAACCGTATGACCGTCCAGCGGAATACGTTCAATGGTAGAAATACCGCTTTTGCCTTCCAGAAGACTGTTCCAAAATTTATTCAATCCAACACCGAAAGGCGATACTATACCCATCCCAGTGACAACTACTCTTCTTTTATTCATTTTTAACTTATACCTTTATTCTATTCCGGTTGATATAAATTTGCGAGGAGTTTATGGCTAATTTAAAATTTGTACAATATTAAGTTCTATATAGAACAAAACCTAGCCGACCCCTCGCAAATATATTCATTTACTTTAACTACAATTATGAATGAGATTCAATGTAGTTTACTGCATCTTGAACAGTTGCGATTTTTTCAGCTTCTTCATCAGGGATTTCGCATCCGAATTCTTCTTCAAAAGCCATAACTAATTCAACTGTATCAAGCGAATCAGCACCAAGATCACCTGTAAAGCTGGCTTCAGGAGTAACCAATGCTTCATCAACGCTTAATTGTTCAACTACAACTTTTTTAACTCTCTCAAGAACTGTACTCATGTTTTTTCTACCTCATTTTAAATTAACTACTCGTTTTTCACTATTTATTATACTATTTCAATATAAATATGCAATTTTGTAAAGTGATAATAACGACATTTAAAATTTATTTACATCCTGCAATGTAAAAATTTAAAAAAATACATTTCTTTGTAGTACAAATTTTCTGTAAAAACGACCATTTTTAATTATTTTACAAACTTTAGCTGCCAAGTATTTTACTAAAATTATTTAGTCGTTTTTAATAAACAGCTTCTATTTTCTGAGACGTGCAACAAAAGTTTTCTTATGTTATATATAATCTAGTGTCGCAGGTTCTATTGAAATCAGACATTCGCCAAAAGCGTGGTTTGGGCTCATATGGGCACTGGGTTCGACTTTGCCTCACACGGTGTGCCAGTCTAGTTTCGCTCAACGCAGCCGGCACCTGTTCACCTTTTCAAATGACACTCAAAAAATTCGTGATAATGAATGAAATGACGTGAACGTATTTTCTCGCACAATTTAATAGAAGCCGAAAGATTATGAATATATTAACAAAAATACAGAATAATAAAAGATATATAACAGATATCATATCTCTTTCCATACCCTTGATAGTCGGGAATATTGGTCAGATTCTTATCGGAGCAACAGATGTTTTTATCGCGGCAAAGCATTCGACAGACACTCTTGCTTCAATAAGTATAGCAAATTCAATTATATTCTGTATTCTTGTTATCGGTCTCGGACTTATGTCAGCAATATCTATTGTTCTTTCAAACTACAGGGGAAATCGAAAACCAACAAAAAAATTTTTAATTTCTTCTATAAATTATTCACTTATACTCGCTGTAATTTTTTGCATAATCACGCTTTGCATGGTGCCGCTTATTGATAGAATGGGTTTTGAGACCAAGTTGGTTCCCATGATAAAAGAATATATTTTTATCTGCGCATTTTCTTTGTTTGGTATGTATATATATCAATGTTTGAAAGAGTTTTTACTTGCACATGAAATTGTAAATTTTCCAAACCTTATATTAGTCATAGGATTGGTATTAAATGCATTGCTGGCTTATTCACTCGTTTTTGGTTTTGGACCAATTCCTGCATTGGGTGTTATCGGTCTTGCGCTTGCCGCTCTTACTGTCAGAACATTTATGGGGCTTGTTCTTTTTATTTACACTTTCAGGTTCATTCGTTTTGAAAATCTTTTTGATACAAATTATATAAAACAGTTATTAAAAATAGGTTCACCAATCGGTGCCGCAATGCTCTTAGAGTTTTTAGGTTTTAACCTGATTACAATACTGGTTGGAAAACAAGCAGGTATACTGGCAGCCACGCATAATATAGCGGTAACAATTACCTCAACAGCCTACATGATTCCAATGTCTGTATCAGCAGCAATTGCGATAAAAGTCGGTTACTACAACGGAGCTAGACTTTTCTCTGAAATCAAGCGTTATTCAGTCTCGGGTACAGCAATTTCTGTAATATTTATGGGACTGTTCGGACTTTTTCTGTTTTTCATTCCTGCAAAAATTTTTGGTATATTTACATCAGAGCCTGCAATGATGAAACTCGGCATACCTATTATGCATATAGCTGCGCTATATTTAATGTTTGACGGTTTTCAGGTTTGTCTTAGCGGTATATTGAAAGGCTTAAAGATGACAAAAGTTGCGTCAGTTTGTTTGATTTCAGGCTACTGGCTCTTCGGACTTCCGTTCGGATTTGTGCTTGCGTATCATTACCATATGTCGCTTTTAGGGTTCTGGATAGGACTTGCTGTTTCTTTCCTATTCTTAAGTGTAATTTTTCTCTCAATTGTTATCAGAAAATTCAAAAAACTTCGTATGGAATTTGCACAGCAGCTGGTGTAAAATCATAATATTATAATACCCGGGAGGTTTTAGTGCAGTACAGACTGATACCAATGACAGAAGAACAAAACGCTAGCAAAAAAGGCAAAAGCCTGAAAATTTTTCCTGACAGCTATGTAGTACTGGATATTGAAACAACGGGATTAAATCCAAAAGAAAATGAAATAATCGAACTGTCTGCACTAAAAGTAGAAAATGACATAGTTGTGGAGGAGTTTAGTACTTTAGTAAAACCGACCTGTGCAATAAGCCCTTATATTAGTAATTTAACAGGAATAAACCAGTCTATGACTGAGAATGCACCGGATATTAAAACTGCAATAAAACGTTTTGCTGATTTTTGTTCCGGCAGTATAATAATGGGACATAATGTAAAGTTTGATATAGGTTTTATCAGTACAAATCTTCACAGATACCATAATCTGCCGTTTTCTAATGATTATGTTGATACACTGAGGCTTGCACGTATTTATTTACCGTCATTGCCCAATAAAAAACTCGGAACAATTGCATCATACTTTAATTTTGATACCAAGGGCATGCACAGAGGACTTAAAGACTGTGTTGTGACGAATTTGTGTTTTCAAAAAATGAAAGAAATAGCAAAAGCAAAAAACATTGTCTAATCTTATTATTTCTAAAATCTTATGGAAATATTAATTTTTTGTTTATTTTTTCCGGCATGAAAAAATATAGTGGTATAAAGTATATAGTCAAAGGATTAAAATTTCGTAAGGAGAAATAAACTATGGCAAAAACAATTGGTATTGACTTAGGAACAACAAACTCCGTAGTCGCAGTTATGGAAGGCGGAAAGCCGACTGTTATTGCTAATGCGGAAGGTTCGAGAACGACCCCGTCTATCGTGGGTTTTTCAAAAACAGGTGAAAAACTGGTAGGTCAGTTAGCTAAACGTCAGGCAATTCTTAACCCTGACAAAACAATCATTTCTATTAAAAGAGAAATGGGTACCGACTATAAAAAGAATATAGACGGTAAAGACTACACTCCTCAGGAAATCTCTGCAATGATTTTAAGAAAACTTGCTGATGATGCTTCCGCATATCTTGGAGAAAAAGTCACATCTGCTGTAATTACTGTACCTGCTTACTTTAATGATGCTCAAAGACAGGCAACAAAAGATGCAGGTAAAATTGCCGGTCTTGATGTTTTACGTATTGTAAACGAACCAACAGCGGCAGCACTTGCATACGGACTTGAAAAAGATAAACCGGAAAAAGTTCTTGTATTTGACCTGGGCGGCGGTACATTCGATGTCTCGGTTCTTGAAATAGGAGACGGCGTACATGAAGTTCTTTCGACATCCGGTGATACACACTTAGGCGGTGACGATTTTGACCAGAAAATTATTGACTGGTTAATTGAAGAATTCAAAAAAACAGAAGGTATTGACCTTAGAAACGACAAACAGGCTATGCAGCGTTTAAAAGAAGCCGCAGAAAAAGCAAAATGCGAATTGTCCTCAGTTGTTGAAACAAATATCAACCTTCCGTTTATCACAGCTGATGCAAATGGTCCTAAACACTTAGACATGCAGCTGACAAGAGCAAAATTCGAAGAACTTTCATATGACCTTCTTGAAAGATGTAAAAAACCTGTTGCAGATGCATTAAAAGAAGCTGGTCTTTCAAAAGGAGACATAGATGAAGTAGTTCTGGTCGGCGGTTCTACACGTATCCCTGCAGTTCAGGCACTTGTAAAAGAATATACGGGAAAAGAACCTAACCAGTCAGTTAACCCTGATGAAGTTGTTGCAGTAGGCGCAGCAGTTCAAGCAGGTGTACTTGCCGGTGAAGTTAAAGACATAGTTCTTCTGGATGTTACTCCGCTGACACTCGGTATTGAAACTCTGGGCGGCGTAATGACTCCGCTTGTTCCGAGAAACACAACTATTCCTGTTTCAAAATCACAGGTATTCTCAACAGCAGAAAACAACCAGACAGCTGTAGATGTTCACGTTCTTCAAGGTGAACGTCCGATGGCAAAAGATAACAAATCTCTCGGTATGTTTAGATTAGACGGTATCCCGCCGGCTATGAGAGGATTGCCGCAGATTGAAGTTACATTTGATATCGATGCTAACGGTATTGTAAATGTTTCAGCTAAAGATAAAGCAACAAATAAAGAACAAAAAATCACTATCACAAACTCTTCTAACCTTTCTGAAGCTGATATTGACAGAATGGTTAAGGAAGCTGAAGCAAATGCAGCAGAAGATAAAAAACATAAAGAAGAAGCTGAAATCAGAAACAATGCAAACAGCCTTATTTCATCAGCTGAAAGAATCGTAAAAGATTTTGAAGGCAAAATCTCTGACGCTGACAAGACAAAACTTGAGGAACAGAGAAAAGCTCTTGAAGAAGCTTTGAAAGAAAATAAATCCGCTGATGATATTAAGAAAATGTCTGAAGATTTGCAGCAGACGATGTTTGGAATTTCCCAGGCTGCATACTCTCAGGTTCAGCAGGAAGAACAGGCACAGCAGAATAACAATGCCGGTGACACTTCAAACAGCAGCTCATCAAACTCTGATGACGATGTAATAGATGCTGAATATACAAAGGAATAAATTGTTCATAAATAATCCTTTTAAAAAGCCCTCAATAAAATTGAGGGCTTTTTATTTTAGTCAAACTATACCCGCTGTTATTAAAAAATAAGGTAATTAAGATTAGCACGGGCGAATTATTGTATATTTATCTATATTTATCGAAAGAAGCTTCCGGATGCGCGGAATTTGAGAGAACAATTTCTCTGTATTCATTTTTATCTATATTTACCCCCATGTTTTTTATACTGATTTCAGGGGCTTTTTTCTTTTTAAGCTTATTTTTGTTTAAATATCTGAATTCCATAATGCTATTTTATAACAAAAAGGCTAAAAACTTTTTTTATAATTTTAAAATTTTTATCAGATAATCTATTGTTAAAAAAAAGCGGTCTTTTTTAGGACCGCTCAGGTATCGAGTATGCGTTTACCTTGTTGCAACAGAAGTTTTGTCGTAGACTGTCAATGCATTTGAAATAGGTATTCCACCTTTTTGGGCGGGCGAATTTACAACCTGACCTTGAACATACATGACAGTAGATCCCCCACCGTCAAGATTCATTGCATTAACACATCCGAAACTTTTCATTAGCCGCGCAAGCTGAGTGAGGGTCATGCCTACGGACGCGTGCTCTCTTCCGTCTATCGTAATCATGATAAATTCGCCATTTTCTGTGTAACCAATAGCTGTTCTCGGGTTTCTTCCTGTAATCGAGCCTAATTTTTGGGCTGTTACATCAACATATATCTCGCCGTCTTTGACTAGATATGGTCCACCGCTAATAATATGGGCGACATCATCCCCGTCTTGATATGTTTTTATGTCTATATCTATTTTTCTTGCATTAAAAAACGGCTCTAACTTTGCTTTTGGTCCGGATATAACGTATCCGTCTTTTGGTATAGCAGTTGAGCCGAAATTTAAAGATACTATTTTGCCTTCTTTGCTTATGGCTAAATTTGCCCCGTATTTTGGAGGTGGCGGTGACTCAAGCCCCCAGTCGTTTGTATACATAAGTACATAGGTGGAAAGCATGCGCGGCTGATTTATATTATCAATTTTTAAAATATTATTTTTGCTTTTTATTTGGGAATTAAATTCTACTTTGGCCATTTTGTAACCAGTTGGGCCGATACCCATGGCGACCCTGTTGTGCATAGGGCCTGTGTAGATTTTACGGTCAATCATGAGTGTACCTAATGGTACTCCTGTCTGGGGCTTAAAATATGTGCCGTTTATTGCGGCGATAGAATTATTTTTTTGTGCAATAGTTCTAATAGTTGCCCTGTGTTTTAAATTTTTTGATGCTAATTGTGGTGTTATTTCTAAATTTGGATTTACTTTTGTGTTTATTTCTACAATATTTATTTTTATTGGTCTGGAGTTGATATACTTCAACATACGAATGTGTTTTACGCCTTCTGCAACGGTCTTTATGCTTCCATTCTTGTAGCGCTGCCTGAGCATTGCCTCCCACCTTTGTTTTTCTTCCGTAAGGCTAAATGTCTGTACGTCAGGGGCGGATGTTTCTTGCGGAAGAATTGCGCTGTTTGCATACGAAATTTTAGGGATTTCTGTTGCATAAGCGTATAGAGGGTTTTGAGACATCATGTTTTGAGAAGAGAAGATTGCTAAGAGTACAGTAAAATATAGTGAATTGTTGATAATCTTACCTATATTTTTATGATGCTCATATAGCATAGTATTCATGATGTAATATTTTTTTTATCCTTTCTACTACTAGTGTAACATATATTTTAATGCTCTTCAATACTATATATGTAGTATTTTTATAAAAGCAATCAGTGTAGTATTTTTGGCTTTTACAAATCTTAACAAAGTTGTTAGTATTAATGCTATTAAAATAAGAAAAGCGGATCCCTATAAGAATCCGCTTTTCTTTGTCTTCCGACTTACATTTGATTAATGTTGATGATCTTCATCATCTTCTTCTTTTTCTTTGTCTTCGTCAGCTTCTACTTCTTCTTTCTGCTCTTTCAGTTCTTCAAGTTCTTCTTTGTGAGCATTAAGTTCAGCTTCAGCTTCTTCTATTTGTGTATCATATGATTCTTCTGTCTGTTGAAGTTCAGCTTCAACATCAGTTCTTTGTGCTTCTAGTTCTTCTTTTTCTTGGACAAGGCCTTCTTTCTGTTCTTCTAACTGAGCTTTTTCTTCTTCAAGCTGTTCTTTCTGTTGAACAAGCGGCTCTTTCTGTTCTTCTAACTGAGCTTTTTCTTCTTCAAGCTGTTCTTTTTGTTGAACAAGCGGCTCTTTCTGTTCTTCTAACTGAGCTTTTTCTTCTTCAAGCTGAGTTTTTTGCTGTTCTAATTCATTTTTCTGTCCTTCGAGTTCAGCTTTTTTGCCTTCGAGTTCAGCTTTTTCACCTTCAAGTTCAGCTTTTTCACCTTCAAGTTCAGCTTTTTCGCCTTCGAGTTCAGCTTTTTCGCCTTCTAAGTCAGCTTTTCTTCCTTCTAAGTCGGCTTTTTCACCTTCTTTAGCGCTCTTTTGCTGTTCTAGCTGTGAAATTTGATTTTGTAATGCTGCTCTTTGTGATGCATTAGCTGCGTCAGCTGCTTCGTCACCTGTTGAGGTTGGAATTGAACTCAACTGGCTTTGGAGAGAAGAAATATTGCTACTTATTGAAGAAATTTCACTGTTTACGCTGCTGATTTGGTTTGTAACTGTTGAAATTTCATTGTCTTTTTGTGCAATTGCATTATCTTTTTGTGTGATTGCATTGTCTTTTTCAGCGATTGCGTTATCTTTTTCTGTGATTTGCTGTTCTGTATCCTGAATTTGACCGTCAACATCCTGGATTTGACCATCAACATCCTGAATTTGTGCATCTTTTTCATCAATTTGTCCGTCAATTTCCTGAATTTGACCATCAACATCCTGAATTTGTGCATCTTTTTCGTCAATTTGTCCGTCAATTTCCTGAATTTGACCGTCAACATCCTGAATCTGGGTATCTTTTTCTTGAATTTGACCGTCAACTTCTGAAATTTCAGCTTCTTTTGATTCAATATTAGCTGCGATTTCTTCAAGTTGTGAGTTTAAGTCAGTGACTGCTTGTTCTTTTTCTGCTTTTAATTCTTCAATAGCTTGTTCCGCTTCTGGGATTAAAGAGTTTTCAAGTTCTGCAATCTGTTCATCAAGTTCTTCTGCGGTCATTTCGCTGCTTTGAGGCATGCTTGCTGCTCCCATGCTGCTGCCCATGCCGGAGACTCCTCCGCCTGAGCCTGCGCCGCTCGTACCACCTGCACCGCTAGTACCGCCTGCGCCTGTTGCACCGCCTGCTGCGCCTGCACCCATTTCTTCATCGCCGGTTTCTTCATCTTCTTCACCGGTTATTTCTTCAAGGCCTTCTGCTCCCATCATTTTTGTGATAAGATTCATAAGGAAGTCATCCATTGAAATGTCTTCAGCGTTGCCATCAAGACCCGCTACTTTTGCAAGTTCTTCATCGCTTAATTTTCCGTCACCATCTTCATCAAGCATTTCGAATACTTTATCAGCACCGCATGCTTCAATTAAAGCCTGGAAAGCAGGAGACTGAGATGCAATTTTTTCGAATTCTTCAAGATCGGCGCCGACTAAGTCTTCTGTTTTTAATGTTGAGCCGTCAGCGTTCGTTTCTTTATCTTCTTCTGTTTCTTCAGTCTTGTCAGCATTCATAAATTTATCTAACAATTTCTGTAATGCTTCCTGAAGCTTTTGTGAATCAACACCTTCATTAGCATTTGCATTGTTATTATTGTTGTTTACTGAGTTATCTGTGTCTGTTTTATCTTCTGTTTTATTTTCTGTATCAGTACCGAATTTTTCTGCTAATGCTGTCAGTAATGCAGTAATTGCTTTCTGGAAGTTTTCTAATTTATCAACGAATGCGTTTTCTGCATCAAGTTTATCTTTGTCTTGTACATCTGTTTTATTTTCTTCTTCTTTTTGTTCCGTTTTGTCTACCTTATTTTTACCGGATAAGCTGTTGATAAGATTGAGTAAATTTTCTTTGAATTCTGCAGCAAAATCTTTCTCATCTGTTGCATCAGCTTTTTCTGTATTGTCTTCTTTGTCAATTGCTCCTGATTCTGTCAGATCTAAGCTTGAACCGTTTGCTGCTGAGTTAATTGTTAAGAAAATAGCTGTTTCAAATAATGCGTCAGCGTTTATTTCCACAGTGGGACGATTATTTTCAGTTTTCTCTGTTGGAAGCAAACTCTGTAAGCTTTTTCTTAAAACTTGTAAGTCGAAATTTTCCATAATTTTTTTTGTCCTTTCTTTATAATTTCACCTTTTGATTTTCTGCACATAAATTTTTTGTTTTTAAATTCGAATTACTTCAAATCTGTACGACCTGAAAGCATACAGGCTCTGTATCTGTCTGATTATTCTGCTTCTTGCCAAAAGTAAGATGTTTAGAAATCTTGCTAATGTGTTGTTTTTTAAATTTGTGAACATTTTTACTCCATGATTTAAATGACGTTTAGCATAGTGATTGTTTAGACTTGTCATGCATGTCGGCACTATTGATGAAGAACTTTAGGATTTTGGAAAAAATCTTAACAAATAGTTACAAATCTACAGAATATTCAGTTTTAAAAAGAACGAGAATCTTTAACCGATTGTATTTAGGACGAATGTGCATTATTCTGTGAAGAATTAAGAAAATCAAAACACATACTTACTCAGATATATAAAAAATATATACGGCTGCAAATTTCAGAAAAAATTTTTTTCGTTACAGTTTGTAATATATCTGTTATATTTATAAAAAAGGAGAATGCTATGAGTATAGAAAAAGTTAGAACTTATCTTTCAAAGTTTGGCTATGAAAATAAAATAAAAATTTTTGATGTTTCAAGTGCAACTGTGGAGCTTGCCGCAAAAGCTCTGAGCGTTGATCCGGGAAGGATTGCAAAAACACTTTCTTTTAAAGTTGATAATCACTGTATCCTTATAGTTTGTGCAGGGGATGTAAAAATTGACAATAAAAAATACAAATCCTACTTCGCTACGAAAGCAAAGATGCTTTGCCCTGAAGAAGTCATCGAATATACAGGGCATGCCATAGGCGGAGTTTGTCCTTTTGCTATTGATAATGAAAATGTAAAGGTATACATGGACATATCGCTTAAAAAATATAATACTGTATATCCGGCATGCGGCAGTTCGAATTCTGCAATTGAGTTGACATGTGATGAACTCTGGAATCTTGCACAAAGTAATGGCTGGGTTGATGTGTGCAATTAGCAATAAAAAAGCCACCTTGCAAAAGGCGGCTTTAATCTTTATTACATGCTTTTTCTGATTTTTTCTTTTGTCTTTTCCAGTGTTTTAATTCTTTTTTCTGTATCTTTTACTTGCTGCTTTTTAGCTTTTCTTTCTGCTTGAATAACTCTGTATTTGTTATCTATTTCTGAATATTCGTTTTTATATTTAATAAGATTGTTTCTTATTTCAACTTGTGCACTATCCAGTTGAATCAATGCATTTTGTAGTTTGTTCTCATCTACACTTGTATCTGAAGTTGTAGTTACTATATTTGCCGGTGTTGTTTTTTGGCTGGAAACGGCTGTTGTTGTGACTGGTGTTGATTCTGATATCGGTTCTGATTCAAACACTGGTTCATAGGGCATGCCGTCAGCAAATGTGGTTTGCGTTGCTCCTAATAATAGTGAGATGATTAATGTTGAGTAAATTATATTTTTTTTCATGCCTTTCTCCTTAAAATCATGACACATGTCTAACTATATATAAATAATAATGTATAAAATATTCAATTTCCTCATCTACAAAATGTATCTGTTTTTTAAAATATAAAGAAATGTGAAGCTGTAAATCCAGTAATATTAAGAAAAAAGCCAATAATTTAATCAAAAGGAAAAAAACATGAAAAAATATACTTGAAATAAAAATTTCTTTAGGTTACATTAATAGAGTGGTCAGCGGGCCACAGAAAAAATGCGAAAACTGATTCACTTGTTTGGAATGGTTAAAGCTAGTCGAAGATTGATTTTATAGCTTAAATTTTTTGAAAAAGTTTATAAAAAAAATATGCTTGACAATTAAATTTATTGGTAGTAAGATACCAATTGCGTCACAAGAAAAGGGTGGTACCTGAAGTCTCAAAAAGGCTTTCTTGATGACTTGCTGGAATGAGTAAGCGAGGTTTATTTGCTGTGTCATTTTAGCTCTGAAATTGAACTTTGAAAATAGAATAGCTAAAAACGATTATATACCTGTTGATTCAACAATAAATGAAATAACGGACACAACTAAAGCAAAGTCGAGCAACCGGATTTATCCGGTGATGGACATAAACTTTCTGACAATGGAGAGTTTGATCCTGGCTCAGGACGAACGCTGGCGGCGTGCTTCATACATGC
>CALUPY010000022.1 GCA_944322755.1 Candidatus Gastranaerophilales bacterium | reverse complement strand
GGTGAGGCTTTGGATTGATGTGGTTATTACCGTGGGTTTTGGTTGTTATTTTTACATAATAAATATTATCATTACACATCCGAGGAACGAGGGCGCGGCAATCCATATAGACAACAAAGACTTTCATCCAGAAACGATAAATCAGGAACGCAGTGAAAATCGTGTATGTTCAGGATCTGACACACTTGGCGTTTTGCACTGGACTTCTAGCCTGTAAGATGCTGAACATGGAGATATTGAAGCGGACACAAACAACTGGCTCTTCAGCATGACACAATGCGTCATTGCGAGCCCGAGGAACGAGGGCGCGGCAATCCATAGAGACCATAAAGATTTTCATATTTAAGCGGATTCATTAAACCCTCTCCCAGAGTAAGAATAATTATTCTTAAAAGCTACGTCTCATGTAATTTATACGCCGGCACAAAATTATGATATAATCAGATTAATTATTTTAAATGAGGAAATTTATGAGCAGCGCTGAAAACAAAATTTATTTCGTAGATGTCACTAACAGAGACGGCGTGCAGACTTCTCGTCTCGGGCTTGCAAAACTTCAAAAAACCATCATTAATCTTATGCTGGATGATATGGGCATTACCCAGTCAGAATTCGGGTTTCCTATCACAAAGCATGAACTGAATTATTTAAACGGAAATTTAGAACTTGTAGACAGAGGAGTCATTACAAAAACAAAACTATCAGGCTGGATGAGAGCAATGGCAAGTGATGTAATACAGTCTTTCCAGAATGTGCCCCGGTTAAAATATGTTAATCTTTCGCAATCCACTTCAGACCAGATGATTAACGGAAAATTCGGCGGCAAAAAAACAAGAGAAGATATATTGAAAATGACCTGCGAGGCTGTTGAGGCGGCTGTGACCTGCGGTGCAGAAATAATAGGTGTAAACGCTGAAGATGCATCCAGGACTGATTTAGATTTTCTTATAAAATTTGCCAAAGAAACAAAAGCAGCAGGTGCAAAACGTTTCAGATACTGCGATACACTTGGATATAACGATCCTCATTCTGCATATCAACGGATTTTTGAAATCGCAAAAGCAACGGAAATGGATATGGAAATGCATTTCCATAATGATCTGGGCATGGCTACAGGCTGCTCTGTGTTAGGGGCTAAAGCTGCAATAGATGCCGGTGTGGATGCATACATAAATACTGCGGTTAACGGCATGGGCGAAAGAGCCGGAAATGCCGACCTTATATCCTGTCTGCTGGCTGTGCTTAAATCAAGCGGCTTTGCCGGTAAATACAAAATTGATGAAAAAATTGACCTTTCAAAAGCCTGGAAACTTGCAAAATACACTGCCTATGCCTTTGGCGTCCCTATTCCGATTAATCAGCCTGCTGTCGGCAGCAATGCTTTTGCGCATGAATCAGGTATACACGCAGACGGTGCTTTGAAAGACAGAAGAAATTATGAACTATACGATTTTGAGGAACTCGGAAGAGGAGAACCGGAAATTGTTGAAACCGGCAGAATGATTACAGTCGGAGAATATGGCGGTATCAGAGGTTTTAGAAACGTTTATAAAAATCTGGAGCTCGAATTCCATGACGAAGATGAAGCCAGAAATATTCTTGAACTTGCACGTTATGCAAACGTTCATACACAGAAACCTTTAACAGACAGTGAACTCAGGTTTATTTATTATTATCCTGATATTGCTGCAAAAATAATGACGGTAACACCTTATTATGTGCCGACAGGCGAGCTGAAAAAGCGTATAGACGCTCATGAAGAGGTTCTTCCGTCAAATATTATTTAGATATGCGATGTGTAATAACTTATAAATCCTTTATATATATGAATTTTCACAACAAAAAGTATTTGAAAGAAATGCATTTTTGTGGTAGTGTTTGACTGTGTATTTAAATGGTTTTTTAATACTTACTCAGTTTATTTAAAAGGAGAACAAACATGACAGAAAAACGAGTATGGTTATTTGAAGAAGGAAACGCCAACATGCGTAACCTCCTTGGCGGTAAAGGCGCAAACCTTGCCGAGATGACAAATTTGGGACTTCCTGTTCCTCCGGGGTTAACAATCACTACAGAAACTTGTATGGATTATATAAACCACGGCAACAAAATGCCGGCAGGCGTTATGGATGAAGTTAAAGCTGCTTTGAAAAAAGTTGAAGAAAAAGCAGGAAAGAAATTCGGCGATGCTGAAAATCCTCTGCTTGTATCAGTTCGTTCAGGCGCAAGACTCTCAATGCCCGGTATGATGGAAACTATCCTCAACCTCGGTATGAACGACCAGACAGTTGAAGGTATGATTAAACTCACCAACAACCCGAGATTTTGCTACGATTCTTACAGACGTTTCTTAACTATGTTCGGTTCTGTAGCCTGGGACATTGAAAGAAGCAAATTCGAAGACTTCATTGACAAAATTAAAGCTGAAAAAGGATACAAGCTCGATACTGAATTGACAGCAGAAGACTGGAAATCATTAATCGAACCTTACAAAGCTCTGATTAAAGCAGAAACAGGAAAAGAATTTCCTCAAGATCCGTTTGTACAGCTTGAAGAAGCTATCGAAGCTGTATTCCGTTCCTGGAATATTCCGAGAGCTGTTGCATACAGAAATCACTACAAAATTGACCACAACTACGGTACCGCTGTAAACGTACAAACTATGGTATTCGGAAACATGGGCGATGACTGTGCTACAGGTGTTTCCTTTACCAGAAACCCCTCTACAGGTGAAAACAAATTCTATGGTGAATACTTGACAAATGCACAGGGTGAAGATGTTGTTGCAGGTATCAGAACACCTCATCCGATTGCAGATCTTGAAAAAGAAATGCCTGAACAGTACAAACAGTATGTTGAAATAGCTAAAAAACTTGAAGAAGGTTACAAAGATGTTCAGGATATGGAATTTACAATTGAAAAAGGAAAACTCTATATCCTCCAGACTAGAAACGGTAAAAGAACAGCTAAGGCAAGCGTAAGAATTGCTGTTGAAATGGCAGAAGAGGGTATCATTTCAAAAGAAAGAGCAATTGAGCTTGTTGATGCAAATCAGTTATATCAGGTATTACTTCCTGACTTTGACCCCGCTGCTAAAAAAGAAGCTCACAGAATTGCTCAGGGGCTTGCTGCATCACCGGGTGCGGCTGTCGGTAAGGTTGTATTCGATACTGAAGAAGCTGCGCAGCGTGGTAATGCAGGCGAAAAAGTTATCCTCGTGCGTTTGGAAACCTGTCCGGATGATATCCACGGTATGATTGCTTCTCAGGGTGTATTGACACTCAGAGGCGGTATGACTTCTCATGCAGCTGTTGTTGCAAAAGGTATGGGTAAACCGTGCGTTGCAGGTTGTGAAGACCTGAAAATTGACCTGAAAAATGAAACTTTGACTGACGCAAGCGGTCAGGTATATCACAAAAACGATATCATTTCTCTTGACGGCGGTACAGGCGAAGTTATGGCAGGTTCTGTACATCTTATTCCGCCCAAGATGGATGAAAACTTCCAGAAACTGTTCCACTGGGTTAACAACGTTAAAAGACTCGGTGTTCGTGCTAACGCAGATACTCCGGCAGACGTTGCAAAAGCTCTTGAATTCGGTGCAGAAGGTGTTGGTCTTTGCAGAACAGAACACATGTTTATGGCTCCTGAAAGACTGCCATGGGTACAAAAAATGATTATTGCAGAAAATGTTGAACAGAGAAAAGAAGCTCTTTCTCACCTGCTTCCTATGCAATATCAGGATTTCTATGATATGTTCAAAGCTATGGGCGACAAACCGATGACTATTCGTTTACTCGACCCGCCGCTTCACGAATTCCTTCCTTCAAAAGAAGAGTTAATTGCTACAGTTGCAAGAAAGAAAGCACTTAATGAAGACTGCAAAAAAGATGAAGAAATGCTTCACCTTGTTGAATCTATGTCTGAATTGAACCCGATGATGGGTCTTCGTGGTTGCCGTCTCGGTTTGACATGGCCGGAAATCAACGAAATGCAGGCAAGAGCTATCTTCTCCGCTGCTTGTGACTTGAAAAAAGAAGGTCTTGACGTAAAACCTGAAGTAATGATTCCGCTTGTAGGTCACGTTAACGAACTCAAAGAAGCAAGAGCAGTTGTTGAAAAAGTAGCAAAAGAAGTAATGGAAGAAAAAGGCACAACTGTTGAATATAAAATCGGTACAATGATTGAAATCCCCCGTGCCGCTTTAACAGCTGACAAAATTGCAGAATATGCAGAATTCTTCTCATTCGGTACAAATGACCTGACTCAGATGACATTCGGATATTCAAGAGACGATGCAGAAGGTAAATTCCTCAAGAAATACGTTGATAACAAAATCCTTCCGGCAAACCCGTTCTCTACACTGGATCAGGAAGGCGTCGGTCAGTTAATGCAGATTGCGCTTGAAAAAGCACTTCCTGTAAGACCTGATCTTAAACGCGGTATCTGCGGTGAACACGGCGGAGATCCGGAATCAGTTAAGTTCTGCCACAGAATCGGCTTGAACTATGTTTCCTGCTCACCGTTTAGAGTTCCGCAAGCAAGACTTGCTGCAGCTCAGGCAGTTATCGAAGAAAATAAATGCAAAGAAGCTTGCGCTTGCAAGTAGTCTTTAATTAAGAGGTAAAAAGCTCCGTTGATAGCACAACGGGGCTTTTTTTATTAAATACACTCTTGCTGTATAATAATCTAGTTTTTAGAATGACAGAATTTATTTTGTGTAACAAAATGTAAATATGTTTTTATCCCCTGAAACACTATGCTAGACTGGATTTATAAAAATTAGTCTGTATTTTTAGTAAATAAGGTAGCAAAAAAAATTTTTACGAACCTTATTATAATAGGAATTCATGCGATCTGAAGGGGAAAATGGTTAATTTAGTACAGAGTTTAGAACCTAGACAGAACACTGCGGCGTCATTTAGAGGTATGCCGGAGGTTTCGTTTAAGAAAAAGAAACAAAAACCGGCAGTAAAAGAAGAAGACAAAATTTTACCAAATGATGTCTTTAGTAAAATGAAGTACAACATTAAGAAGACTAAAGATATTGCTCTTACTCATTTCCCCAGAGGTTTATACGGAGCGCCAGATTATACATTTTTCGAATATCTGCAAACGGCAAAATTTCCTTATTATGTAGGCGGGCCTATTCTGGCTGCATTATTTTATGCAGGTGTGAAATATGACAATCAGCTTGCCGGAAATGCAGCCAAAAAAGTTGCGAAACATATGGCTCTTGGGGTTGGCCTTTATTATCTTTCCGCTGCTCTTGCTAAAGGTCTTATTAATACAACAGTTCAGCTCGCACGCGGTATGGACTTGAATCATCCGTATCAGAGAGTGATATCCAAAACACCGGGATATACCGGAATATTCAAGAAAGGGTTTGAAATTCAAAAAGTATTCGGCAGTAATGAGTTTACACGCTGGGATGTTTTATACAAAAAGGATGGAAAAAATCTTTCAGAAATAAATGAACGGTACACGGATATGGCTAAGAAATTTAAAATAAAAGCCGAAACAGAAGATCCAGATGGAAGTTTAAAACACCTTATCAAAAAAACAATAATAATGGCTAAAGCATGGCAGTATGCATTAACAGCACTTTTTGTACCAATCGGTATAGGAATAGCTAACCAAAAGGCATGGGATGAAGAAAATGTCCAGGAATTTAAAGGACTTTTAAAAAACGGTATATTTAACAAAAAATTGTCAACAAAAACAAAACTCGAAAATATTAAAACAGCTCTAAAAGACTATATATTCTCTCCGTTTATTAAAAGCATACAGCAGTTTTGGAGCGGAAACAGTAAGGCTTCATCAATTATTGGCAAAACCAGTATTTCTCTTGCTGCGTTAGGAACATTGACAGCAATTGGGCTGCTTTTAACTAAAACTACTGCAAAAAACTACAAAATCGAGAACAAATCAGATGGAGTTAAATCATAATGACCGGCAATCTCTTTACTAAAATTCAAATACCGGTAAAACCGCAAATTCAGACGCAAAATTCGGCACCAAACGCGGCTGCTTCCCATACTTATAATCCGCTGCAAACATTTTCAAAATTTGAATATCCTCCGGCTGTCCCTTTGAGCGCTCCACATACTAAACCTAAAGGAACTATTGAAGATCCGGCAAAAGGTAAAATTGTAAAAGAAACATTTTTACAGTCCATGAAAAGTACAGTAAAAAGCTATGGTGATTACTGTAAATATTTTTATAATGCAGGTTTTAAGGGGAAAGGAACAGATTATAGTGTAGGAAAAATTAACGACCTGGCAATAAGAGTCGGCAGTTTGGGAATTGCGATTACTCTTGCATCTTCAAAATTTTTCCCCTTTGCAAGAGGTATGGAATTTGTAGGACTCGGAACATGGTTTGCAGCTATGGCAGCATGGCCCAAGCTGCTTGCTCTGCCTGTTAAAGCCAGAACAGGTTTGGATCCGTCATTAAAATATGAAGATTCCCAGGGAAGAAGAAAATCTTTCTTTGAAGACAGACAGTATTTATGTTTTGATTTGTTTAAACATATTGACAAAAATGGAAACTACAATCCCAAAGCTCCTGAGTATGAAATGTTTGACAATATAGGAGATAAATTAGGCATTCCGAGAAATATACCCAACAGACGTGAAGCTATCCAGAATAAAATTGCACAATATGCAGTTCAGTATAATACATTGACAATGTTGACAGCCGGTGTGATGACTCCTGTTTTGTCTTCTCTTGTTGCTGACCAGCTGCAGATTCCGCTAGGTTCAGCTATAGAAAAAACAAGGATTTTGAAGACTGGCATGAGCCTTCAAAATATGTCCAAAAATATAGATTCATTGCTTACACAGGACAATTTAAAGATTGATAATGCTATAGAAACACTCGGAACGAAATTAGATTCAAAATTGGCACATAGAATTTCGTCATATATACCTGTTGCAGAAGACGGTTCAGTCGATCTTTCAGCCAAATATATATCTCCAAAAGAGGAACAGATTCTTTCCAATCTTTTTGGTCAAAGATATTACGGAACAGGTTTCGGTACCGGAATTTTGCAGGAATTGGAGACTGAATCGGTAATAAGCAAAAACGCTATTCCTGTTAACGATGTACTCGGTCTGGATATTAAAAATCTTTCTTCCAGAATATCTGAAAAGCTCAAAGAAATAAAAACAGAAGAAATCAGGACACTGTTCAATGAAGTAGAAAATTCATATTTGAGATTGAGTCCTGATAATAAAAATAATCTTGAATCTTCAAAAATTTCCGATATTCTTACTGCATTGAAAAACAGTAAAAAAGGAAAAACAGCAAAATTCCGTTCACTTATTGCTGCGGCTTCAACGTATGAAAATATGACTTTGGAAGAGTTAAAAAATGCAATAAACAATAAAGACCTCGATAAGTTAAAACTTGCTAAATATAACATTGATACTACACTGCAGACAGAAGAAATCTGGAGAGGTCTTGATAGTGTAAAGCGTATTATGAAAAATTCTGATAATGTATTTACACCTATTGGTCAGAAATATGCGGCTGTGCAGCTTCAGGTTATTTTCGCAGATAAGTTTAAGTCTGCAGGTGTTGATTCAGATGTAGTCAGTGCATTGAATAAGGTGTTTGAAGGCGAGCTCACAAGATATTTTGATATCCGTAAGAGCACATTAATAAGACCTGAGCAATTGCAAAAATTATTTAAACTCGGAGAGCTTAACTTACAAATTAAAAAAACAATAGATAGCTATAAAGCTGCTACAATCAAAGATATTGCAGAATCAGTTACTGCAAGATCCTGGGATAAACTCCCCAAAAAGTATTTTAATTTAATCGGATTCAGCAAAGAGGAACTTGAACAGCTTGCACGCATTGACTCAGTAAAAGCATCTGAAATTATTTCTCACAAATTCAGCGAACTTGCAAAAGATGAAAATAAGCTTAACCATGTAATCACAATGATGTCAAAATATGCTAAAGATGCAGTAACTAAAGAACAAAAAGCATTTATTGAGCTGGTTGGTACTATAGAAAATCCTGGATTGATTATAAAAGCAGAGAAATTAACACAAAAATTGCTTGATAATAGTTCCTTCACAGGAGAGTTAAGATCCGGTTTTGACAAATTTTATATCGGCAGCAAAAAAGCAGTTAAACAAAAAGTTGTGAATACCATTGATTCATTAGGAAAGCCGATACAGATTCTGGATATTTTTAAATCTTTGGATGTTGAAGTTGTACCAAAAATAGAAAACAATGTAGTTGTTGGTGATAAACTTGCGAACCCTGAAAAAGCACCGCATATTATCAAGGATTTCCTGGGAGTGGACAGTCATGAATTTTTCAAAAAAATGCAGGCTGATATGGAAATTGGAAAATATTATACATTCCAGGAAGGTTATGATGAGCCGGGTGCATACAAAAAAGCAGTAAATTCTCTTGTTGAGTATATAAAAGATATTGCATTACAGAAAAATGATATCAGTGATTGGATTACAAAATTTGAAGTCCAGCCTGAAGGCTTTAATAAAGGTATAAAACACAGCAAACATATGGTCGGCACGATGGCTGATACTATATTTTCCCACTTCTCACCGGCGACAAGAGCAGCCATAGAAAACGGAGCAAAAGGTCTTTCTGATATATTTGAAAACAATAAAACCGAGATGAAAAGACGTTTTCTTGGTGCAGACAGTGTTATAGTTTCTCATTCTAATTTTGAAAATTATGGCACAAACTTTGTACACAGTCCTGAATTCTGCGCATTGGTAGATAAATTCTTTAATTCTTCAAATGCCTCAGATGCCCAAGAAACCGGTAAACAACTTATGCAACTCATTGAATTTAGAAGAATAAAAGGACTTAATGATACAGAAATTAACGATGCAATAAAATCAGTAAAAGGATATATAGACCATCTTGTTAACGGAAGTAAGTTTGATAAGTCTGCCTCCTGTATAGAAGGTGTTAAAGATATATACAATCACAATAACAGTATAAATATGACAAAATTGATAGATAATTTGTTTAATTCAAGAGATATCCAATATGTTGAAACTGCAAAGAAAAGACTGACAATGCTGCTTGAGGACAGAGCGATTGAGCTTGGCGCAAACAAGGATTTTCAGGATGTTTTAAATACAATAAACGGATATATTTCACATCTTAAAAATGGCTCTGCATTTAACAAAGAAGGCTGCAAAAATCCATTCTATAAAATACTGAATGCTAAAACTGCAAATAAAGACATAGGAGAAATGGCGGGCAAAAATACAGTGGACTTTATGTTAAGAGCGGCACAAAATATTCGTTCAAGAAACAAATGGCAGGTTCTTGTATGGTCACTGTTTGCAGGTACTGTCGGATTCTCTTTAATTACGTTAGCAAATATGGGTCATACAAATTCTTTCAACCCCGATCACTGGAAGCATATAAAGAAAAACGGAGATAAAAAATGAAGATTAATCCGATAAATCAATCCTATACAAAAAAAACTTCATTCAAAGCCTCATTGCTGGACTTGATGAATAACAAATATAATCATTCTGTTCAGGCTCAGGTCTCTGCTGCATCATCAATGCTTCCGGGAGGTTATGCACCTGTTTCTACACCTGTTGCAAATCAATATGCAAAAACAGGCAATCTTATCGCTATAATGATGGGGTCTAATACAAAAACATCATCCGCTACTCCTGCCGGATATATTGATACAACATTGAAAACACCAAAACTTGAAGGTTATAAAAATAACCTCCGTTCCATGTTTCAAAACAATCAGGCTGTTATTTATGCAATGGTACCCAGAACTTTTAATGCAAAAGATACTGACGGAAATGAATTGATAGAAGGTGATGAAGAAAGCGGTTCTTTTATAAATATGATAGAACGGCTTGATGAACTTAAAAGCTACGGTATAAATACTCTCCACTGGCTGCCGATAAATCCGCCGGGTGTTTTTTCAGCAAAAGGAGATTCCGGTTCTGTATATTCACCGGCTGATTACCTTTCTATAGACCCGCTGCTTGATGACCCTAAAAATCCTAAAAATGTTTATGAAGAAGCAAAAGAAGCTATCAATGAATGTCACAAACGCGGTATAAGAGTCATGCTGGATTTGCCGAGCTGTATGTCTGCTGATTTGTATGCAGAAAGATATAATGACCTGAGTGCGGTAGATCTTGACGGAAAGCCGAAGACACCTGAGGGTTGGGAAGATATTAAAATGTTTAAGGTTTGGACAGATCCCGACAAAAAGATACTCAACCAGGCACTTGTTGATTATCATAAAAAATTTATAGATATGTGTATAGATTTAGGAATTGACGGTGTTAGAGCTGATGTTTCCAGGGCTAAATCTCCTCAATTTTGGGACATCTTAATTCCGTATGCAAGAAGCAAAGACCCTGAATTTGCAATGCTTGCAGAAACTTATACATATGAAGATGCATCTCCGATGAAAAACATGCCTGCGGACAGACCGGAAGAAGCATTAAAAGCAGGTTTTGATTCATATTATGGACAATATCATATATTCCCGATATGGAAAGCATCTGATTTTCACAAATTTGTTACTGATAATCTTGAAATGACTCACAAACCGGATTTTGACAAAGGCAAATCCATAATAGGTTCATTTGCAACTCATGATGATAAGAGTGCAATGTCTAACGGTGGTGCTGATTACTGTATGCTGACGAACGTTGCGCAGGCTACGCTGCCTATGCTTAACCCGTATATTGTATCAGGGTTTGAGAGCGGTGACAGATATATTTATGACTATGCCAATAAAATGTTGAACGTGTCATTTAATGATTTATTGAAAAATCCGCGCTACAGTAAAATTCTGAATGCAATTATGGCAGAAAAAGATTCACCCAAATTTATTGAACTTGAGAAAAAATTAGAAGTGAGTGAAGATGATGTTGTTCCTTACCGTAAAATAGAAGCACTAATGAAAAGTCCGAAAGCTGATATGAAACTTACAGACCTTCAGAATGATGAAGAATTTGGCGAAGTTATTGACTTTTTAAGTACCTTTAAGCTGACAAAAGACAGTATTATTCATTATGCTCACAACGAACAAATTGATATTTTCAACCGCTCAAGAAGACCCGGCGGCAAAAATCCTGAAATCGGTAAACATTTCGGAAAACTTATGAATGATGTAAGAAAACAGTACTATGATGTTATCGGAGCCAAAGGTTCATCATATATTCCATTAAAAGTAAAAGGGGACGACAGAGACGATGTCATTGCTTATGCAAGACACAATCATGGCAAAACACTTGTCGTTATTCTGAACAAAAATGTTCATTCCGGACATAAGGTAAAAGTTTTTGTTCCTGGTATGAAAGCAACACAGACCTTAACAGATCTTTCACCTGAATATGGACAGAAAAGTGTATGGAAAGCTGAAAATGGTGCTATTGATATTGAACTTGGAATGTCGAGAGGCCACATTTTTGAAATAGATGATCCTAACATTGAACAGCTTGTTGTACAGGCTGGCGGAAAAGTTTATAAACAGAATATGTAGTTACCTGTATATTTCAAGTGTTTTTTCAAAACAATCCTTACTCATCATGCAATATTCTCCGACTTTAGCTGCTTTTTTAGTTTGGGGATTTATTACAAGAACATAAGGAACTGATTCAATTTTCCATTTTTCAATTAATTTTGCAGATAGACGTGTATCTGAATTCTGCCTGACAAAATTGAATTTTGCACTGTAATCTTTTTGAGCTTTATCATAAACAGTGTCAAAATATTTACACGCTGAACATCCGTCCTGATACATATAAAAAACAAATGGTTTGGAAGATGCCATTGCTTCATCAAAAGACAAGGATACTGCCGGCAAACCTGAAACAAAAAGAAGAAATAACGTAAAAAAATATTTCATTGTTACAAAAGCGTTTCGCCGTTTTTCTTTACGTACAGTCCGAGACCTATTGTTTTGTATTTGCTCAACTCGTTTTTCAGATTGTAATTTTCTTTATTCAGCTCATTCATTTTGTATCTGAGCGTTTCGTTTTCTGTTTTACATCTGACCAGCTCAACAACTACTTCGTCCATACCGTCTAATTTTTCATCAATCATTTTAGACAGCTTTGCTGCAATATTGTCCTCAAGTGATTCAAGTGTGGAAATCATTTTCTGGACAGCAGTAGAAGCAGGCTGTTTTGCAGGAGCAACTCTTTCCATAGGATTAACAACCGTGCGGTTTTGCAATTTTTGTGCATTATCGTGCAATGATTTTACCTTTCTGAGAATTTCTACATCATCTCTTGAAAAATAAGTTCTGCCATGTGCATCCTTTTTGGGCATAAGTGAAACTTTTGCACAAAGTTTAGCTATACCTTTATTGTCAATTTTCAGGAGATTTCGAACTGTTTCCACTGAAAAATTTTGGATTTTATTTTCAAAATCCACATACTGATTTTTCTGTTGTTGTCTTCTTTGCGGCTGTCTACCGTTTATTAAAGTAGCCAAATTTACTCCTCACAATAAAGATAAAGTCCTGTTGACAATATTATATTTTAAATTACCGACCATGGGAATATTTTTAACTTTATTCTTTACAATAGGTTAAATTTATATATTTTTTACAACACTCGAAATGTTCTTAAACAAGCTCACCGCGTAAATGCCAAACACTTGCTTCTGTAATTTTTACGTTTACAAATTGACCGATTAGTGAATTATCCCCTGTAAAGTGAACTATTTTATTATTTCTTGCCCGGCCTGCCAGAATGATTGTCCCGTCTTTGTTTTCAAAAGATTCTACAAGAATTTCCTGAATTCTGCCGATAAATTTTTTATTTGACTTGAGGCATGCTTCTTTGACTTTTTCATTTAACAGTGCGAGTCTTTTAAATTTTGTGTCTTCATCAATAAATTTTTCTTTCCATCTTGCGGCTTTTGTATATTCTCTTGGTGAATAAGCAGCAGTGTTTGAATAGTCCAGTTCGAATTCATCAATTGCGCTCAATGTATCCATAAACTGTTCTTCTGTTTCTCCGGGAAAACCTGCAATAAAATCTGAGGTTATCGTAACATCTGCAAATCTGTCACGGATTTTTTTCACGATAGCGCCGTATTGCTCTCTGTTATAGCGTCTGTTCATAGCTGCAAGCACTTCAGAATTGCCGGATTGCATAGGAATATGAAAATACTCACACACCTTGTCACACTCCTCCACTGCATCAATCAAATCATCTGTTATATCTGTCGGATAAGAAGTCACAAATCTTATTCTGAACTTGCCGTCCAATTTGTTTAAATCCCTTAACAGATTCGCTAAAGTAACATTTTCTCCCAGTGTTTTGCCGTAACTGTCTACGTTTTGTCCCAAAAGAGTAATTTCCTTGAATCCCTGCTGTATTGCTGTCTGAGCTTCTTTGATAATTTTTTCTGGCTCTCTGCTTCGTTCACGGCCTCTGGTAAATGGCACTATACAGTATGTACAAAAATTGTCACATCCTTCTGTGATAGGAATCCAGGCATTCAGGCTGTCTGCTCTTTTTATTTCATATTGGGTTTCATCAGCGATATATGGCTTTTGTGTTACAGCACAAACTCTTTCATCTTGATATATTCTTTTAACAAGTTCAGGCAGCTGATAGATATTGTGTGTACCAAAGACTAAATCAAGATAAGGAAACCGTTTGAGCAGTTTATCTTTATCCTGCTGTGCAACACATCCGCAAAATGCAATTTTCAATGCACGGTTTTTTTGTTTCCATTTTCCCCATACACCGACACGGCTGTATGCTTTGTCCGCAGACAGTTGTCTTATACTACAGGTATTTATGATTAAGAAATCCGCATTCTCTGCTTTTTCCGCTTCTTCAAAGCCGAAATGAGAAAGCATTCCAAGTATTCTTTCCGAGTCAGATTTGTTCATCTGACAGCCGAGTGTTTCAATAAAAACCTTCTTCATAAGGCTATTATACTGAAAACATAATTAAATCAAAACATATTCAAAAAATTCATAACGTAAAATATAGGGCCTAAAAGTAATTGCCGGCTGATTTAAACCGGCAATTACGATAATAATTTAATTGTTGCTTCTTAATAATGATATTAGTCTCAAAATTTCCAAATAAAGCCATACAAGCGTTATCATAAGTCCAAAGGCAAAAAACCATTCAAAATATTTAGGCAGCATTTTCATCGAATACTCTTCAATCTGGTCAAAATCTATAATAAGATTTAATGCGGCAATAATAATAACCAACATACTGAACCCTATTCCGATTGGTCCGGCACTAAAGATAAAAGGAATCTGAATACCAAAGAAGGAAGCAATAAATGCACCAAAATATAAAATGCAAATAGCTGTTGTTGCCGCAAAAACAGTGCTTTTAAATCTTTGAGTTGCTCTAATAAGTTTCATTTTGTACAATCCAAGCATAACAAATAAAACCAGAAAAGTTCCGCCTACTGCCTGAATCGCAATACCGGGATAGATTTTTTCAACAAAACCTGATAGTCCGCCCAGCAGAGCACCTTCTGCAAATGCGTATACAGGAGCCAGATATGGAGCTGTTTTTTTGTTAATAATTACAACAAAAGCACTAATTGCACCGACTATAAGTCCAATCAGCATAATCATTTTGACTTTGTCAGTATATCCGAGCAAAGCCTGATACCACGCTACAGCGGCAGGAATTAAGGAGCAGAACAATAAAACAAAAGTTTTGTTTATTGTTCCTGATATACTCATCGGTTCACTGTCTAAAACCTGAGTTTCGATATCACTATTAAAGACGGGATTCGTTGTTCTCATTTAAAATATTCCTCCAATAATAAGTCCAATATATTATACTATATTATTGAAGGAATATCATAGTTAATTCTAATCAAATTATTTTCAACAAAGCATAATACCTACCAGGATACTATGATTCCGCCGGAAGCACCGGCACCGCCAATACCGAATTTTGTATTGTTTCTTATTGTCGATTGATTTTTATTTTTATAATTGTCTATCTGCTGTTTTGTCAAATTAATGGCAGCTCCGCCACCTCCGCCGCCGGAACCCATACCGCGGCCGTTTTCTCCGTTACCGGGTGTTGCCATATTAATACCGCCGCGGCCTCCTTTACCTCCGATGGAATCATTTTTAGAGGCCGTATCGGCATTTGCACCGTCGCCGCCTATGCCTGCGTAATCACCTATACCGATGTCAGTAGTGCTTGAACAGCCAGAACCTCCTTTAGCTGTTACCCAGTTAAATTTTGTCATTTCTCCGTCATTGCCTTCTGCTCCGCCACGGCCTATTTGGATTGTATTTTCATATTCTTCCTGTCTCGGATAAAGGATTGAATTGACAGTACCGGCCTCACCTCCGCATCCGCCTTTGAGTTCAACAATAGTGTCAGCTGCCCTGGCTCTCGAGGATTCTGTGGAGCCCGGAATAATAGTCGAACCCGAGGGCATTAATTTGACAAGTTCAGCTGCAGTTCTGTATTTTCGTTGAACACCTATATACCTGTTGCAGTTTATATAATTACAGCTGTCAGCACTATAGTTGCTCCGGTACATACCGCCGCCGGTTCCTTCTATCTCTGCAACAATACCTTTGTTCTGTGTTTTATATTGTTTTTCCCAAAGTTTTACAGTATCTCCGTTCTTTCCTGCATACGAATTCATAACAAGAAATGTATAATTAACTCTCTTTGTCATGCCGTTAGGGTATGTTACTAAAGCATTGGGTACATATGTATTTGTGCACATTATCATCTGGGTCTCCATTGAGTCGTCAGCGAGTGATTCTGTCCACAATTCATCTCCTGCTTCATATTTTTTTCGAAAGCGTATGGAAGCATTGTCTTTTCCTGCGGGTGCAGGGATATTGCTTTCATCGTATATACATTCTGCAACTACTATACCATCTACTCTCGCTCTGAAACCTCTGGGTTTCATTTGTCCGCTTTCGCCTCTGTTGCCTTTTACAGTAACTTCATATTCTCCGGACACCGGAATTTCAAGAGTTCCATCCTCATAATCCGGAATTTCAAAAACATCAGTAGGGGCAAGAAAAGTCAATGATGGTTCACCTTCCTGCGGATTTCCTCCGGCACCGCCGCCTATTGTCTGGATAAGCATAAATGCAACATTGCTTGGCAAAACAGGAAATTTACAGCCTTTTTTCCATTTATTATCAGGCGGCAATGTTGAATTTTGGTCAGCGCCTGTAGCAGAATACATTTGACCGTTAATAAGTTTGCATGCCCATTTGCCATGAGGCCCTCTTTTGGGGAGGATTAAATGTTTTTTTGTTATAACAGGCATGGTTGCAGCCAGTATCAACGCAGCTATTAACAATGCCATCATTGCCTCAGCCAAAGAAAAGCCTGTGTTTTGTCGTCGCATTATATCTTGTTTTTTAATATTTATTTCCATTTATATCTAATCCTTATAGATTTACCAGGTAATAATGATAATACCGTCAGAGCCGTTTCCGCCTTTACCCTGATACCATTTTCTTACTCCTTTTTGAATAGGCTTTTTATTTTCTTCGGCGGAAAGAGATTTGTCATAAGTTGGTGTTTTAGTGTAATAAATGGCGCCCCCGCCTCCGCCTGCACCCCACACAGAAGCATTGGCACCGTCGACTTTTGCGGCACTGCCGCCTTTCGCACCTTCTCCGGGGACAGAGCTCAATCCTTTTACCGCGGTCACTGCTTCACCTGAGGAACCCTGTGTTGCTGAAACATTTTGGCAGTTATCTCCGGTAGAACCGCCTAATGCCGGGAATGAGCCAAAAATAGTTGCAGTGGAAGGCTGGGATGAGGTGCCGCCTCTTCCTATAACGATTGGCGGAATTGTATCTCTCAAAACAGGATACAATGTAGAATTCGTTTTTCCTGCACCGCCTCCGCATCCGCCGTTGGGGGTAAATGTAGAGGTCGTATTGTTTTTGCTGTCTGAGTATTCAACAAATACAACACCGTCAAATTCCACAAACTGTCTGTTCGCACCGTTAGCGGGGTCATAAATTTTTAAATTTGAAAAACCTGAAGGAGCTTTTTTGGCAGAACCGTTTGCACCCTGTGATACAATATATCTGTTTTCACATTCGTATGCACCGGCGTTGCACCTGGTTTGACCGGCTTTGCTTCCGTTTATTGAGGCAATAACTTTTCCGTTAAGTGTTAAAGAAATAACCCCGCCGTCTTTTCCTTTACTGTATTCGTTCGGAAGTGGTTTATATTTCCCGTCGGAGCAGAAGAAATTTGTGGTTGTGCCGTCTATTTTTTCTTCTTTTTCAATGCGGAGTTCATCACCCTTTTTGAGATTTAAGTCACCTTCGAATCTATATGTATAGCCGGGATTTGCTGTTTCTACAATACAATTATTTCCGTTCCAGGGAGAACGCCATGCAGATTCGCCGGACTGACCGTACATAGTAATATGATAAACGCCTTCGTATTCTATATTGTAGTTGTCTCCGTTTACGTACAATTCTCCTTTTGGAATATCGTTTCCTTTATCCCAGGATACGGAAGCGTCTTTACCTGCACCGCCGCCGCCAACCATAGTTACGTTTAAAATATTTGCATATTTTGGAACCTTAAAATTTGCCTGACAGCTTCCGGTTTTCCATCCTGCATTATCTAAGGATGGAACAGGGTCATTTCTTTTTGTTGTTAAAAAATAGACTTCCTTCCCGTCTCTGATGGTGCAGATGTATTTTCCATGGGGTACAAGAGGATCTTTTGCTTTCAGCTTTTTAGGCAGTATGATGCCCGAGCCGAGCGCTAATATTGCCACAAAAAGTAATATCATAATCATTTCCGCAAGAGAAAATCCGCTATGTTTTTTATATCTTTTCATAATTCCTCTTTTAAACCCTTTTTAAATTAAAAAAGTATTAGCCATTTTAAACATGGCTAATACTCTCAAAATTACCAGCTGACTACAATCATACCCGGAAGGCCTTTACCCGGTTCTTCAACAGTCCATCTGTTTTTAGGTGCTTGATCCTGTTGTCTGGGAATGCTGTAATCACGACAGGGACCGCCATCGCACTCTGTTTCATGTATTGTGACTGTTCCGGCCCGACCGCCGTCGCTTAGACCTTTTAGTCCAAGAGCATTGAGACGCTGACCGTTATTTGCAACTTTAGCTTTATTTACATCAGTTGTGTCTGAAGTACAACCTTTAAATGCGCCTTTTCCGCCTGTCGCAGTAACCCAGCTGAAGAATGTATCTTCACCGTTTGGATTACCGTCTTTTTGGGGGCCGCCTTTACCAACCTGGAATTTGAAATTTCTGGAGTTAGCAACAGGCAGAAGAGATGCGGTCATGCCGCCGGCCTGTCCGTGGCAGCCTACTTTGTATTCGAATTTATCAATATCAACATACAATCCTTCTGGTTTTGCTGATACCGATGTTCCTTTTTGAGAAAATCCTGACGCAAGATTTGTTACTTTGCCCGGCTTACCGTTGGTAGCACAATGCGGACGACCTCCTGCAGAGTTAGGAAACGGGCCGCGACGTCCGCAGTTGTAGCAGCAGTTAGAACCGGTAGTTCCTAGACGTCCTGCTGTACCTCCGGTTAGTTGTGCAAGAATTTTCTCCTGCCAGGCTACGCCGCCTGTAGATGTGGACGCATTGACATATACATATTTGTAACCTTCTGCGTCTACGCCTCCGCTAACAGGATAGCCATTCACCGTTGTATCCGGATATGCTTTATATGTTCCGAGTGCTATTTTGTCGACTCTCTCACCCTGAACCATTTTGAGATAGCCTTCTACTGCATTTGATGCTGCACCGCCTTCAGCTTTTGGCAGCTGGCCGTGGTTAAATGAACAGTAACAGGGTTGGCTTGTGCTGTGTGAGTATACATAACAGCCGTATACTTCGTAACAAGTGGAACATGTCGTATGGCAGGTATATGCACCGCCCGTAACTTTCCCGTTTTTATATTTATTAAACCAATTCAAGTTAACAGCGCCTCCGGTGAGTACACCTGATTTAACCGGCAGAAAACGCCAGATGGCATCATCTCCGCCGTTGCTTGGATTTGAGGTAGAGGGCGGAGGGGTGTAATCCCCGCTGCCATAATCTTTATCAGGTTTTGAAGGTCTGTAATAATGGTCATTATCATTATCGTCATCATCATCGTCATCGTCGTCGTCATAATAACAGCTTTCATGACAATTACAGCTGTAACTTCTTCTGCAGCCTGTCGGATCCCATCTTCTGTGATGTGATTTTCCGCAGCAATTACCGGAACTGAAGCAGGTTTCGCAATATACAGTTTCTGCCCTGTAGTATTTCTCATCATAGAAAGAGCCTAAGTTTCCAAGATGATTTGTTGTGTAATATGGATTGGTTACATCCCAGGACTGGGGAGTTCCTGCATCAGAACCTTTTATATAGACATTATAGACACTGTCAACCGGTACAGGTTCACCGAATTTTATGTGTTTGTTTACGTTTGTCCAGGGCGTTACTTTGGCTTCACTTCCGCCGCCGCCTGCACCATAGACTTCTACGTAGAGATATTTGACGTTTTTTCCTGTACCCGGAAAAACGCAGCCTTTCTGCCATTCTTTGTTGTCAGTAGGTAAATCATCATCAATATTCTCAGCACGTGCTGAATGGAGCTCTCCATTAATATACTTACAAGCCCATTTGCCGTGCTGCGTATTGGCGTCAATCGTTCTGTGTTTTTTTGTAAAAACCGGCACCGAAGCTGCAACAAGTAATGCTACAACAAGCATTGTTACCAAGGCTTCTGCCATAGAAAATCCCAATTTACATCTTTTTCCGTTCATAATTATTCCTAATATTCTTAATTGTATCTATCTATTTCCGGGAAGTAATTCCTGAAATCATAAATGCGCGCTAATTTTCCGTATTAAAGAATACGTACTCAATAACCATATAATATTACTTCTATCTATCTTTTCGTTTCTCGCACGAAACGTCAGTTTCATTATACAGTCTTTGGCAAATATTGTAAACAGCAAGCTAAAACAGAACAAAAAAAATCCTCTGATAGTACTATCAGAGGATTTTTATATATGTAATGATTAATCTTCTATTTCTATGGAACATCTTGAAAATTCGGTATCTTCCGGATTGTCAGGGTCTTTACAGTCTTCAAGCATTGCCATATTTTCCGGAACGTCAGACTGCTTAATTTCAAGAGCGCCGTCTTTGAAAGCAGGATTGTCCTGATAGCTGAAAGTGTCATATTTAAATACCTTGCCGCCATATGCGAGCTGCTGGGCATTATAGAAAGAATACAAGTCAGTCAGGTTTCTTTTTTCAGACCCTTCTTCTATATCTTCGTCGTCAGGCACATAAACACGAGCAAGCATATATCTTCTGTCGACTTTGGGATATCCGAGCGGAATAACTTCACCATAATCAACAACAGAAAAAGCAACAATATCTGCAGCTCTGTTTTTAGACCAAACAGCAGTGTTCGGCCCGCGTTCACCGTTTATATCAACCCATACTATACGCTGGGTTCCGATATCTTCATCAACTATATCTGGAGAAAAGTAGAAAATCATACCGTTACTTGCTGTGAACTGAATGTTTTCTGCGGGGAAGGAATCTCCTTTTATAGAAACATTAGCCCCTTTACACTGTAATGATTTAGGGGTTGTTGTGTTCATATAGAACAGCAAATCCTGACAGAATTGCGTTCCGGTGCTGACTTTAGCATTGTTTGTGTTTTCTCCGAGACTGTCCTGATAGAGGTTATATGTGGCAGTAGCGAGAACATGATAAGCTTTGTAATACTGGTGTTTTAACTCTTTATCGCTTGGTCTGATAATTGTCATCATTGCCACAATGATGAAACTGGCAATACCAAGTACAATAAGTATTTCTGCAAGAGAAAAAGCACTAATTTTTCTAAATTTTCTTTTATAATTCATACATAATTTCTCCAATTTACTGCCATAATACTATAATTCCACCAAACACTCATACTCTAACTATACCAAATTTGAAATTTATTAGAATATATTTGAATTCATTAAATTAGCAGTTTAATACTAATTCATAATTCTATAGAAAAATTTGCTGCAAGCATAGAAACTTGCAGCAAAGAGGTTCTGTCTACCATGAAACAATAATACCGCCCGGCGCGCCCTTGCCGCCCATACCAAAGGTGGTTTTATTATAAATTTGGGATTTATCAGTCTTTTTAAGCTGATCTATTTGTTCTTTTGTAAGATTAACAGCAGCACCGCCGCCGCCACCGCCTGAGCCGAGACCTCTGCCGTTGCCGCCGTTGCCGGCTTTAGCCATGCTGAATCCTCCTGTTCCGCCGGCTCCGCCTATAGAGTCATTTTTAGACGCTGTATCTGCAGCCGCACCATCGCCGCCCATGCCTGCTTTGTCATCGACACCGGGAGATGTGGTCTGGGAACATCCGCTGCCGCCTCTGGCAGTTACGGTATTGAACACTGTTGTACCGCCGTCCTGCCCTTCAAGACCTCCGTCGCCGATTTTTATCGGAATATCTCCGTAATCTTCCATTCTGGGATAGAGGATAGAG
Organism: Candidatus Gastranaerophilales bacterium; assembly: GCA_944322755.1. Lineage (GTDB taxonomy): Bacteria > Cyanobacteriota > Vampirovibrionia > Gastranaerophilales > Gastranaerophilaceae > CALUPY01. Next base: position 19,389 of record CALUPY010000022.1, on the reverse strand, counting down.
TTTACCGTACCGGCAGCACCGCCGCAGCCACCTTTTAACTCAACTAGAATTTCTTTAGGTCTGACAGAGGTGGAAGCGCCGGCACCAAGCTCAAAACCTCCGGGCATACCGTAGTTTTTAACCAGACTATTAGGGTTTGATACGTTTCTGGTTTTTAATTCAGCATAACGGTTAGTACATCTAATCATATCGCAGTTCTGGTTTGCGGTACTGCTTCTGTATATACCGCCGGCACTGCCGGTAATTTCAACGACTCTGTTTTTGTGCTGGGTTTTTCTGTCTTTTTCCCAGAGGGTCAGCTTGTCCCCGTTTGCACCATCAATAACCTGAGGAACCTGAAAAGTATAGCTTACCGGATACAATACTCTGCCGTCTGCAAGTGTAACTGTACCGCCTGAGATAGAACTATTCTGGCATAATTTTGCATTAGTTTCTATTTCTGTGTCGCTCTGGCGTTCTATCCACAATTCATCACCGGCATTGTATTTTTTTGTATATCTTACAGAGCCGACAGCATTTTCCGGAGGTGCACCGGGATATTCACAAGAGTCGACGAGTGTGTTGTCCACAATAACGTTAAGCTGCCATGGGCCTATATAACCGGTTTCACCTCTTTCGCCTCTGACTGATACTTCGTAGTCGCCTGTTACCGGTATTTCGAATGTACTGTGTCCATCATCCGGAATATCAAAGGTATCGCCTGTCGGATTAGGCAGGTTAAGTTCAGGTTTGCCGGATTCGTGGTTGCCTCCGCCTCCGCCGCCTATTGTTTGAATCAGCATATAAGGAACATTACTGGGTAATACAGGAAAATCACAACCTTCTTTCCATTTTGAGTCATCGCTCGGAAGAGGAGAATTCTGGTCAGCACCTGTGGCATGATACATTTTGCCGTTAATTACCTTGCAAGCCCATTTCCCGTGCGGGCCTCTTGTTGGGAGGAGGAGATGTTTTTTTGTAATAACCGGCATTGTCGCAGCAAGAATAAGAGCAGCTATTAACAGTGCAATCATCGCCTCAGCCAGTGAAAATGCACCGGAATTCGGGACTGCAAATCCGGAAAGCGATTTTTTACTTTTATCTGAAATTTTTACCATATTTTATCCTTTTCTTATACTTACCACGTTATGACAAGGAGTCCGTTAGAACCGTTTCCGCCGATGCCAAGAGAACTTTCACTCTGAGCAGCACCGCCGCCTCCGCCGGCACCGTATCCTGATGCATTGCCTCCGTTCAGCACTGACCCTTTAGCTCCGATGCCCGGATTTGACGGTAGTTTTTGAAGTGCTGTCGAAGCTTCACCGTCTGACCCCTGGCTTTTTGACAAGCCGGTCTGGCAATAGCCTCCGCGTGAACCTCCGGATGCAGGGAAAGAGCCGAAAATAGTAGCGGTTGCATCTCTGGTGGGAGTACCGCCTTGGCCTATTCGGATTATGGGTACTGTATCTCTCAATACCGGATAGAGTGTCGCATTTGTTTGTCCGGCACTGCCTCCGCAGCCTCCGGTCGGGGTGGAAGCACTGGAGGAGGTATCATTTCTGCTGGAATAATCGATTTTTACAGAGCCGATAGCACCGCTGGGAGTCAAACGTTTTTGGACATTTGTAATTTGTGATGAAAGTGATGTAATTTCTCCGTCAGCACCATCTGTAGAGACGTATCTGGATTCACATTCATTAATAATCGGGTTGCAAACCATTGTTCCCGCGAGACTTCCTTTGATAGCCGCAATAATAGAACCGTTCAAAAGCAGATATGCCATGCCTCCGTCATTGCCTTTTCTATACTCGCTTTCTGTCGGTTTATATTTACCGTCGGAGCAGAAGACATTTGAACGGGTATTTGGAGTGCTTGCTTCGAGTTGAAGCTGGAGCACATCTCCTCTTTTGAGTTGTATTTGTCCGCTAAATGCAGCAACATCACCGGGGTTTGCATCACGGGCAATACATCCTCCGTCATTCCATGTAGAGCGCCAGGTCGTTTCACCCTGCTGTCCCCACATGTTGATATCATACCATCCGTCTACTTCTACGCTGTATTTTTCACCATGCGCAGCAAGATGTGCTGACGGTGTGGAGTCTTCGTCTTCGGCAACCATTGACGCATCTTTGCCTGCACCTCCGCCTCCTATCATCTGTACATTCAGTATGTTTGCGTATTTAGGAACAGTAAAATTTTTCTGGCAATTTCCCTGTTTCCAGCCGGGATTAGTTATGTCAGGAATTTCGGAATTTCTATTAGTGGTGAGAAAATAGTGTTCCTGTCCGTTTATCAGTGTGCAAAAATACCGTCCGTGCGGTACAACCGGATCTTTTGCTTTCATTTTCTTTGGCAGAATAATACCTGAGCCAAGCGCCAGGATTGCTACAAATACCAGGATGAGAACCATTTCCGCAAGGGAAAAGGCTTCAATTTTTCTGTAAAAAAGTTTATTGCCGTTCATCAATTTACCTTTTTCTAAAATCTAATATAAGAATATAAGTATAAGCCGCGCGTTTTTCATCACGGCTTATACTCTTTTTTGTTACCAGCTGACAACAATCATACCATCAAGGCCTTTTCCTGCCGGCAGGACTATCCATCTTCCTGCAGGGTCCAGGTCGTCCATCATATTAGGAAACTTTTCATAAAGTCTTCCAGGTTTGTTATTTACACCGGTATGGTCTTTGATGTCTACATCTCCGGCTTCACCGCCGTCACTCAGACCGGCTATACCCAGTGAATTTTGGCGCTGGCCGTTGTTGGCTACCTGTGCTTTATTTACATCGGTAGTATTGGAGGTACAGCCTTTGAATGCACCTTTACCGCCTTTGGCTGTTACCCAGCTGAAGTAAGTATCAGTACCGTCCTGGTTGTCACCGCCGCCTTTTCCGACCTGGAATTTGAAGTTTCTGGAGTTTGCCGTCGGGAGCAGAGAAGCGTTCACACCGCCAGCCTGTCCGTGGCAGCCGACTTTGTATTCAAATTCATCGAGTTCAATCCACATTCCGGGTGTTTTGGAGGTGTTCGTAGAGTCTCCGAAATCACCGTTGAAGACTTTATATGAACCTGTTGCACCGTTTGCACCACAGTGCATCTGGGATGAGTTTCCTGCAGAATTAGGGAAGCCTGGTCGTGTTCCGCAAGGTGAGACACATCCGCCTACACCCGATGTTCTGGTTCCTGTTTTCGCAGCTTCTCCGCCGTATATTTCTACGAGTGTTACTGCTGATTCTGTTACGTTCAAAGATCCGCCTATGCTTCTTTTCAGGTGTGAATATCTATAGTCTTCAGCATCTATACCGGAGGCTACGGAATATCCGTTTACATTTTTTGCTGCATATGTTTTTGCCGGATTCAGCACCTGTTTTATGATAGTTTCACCTTGTTTCATGTGATATGTTCCTGAAACAGCTTTTGAGGGGCCGCCGGGAGCAACAGATTTTATTGAGCAAGTATTGCCCGGACACCAGCAGGTTTCTTTGATTCTGTAACGTATGCCCGTACAGGTTTTTGGTACAACTCGGTCTGTACAAGATTGTGTACAAGCACCGCCTGTAACTACACCGCCGGTATATTTCAGGTTGAAGGGGAATATGTTAACGGCAGAGCCTGTCAATACGCCGTGTCCGAATCTGTTGGGCGAGAAGATATTGTCTATTATAGCTCTGCAGCCGCCAACACCGGGAGGGAATGGGCAGCTACTAGAACTATCGCCGCCTGAATGGCCACCACTGCTTGAAGAGCCGCCGCCGCTTGAAGAACTGCCGCTACTTGAGGAACTACTGCTTGAGCTCGAAGAGCTGGAACTACTACTAGAACTTGAGCTACTGCTGCTCGAGCTGCTACTGCTTGAAGAGTGATGGCCTCCGCTGCTCGAGCTGCTTGAATGATAGCCTCCGCTTGAAGAGCTACTGCTTGAGCTCGAAGAGCTGGAACTGCTACTAGAACTGCTACTAGAGCTGCTGCTTGAAGAACTGGAGCTGCTCGACGGAGAGCAGGAATTTCCGTTTTCATCTACATATGAACAGTCCTGCGTGGTGTAAGAACAGTCATATGTGTACTTTTCACTATATACAGAACAGTAGGAGCAGGGACCTGAAGAAGTGGTTATAGAATCTTTTATGTACTTTGTTTCATTATAAAACGCACCGATATTTCCCAGATGTCTGCTGGTGGAATCAGGTGTGTATATGCTGTTCGAGAATGACCAGTTTCCGCCTTTACCACCGGCAGCTGCTTCCATAAATACTTCATAGTCACCTTCTCTCGGGAGCTGTTCACCCCAGTCATAATGGAAGTTTCTCGCTACCCATGGAGTAACTTCTGCCGGACTTCCGCCACCGCCTGCACCGTATACTTCAACATACAGGTATTTTACGTTTTTTCCGGTACCGGGGAAAACGCAGCCTTTTGCCCATTCGCTGTCAGGAGGAAGCTTATCGTCAATATCCTCTGCACGTGCAGAATGAAGTTCTCCGTTAATGTACTTACATGCCCATTTTCCGTGTTGGGTGTTTTTGTCAATTGAACGGTGTTTTTTTGTAAACACCGGAATGCTTGCAGCAACAAGCAGCGCTACAACAAGCATTGTAACTAAAGCCTCAGCCATGGAAAATGCAAATTTGCAGTTCTTTTTTCCGTTCATAAAGTATCCTTATTTTGCTAATACCCGAGTTATTAAATTTATCTATCTATCTATCTATCTATCTATCTATCTATCTATCTTGTTTTTTTATCTATTCTTAATCTATCGGCACAATTAAAAAAAACTTTAACAAAATTTGCATAATTGTTAAGCAATGTAACAGCGAATTTATAAAATCTTTTTCAAAATGTTCCTATCCGTCTATCTATCCTGAATTCTATCTGTTTTATTATGATTGTATAAATACTGAATGATTTTATACTATAGATAAAACACCAGCTTTATATTAATATAATTATACAATTTTGTATCATTATTATCAACAGGAATAGAATATATGAGCCGAATACCAGTGGTAGCTGTGGTGGGCAGACCGAATGTAGGAAAATCAACTTTTGTGAACAGGCTTGTCGGTGCGAGACAGTCTATTGTCGATGACAGACCGGGTGTAACAAGAGACAGAATATATTTTGATGTTGAGTGGCAGCATAAAGAATTTACCGTAATTGATACAGGCGGTATTATTCCCGGCAATGAGGATGAAATTATGCTCAATATTTTTGCGCAGGCTCAAATAGCCTGTGACGAAGCGGACAGCATAATATTTCTGGTTGACGGAAAAGAGGGCATAAATCCTGTCGACTACGATATTGCTAATATTTTAAGAAGAAGTAAAAAACCGGTATATCTTGCTGTAAACAAAATAGATTCGCCTGAACGCTCCATGATGACAGCTGATTTTTATGCACTGGCTCTTGGGGAGCCGTTTCCGGTTTCAGCTCTGCATGGAAGCGGTGGAGTGGGGGATTTGCTAGATGAGATTACAAAAGATTTTGAAAAAAATCAGGAAACAATAAAAAATGAGAACATAAGAATTGCAATCGTCGGAAAGCCAAATGCCGGAAAATCATCTATTACTAATGCACTTCTCGGTGAAGACAGAGTGATTGTAAGCGATATATCAGGCACAACGCGTGACAGTATAGATTCAAAAGTAAAATACGAAGGTGAAGAGTTTATTCTCGTGGACACTGCCGGTATCAGAAAAAAATCAAAGGTTGACTGGGGTGTGGAAAAATTTGCTGTAGACAGAGCGATTCGGGCAATAAAGGATTGTGACATTGCGCTTTTGATTGTTGATGCTACAGAAGGACTTACTGATCAGGATAAAAAAATTTCCCAGATTATTGTTGAAGCCGGAAAGGGGATTATTGTCGCAGTCAATAAGTGGGACTTAATTGAGGACAAACAGGCTAATTCCACTGTGAAATACGAGGAAAAACTCAGGCATGATGCACCGTTTTTGGGTTTTGCGCCTGTTATTTTTATCAGTGCCAAGACAAAACAAAGACTTGTCAGTATTTATAAAAAATCAAAGGAAATTTATGAACAGTGTCAAAAACGTGTATCAACAAGTATTTTAAATAAAATTATAATTGAAGCTCTTGCAATGAATCCGCCATCAACCAAAAAGGGCAAAAAACTTCGTGTGCTTTATGCAACACAGATAAAAACAGCTCCGCCTACATTCATACTGTTCGTTAATAATGAGGATTTGGTACAGGACAGTTACAAAAGATATTTGGAAAACAAAATGAGAGAAGCTTTTGGATTTACAGGCACGCCTATAAGGCTCTCTTTCAGAGAACGTAAAGAAAAACAGCAATAGTTGAGGAGTTATTATGCTACAAATTTTAATAGCTGCAGTTATGGGTTACATAATCGGTTCGATTCCAACAGGATATATTATTGTAAAACTTAAAACCGGACAGGACATCAGAAAAATCGGCTCTGGTTCAACAGGTGCCACTAATGTAAAACGTGTTCTCGGAAAAAAGTGGTTTTTTATTGTAATGTTTTTGGATGCAATTAAGGGCGCAATACCGGTATTATTAGCCTTTTTGTTCTTAAAAGCATACGCTCAATACGGTATAACTCCTGTTATAGCCGCAATTTCTGTTCTTTTGGGTCACAGTAAATCCATATTTCTGAAATTTACCGGAGGAAAATCAGTTGCGTCAGGAGTGGGGACTATACTGGCTCTGTGTTTCCCCGTCGGAATCTGTATTGCCGTGATATGGGGCATAATTACTTATATTTCCAAATATGTATCGCTTGGTTCTATCATAGCGCTGGCACTTTCACCCGTGCTGATGTACCTTTTTAAACAGCCAATAGGCTATGTAATTTATTGTGCAATCGGAGCAGTCTATATTATATGGCTCCACCGGGAAAATATAAAAAGACTGTTAAAAGGTGAAGAAAACAAGGTACGTGAATAATGGCACAGGGTATTAAAGTTGTTCCGAAAATAGAAATAAATGACAAAGAAATTCTGTCTCTGGTATATACTCCAGGAGTCGGGTCATCTTGTCTTAAAATAAGCGAAAACATTGAGGCGGAGAAAATTTATACAAATAAAATTGATTCGGTTGCTGTCATTTCTTTTGATTACGAACAGTCATTAAAACGGGCAATATTTTTAAAAAGCTCGCTTTTAATAGATGCTTATCCACTGTGTATTAAGCAGACAACGACGCATGATTTGAAGTTTGTTGCTGAAAATATAGTTCCGAATTTTTGCGGAATAGATTTGAGTCTTATTTCTGATTATGTAAAAGAAATTGAATTTGATGTTGATATTCCTGTTTTAAAAGGTGTTGTGCCTGATATAAAAGAATTTTTCGGCACGATTTCCAGAAACGTTTTTATGTTTAATCCTGCCAAATTAAAAGGCAATGTGTCGGAAAAGTCACTACAGCTTCATGAACTTGCAGGCGGAGTAATTGAAACAGAATTGAGCCGGGAAAAAAACAAAAAGATGGTGGCGATAGTTTCTGACGGTACTGCGGTACTCGGTTTTGGCAATATCGGTGCTGATGCGGCAATTCCCGTTATGGAGGGGAAAGCTGCTCTTTATGCTGCACTGGCGGGTGTGAGTTCAATGCCTTTGTGTCTAAAAACACAGAATCCGAAAGAGGTAATAAAAATTGTCCAGCTGCTTGAAGATTCATTCTCCGGCATACATATGGAAGATATTGCTGCTCCTGCTTGTTTTGAAATTGAAAATACTTTAATAGATACTCTGAAAATTCCTGTCTTTCATGATGACCAGCATGGAACGGCCATAATCGTGCTTGCTGCTGTTTTGAATGCTCTTACTCTGGCAAATAAAGAGCTGTCAGATGTAAAAGTAATAATAAACGGTGCTGGAGCAGCAGGCAGTGCGGTTGCAAGGCTTTTGATTTTTGCAGGCGTAAAAAATCTGATTATACTGGACAGCAAAGGGGCTGTTTACAAAGGACGTCCGCAAAATAATGAAAATCTTGAAGCTCTTGCACAAGAAACAAATCCAAATCAGGAAAAAGGTAAACTCGAGGAAGAAATAAAAGGTGCAGATGTATTTATAGGCCTCTCAAAGGGTAATTTACTCACGCCGGAAATGGTTAAAACGATGAGTGATAAAGCTATTGTTTTTGCACTTGCAAACCCGGTGCCGGAAATTCTTCCTGATGCTGCAAAGGACGCAGGTGCTTTTATTGTGGGGACAGGTCGGAGCGATTTCCCGAACCAAATAAACAATTCTCTCGCTTTTCCCGGAGTATTTAAAGGCGCTATCGATGGTAACATTCATAAAATTACCGATGAAATAAAGCTAAACTGTGCTGTTGCGCTTGCTTCAATTGTTAGTAAAGACGAGTTGTCTCCTGAAAAAATTCTTCCTGACCCTCTTGATGTGAGGGTTGTTCAACGAATTACGGATGTGATGGCATCTAAACTTTGAACAGATTTAGAAATTTTTGGTACCATGGGCTGCCGTTTGTTACCGGAGGGACAGTCGTACCTCTTACCATTCTGATACCTTTCGCCAAAAGCAGGGATGCACCAAGAGAAAGTATAAGGCTCATTGCAATACTTTTCCCGATATTACCTTTTTTAGGATTGTGGGAATGTAGTGAAGGAGCTTCAGGAGGTTCTTTCTGATTTTGTGGTTTGTGATATATGTCAGCAGTAGGCTGTTGAGGTATTTGTGCACCGGTCTGCACCGGTGCTTGTGCATGTCCTGATGCCGTTGGCATTCCTCCATATTGGGCAGCGTAATTCTGTAAATATTGCGACGGGGTTCCTGTAATATATCCGACAAGGTCGTTATGGATAACTCCGTGCGTTGTTAACAAGTCAAAACAATTAGGATAGATAGGCTGCATAAATTTTCTCACACTACTTTTTACTTCACATGATATTAAAGTATTTTTTCGGAAAAGAATTGCCTATTTGTTACAATTGGAAATGAAAAAAATATTTAATATATGCATAACACTGTTTATTCAAACAGCGCACGTACAAACTCTCTCGAATCAAAGTCTTTCAAGTCTTCCATCTTTTCGCCGACTCCGATAAGTTTTACAGGCAGTCCCATTTCTTTGGCAATTGCAATTATTATTCCGCCTTTAGCAGAGCCGTCCAGTTTCGTCAGGGCAACTGATGTCAGGTTTACGCATTCTGAAAACACTTTTGCCTGTGCCAGTCCGTTTTGACCAGTGTTTGCGTCTAGGACAAGGATGGATTCTCTCAGCATATCCGGCGCATTTTTATCAATAACATTTTTAACCTTTTGCAGTTCCTGCATTAGATTGTATTTGTTTTGCAAACGGCCTGCAGTATCAACAAGTATTACGTCATAGTGTTCGTTTTTTGCCTTTTGTATTGCGTCATAGACAACAGAACCCGGATCTGCTCCGTCATTTCTAACTATATCTGCTCCGGCTCGTTCGCTCCATATATTCAGCTGCTCTTCTGCTGCAGCACGGAAGGTATCACCTGCCGCAACAAGAACTTTGCGTCCCTGCAGTTTAAATCTGTTGGCAAGTTTACCTATTAGAGTTGTTTTCCCTGCTCCGTTCACACCTGTTATAAAATATATATTTATTTCATTGTCTCTGTATGAAAGTTCATTGCTGCCTGCTGACAGAAGAATTTTTGTAAACTCTTCCTCGAGATATTTCTTTACTCCGGAAGGCTTCATCAGGCTTTGTTTACGCAGTTTATCAACAATTTCTGAAGCAGTATTTACTCCGATGTCCGCTTTTATGAGCAGTTCTTCCATATCGTCGAGAATAAACTCGTCAAACTCTTCATTTTGTTCAACCTGTTTTATGACGTTTGAGACAAGCGATTCTCCAGTTTTTTCAAGAGTTTTTTTCAACCCTTCAAAAGTTAAAGAAAACAGCCCCTTCTTTTCCTCTTTTGTTTCAGATTGTGGAGAAGATGCTTCTGCTTCTTTTTCAGGTTTTCTTTTAAAAAAATCAAACATAAATTTCCCGATTTATTTTTTAGAAAGTTTATTTTCTTCTATAATTTTGCCTAAAATACCGTTTATAAAAGATGAAGAATCGTCTGTAGAGTACTTTTTAGCCAGTTCAAGCGCCTCATCTACAATAACCTTAATCGGTGTACCTTTTATATAAAGCATTTCTGTTATTGAAATGCGCAAAATATCTTTGTCTATTTTGACAAGTCTGTCTATATCCCAGCCTCTTGCATACTTTTGAACAAGTGCATCTACTTCAGAGGCATGTTCTTTGAATGTGTTTGCAATCTGGAATACATAATTTTTTACATTACCGGTATGTTCAAGGGCTGTTAACTCTGCAATTTCGAGTGCAAGTACAACTCTTTCTGCAATATTCGTAAGTTCATCGAGTCTGCCAATCATATCGGAGGTCATAGGCACCGGAACCGGAATATTGTTTGAATCTATCGGTCTTTCAAGGTTTGTAGGATGATCTGATTCATAATTCGTTATAAAATCTTTCATCTCAAAAAGAGCACCTATGCTGACTTTTAAATCTTCTGCCGCGTTATTGGTAAGTGTTCTTACTGATTTCAGAACGATATCTTCAAATTCTGTCTGATTATAATGTGTAATTTTTTTATCAAATTGTGAGAATAGTATTAGTGCCAATTCTCGGGCTGCACGTCTGGCTTGCATATTTTTGTCCTTCATTTCCTTCTTAACTATCTTGTATATAATTAAGACACAAAAGCATAAAAAAAACTAGAACTTGTTTACAGAAGTTTTCTCAAACAAAGTCCTGCTTTGTACAAGTGCCAGATTCTTTAACGCGCATAAACCATTTACCTTGTCGAATGCTCCGATACTGCTTAGCCTGCTGGCAACAAGTTCGTTTAACTCATCCGGAGATATGAATAGTGCACAAAAGTCTCCGCATTCATCATGATTAAAAGGACATTTCTTTACCATAAACTGATTGTGACAGATTATAGCAAATAATGATATACACGGTATGGGGGATTTTTCCGGAAAAATACTTTAATATTTTGTAATATAATATTATAATAAATGTGACTTGCTATATGAGTTTATTATATAGTAATATGTGAAGGAAATCAGGAAAGGAAAATTATGGTAACAAGCCTCGTTTCTCTGTTAAATAAAGCTTTAATGCCCGCTCAGGTTCAGGTTAATCCTGTTCAAGCCAGACCTCAGTCAGCTAATCCGTTTGCCAATCCTTTCGTGTCTAACAATACTTCTTCAAATTTTTACGGAAAGAACAATCCCGTACGCGGCGGATACTTTGCCGGTTATTATAACGGTAAACCTAACATTGTAGGTAAACGCCTCTTTATTGAAGTTTAAGATTTTTTCTTTATTTTATAAACATAAAACTCTAATTCATCATTAGTGTATAGTTTTAGTTCATAGTTTTCTTCGATAAAGTCACATATAGGTTTTGCATATGAACAAAAATGTGAAACATTGAATGGCGTATACGGTATATTATTTACTATAAAATAATCAGGCGGATTCTTCCTAAAATCAGACAAGATTTTTTCTACCCCGAAAATCTGGGTATTGACCGGAATAAGATAGTAGTATTGATTGTGGGATTTCCTTGCAGCAAGAAAGTTTATCATTGCGCCTTCGGGCATGGCAACTACCGTCGCATCTTTTTCTGTTTTTGTTTTTATGTAATTCACAATAGGTGATACGTGTTTTAAGTACTTTGGCACAAAAATTATTCCCCGTTCTGTCTTTACCGGATACAGTCTGTTATCGGCAAGTTTTTTTATATTTAAAGTAAAAAATAGAATAATAATAATTAAACAAATATTGCAAACCGTTTCATAATATACCTTTTTATTTAAAAATTTCATCAATTTAGGTATATATCTTGACGCAAATACAACAAAAGGAATGATAAGTGCTGCTATAGTAAATGTACCATAGCATTCTGTAGTAATACCCGATATGCCTTTTAAAGATACAGACACGGCTGAAATTAAAAGGAAAAAGAACATAAAATCTTTTTTAGATATTTTTGCATTTTTAAAAAATCCGGATAGAATATATATGCAAAAACCGGCTAACAAAACAAGACTAACTATTCCAAGCCAGCAGAAAAATTTGTTATCAAGCATTTGAAAATATTTGAATACAAAGTATGCAATAAAACAGCAGAAAATGGCAGTTCCAGATTTGAAAATAATCTTTAATATTTTAGACTCCAAAAATTTCTGATTTAAATAATTCAACCCGTAAAACAATAAAAATACAGGAATTAATGCCAGAACAGAATGTTTTAATACATTCATAGAAAAAACGAAATTTTCCTGATTCCAAAATAATCCGTAACTTTTATAAAAATATTTTGAAGCAGGAGTTTCTAACAATCCCTCTACCTGTAAAAAAGCATTATAAAAATCTTGCAGTCTTGCACCCTGAATCATTAATATCAGAAAAGACAAAAATGGTATTGCAAAAAATGCGATTGTACATATCAATAAGTTTTTTATTTTAATCCGTTTAAAAACAAAACATATAACAGCAAGAGCTAAAAACAGCAATATAAAATAAGGAAGATATTCTATTTTGTTTGCAAATGAAAAACCTGCCGCTAAAAAAGATAAATACAAGAACTTATTATTTTCCTTTTTAATGTAAAACAGAAAACAGAGAACAGAAAGCAGATAGCCGCTCAACGCATATACAGCAGCGTAAGAATACGGGAATACAAAATTAAAAAATGTTTTTATAAAAACACAAGACCCCATGACTATAAAAGACATAATCAGAGCGAGTTTTCTGTCTGTAAACATTTTTGTTATAAAAAATGTCAAAATGAGAATTAAAAATGTATTTAAATATCCTGCAATGTATAGAGAAGAAAGTTTTACTCCGAAAATCATATACATAATTGCGTTTATTTGATAAGACAGAGGTCCATAGACATTGAAAATATCTTTGTACAGAACTTCTCCGCTCATAACCTGCCAGGGCAGATATGCTTCACGTCCTACATCGACAAGAAAAGATTCTGATTTTCCGTAAAATATTAACAGCATAAAAAGAGAAACAAAAAGAAGTGTTATAATCTCTTTTAAATAATATTTTTTAAAAAAGTCGCTGATTTTTTTCATTTTTTATTGTGTTCTCCATCCGTTTTAATTATACTATGAACAATGGAAGAATGAGGATGACGGGGAATGATAAATAATAAAAAAGTTGTCGTGATTATGCCGGCTTACAATGCCGAAAAGACACTGGAGCAGACATATAAAGAATTATACAGGGATATCGTTGATGAAATAATTCTTGTTGATGATAATTCATCCGACAAGACAAAAGAAGTTGCAAAAAAACTAGGTATAACAACTATTGTTCACGATGTAAACAAAGGTTACGGCGGAAATCAAAAAACCTGCTATACTGCGGCACTAAAAACAGGAGCAGACATAGTTATCATGGTTCATCCGGATTATCAATATACACCTAAACTTGTCCCGGCAATGGCTTCTATGATTGCATTCGGTGAATACGACGCGGCTATTGCCTCAAGATTTATAGGAAAAGGAGCACTCGAGGGTGGAATGCCTTTATATAAATTTGTTGCAAACAAATTCCTGACCCTGTTTCAGAATCTTATGATGGGAGAGCGTTTGACAGAATATCATACAGGTTTTAGGGCTTTTAGCCGTGAAGTGTTAGAGACTCTGCCATTAAAAGACTGTGATGATGATTTTATTTTTGACAATGAAATGTTAGCCTTGCTGTTTTATAAAGGATTTACGGCAGGCCAGATAAGCTGTCCGACGAAATACTTCCCTGATGCTTCATCGATTAATTTTATTAGAAGTTGTAAATACGGTTTTGGGGTATTGAAAGTCAGTATGCTGTTTATGCTGGCAAAACTTGGTTTTTACAAATCTAAAATTTTCAGAAACGATGCAAAAACATTGGATTTGAATGAGGATTTGCCGTATTATGCAAATTAATTTTTTAGATTTTTTTAAAAGTGAAAAATTTAATAAGATTTTTAATATAAGTCTTCTTGTTATATTTGCTATATTGACTTTTGTTACAATGATAAATCATGAGCTTTGGCGGGATGAAGCCCAGGCTTGGCTGGTGGTTAGAGACTTAAACCTTTTAGGAATAATCGATCATGTAAAAACAGAGGGGCATCCTTTATTGTGGTATGCTGTTTTGTTTCCGTTTGCAAAGATGAATGTGCCTGTGTTTTCGATGCAGGTTGTGAGTTTTTTGCTTTCTCTGGCAGCAGCTTTTGTATTTCTGTTTTATTCTCCTTTCAATAAGTTTATAAAAACGGCAGTTTTATTCAGTTCAGGTTTTGTCTACTGGTATTCTGTAATTTCAAGGAGTTATTCCTTAATCCCTGTGCTGATTTTTTTGTGTGCTATTTTTTATCCGAAGCGGTTTGAGCGGCCATATATCTACACATTGCTTCTAATACTGCTTTCAAATACGCATGTTTTGATGTTTGGTTTTTGTGCTGCAGCTGCTGTATTTTTTGTATTTGAAATACTTATTAATAAAGAAAAAATAATAGCACCTGCCATACTGTTTTGTGTGAATTTTTTTTCAATAGTTCTGTATCTTGCTGCGGGTCGAAATGAAAACGCACTTGTCCAAAAATTTTCATCTCAGGCAGATATTGCCGTGAATTTATATCAGACACTTATATCTGTTTTTCAGAATATATTCGGAAATATACCAAAGTTTTTTTGTGTACTTTTTCTTTTATTTGTTATTATTTTGATTACTGTATTATTCAAAAATGACAAAAAAATTTTTTCTGCGGTTACTTTAGGAATATTATTTCAATTTTTTGTATATCGATATATATGGGTAACAAGCACGGAAAAGGCATTTTTACTTTTGCTTATTCTGCTTTTTGGATGCTGGGCAGCTCTTAACAAACAAGAATTATCTCAAAAAGCAAAAAATCTTTGCTCAATGATAATTGCAATTTTTTTCCTATTTACGTGGCCGATATCTTTTTTAACTGTAAAAAATGATATAAAACTGGATTATTCAGGAAGCAAGAAAGCCGCAGAATTTATTAAAAACAATATACCACCGGAGTCTGTTATCGTATCAAACTATAATGTAACAACTGCAGCTATTTCTGCTTATCTTCCGGGTACAAAATTTTATTTTCCTCAGGAAAAATCTTTTTATACCTATTCAAAATGGAATAATGGTATATTAGCACCCTACATAGATTATAATGATTTTTTCTACATTTTTTCGCTATTTAAAGGCAAAAAAATATACTACATATTCAGTTATGTATTTGAACCTGCAGAACTTGAACAAATGCTGCCCAAAAATCTTGTAAACGTCTATAAATCACAGGATAACACACTTTTACAATCCGAAAAATTTTATATATATGAGTTAAAAAATGATGAATAAAAAAACTGCAATTAATATAATAATTCTGATAATATATGCACTTTTGACTTTTTTTGTCGTGATGCACCATGAAATCTGGGCAGATGAAGCTCAAGTATGGCTGTTGAGCAAGAATCTTTCTCTTTTCGGACTTTTCAAACATCTTGTACAAGAAGGACATCCCTCTCTTTTTTATCTGATTATGATGCCTTTTGCAAAAACCGGATGTTCTGTTATTGTGATGCAGGTATTTTGCTGGTTGTGTTCGGTTGTCGGGGTATTTTTGCTGCTTCAATTTTCACCTTTTTCTAAGTTTGAAAAAGCCTCAATTGTTTTGAGTTCAGGTTTTTTGTACTTTTTCCCTGTTATTGCCAGAAGTTATTCAATGATTCCTGTTCTTGTGTTTCTTGCTGCAATATTGTACAAAAAACAAAAAGAATATCCTGTTTTTTATGCGGTTGTACTGGCATTAATTGCAAATACACATATTATAATGTTTGCATTTTCTGCAATTCTTGGAGCGTATTTTATTTGTAACAATGTTTTAAAAGAAAAGGCTTATGAGAAAAAATACCTTATATCTGCAGGCATAATTAGTGTTGGGTTAATTGCAGTTATTTTACAGCTTGCAGCTACACCATTCGGAGCCAGCTGTGCCATAAAATATAATTTAGATTCAATTCTAAAGAATATTACAGATACTTTTTCTCAGTTTTTCGGAAATTCTTTCGGATTTTCTTCATCAGTTGTGCTTGTCATAATATCTATGTTATTTTTAATAATTTTTGTTTATATTTTCAAAAAAAGTAAAAGCTTGTTCACGCTTGCTGTTTTATCCATAGGTTTTCAGTTTTTTATATATATTACAAGTTACAGTTTGAACATTTATCCGACAAAAAGTTTTTGTGCATTTTTAATTCTGATATTCTGCTTATGGCAAATTGACAGAAATAAATCTGCAAAAATTATTATTTGTATGTTTTTTCTCTTGAGTTTTTTTAACGGACTCAGATATACAGTACTGGATTTGTTTAATAACTACTCAAGTGCAAAAGAGACGGCCCAATTTATTAGAGAAAATCTACCCGAGGATTCTGTTTTTATTCCTCTTCCGGAACCATACGCAATAGCAGTGATGCTGTATCTTCCAGACAGAAAATTCTGGTCCGGAACAAACACAACTTATATAAAATACATGAAATGGAGCTGTAATAAAAATAATTCAAATGGCAGTATAGTTTTTGATTTTAAAGATGTGAAAGCAAAGCATATTTATTTTATAATATCAGTTCCGAATCCGGCAATAGAAGCCCTTTTAAAGGATAAAATAGAAGTCTTGTATACATCACGTCCATCTATTGCAGAAGGAGAAGCTTTCAAAATTATAGAATACATTCAATCAAATAATTAATTTTTCATTAATATTTTAAATAAAAAATAAAGTTAATGGTATAAAAGAGTAGTATTGAGAAATTAGAAAGACAGGAGGCTATTATGGCAATCAGACCTTTATCAGACAAATTGGTTATTAAAATCATTGACGATACAGAACAGACATCAGGCGGAATTTTTATTCCGGACTCAGCTAAAGAAAAACCCCAGAAAGGCGAAGTTATCGCTGTAGGCCCCGGAAAAACTCTTGAAGACGGCAAGAAAGAGGATATGGAAGTAAAAGTAGGCGACATCGTTCTTTTTGCAAAATATGCAGGAACTGATATAAAACTAAACGATGAAAACCTGAAAATTCTTTCTGAAAAAGAAGTTTTAGGCGTTTTAGAAGCTTAATTTAGACGAAAAGACTATTAATAGACACAAGGAGAATAAAAAATGGCTAAGAGAATAGTATTTAACGAGGAGGCAAGAAAAAGTCTTCTCAAAGGAATAGACGCAGTAGCAGATGCTGTAAAAGTTACAATCGGTCCTAAAGGCAGAAATGTAATCATAGAAAAAAAATTCGGTGCACCTCAAATCGTTAACGACGGTGTGACTATTGCAAAAGAAATCGAACTGGAAGACGGTCTTGAAAATGCCGGCGCACAACTTCTTAAAGAAGTTTCTTCAAAAACAAACGACGTAGCAGGCGATGGCACTACAACAGCTGCTGTTCTTGCACAAGCACTGGTTAGAGAAGGTTTGAGAAACCTCACTGCAGGTGCAAATCCAATAGGGATGAAACGCGGTATGGACAAAGGTGTCAGACTCGCTGTTGAAAAAATCAAAGAAATGTCCAGACCGGTAAATTCAAAAGAAGCTCTTGCACAGGTTGCAACAATCTCTGCAGGCAACAACCATGAAATCGGTGAACTTATTGCTGAGGCAATGGAAAAAGTCGGACATGACGGCGTTATAACTGTTGAAGAATCAAAATCCTTCGGTACAAACCTCAAAGTCGTAGAAGGTATGCAGTTCGATAAAGGTTATATTTCACCGTACTTTGTAACAGATGCAGAAAGAATGGAAGCAGTTCTTGAAGATGCTTATGTTCTTTGTGTTAATAAAAAAATCAACCTCATTGCAGACCTTGTACCGATACTCGAACAGGTTGCCCGTGATGGACGTTCTCTGTTAATCATTGCAGAAGATGTTGAAGGTGAAGCTCTTGCTACACTCGTTGTTAACACAATGAGAAAAGTTTTGAGAGCAGTTGCCGTAAAGGCTCCGGGATTTGGTGACAGAAGAAAAGCAATGCTTGAAGATATCGCTATTTTAACCGGTGGTGAAATGTTTACGGAAGAACTCGGTATAAAACTTGAAAATATAACAGTTCAAATGCTCGGTCGTGCAAAACGTGTTACCGTAACAAAAGACAACACAACAATTGTCGTAGGAGATGAAAACAAAGCCAAAGTTGACGAAAGAGTAAAACTCATCAAACGCCAGATTGAAGCTTCTGATTCTGAATACGACAAAGAAAAACTTCAGGAAAGACTTGCAAAACTTGCAGGCGGTGTAGCTGTTATCGAAGTAGGCGCAGCTTCCGAAGTTGAACTGAAAGAAAGAAAACTCAGAATAGAGGACGCTCTGAACGCTACAAGAGCAGCAAAAGAAGAAGGTATCGTCCCAGGCGGCGGTGTTGCTCTCCTCCGTGTAATGCAGGAAATGCAGAAAAGCCTTGACACGAACGAATATGAAAGCGACGATGACAAAGTAGGATACAGAATCCTTCTCGACGCTTTACACATTCCTTTGAGACAAATCGCAGAAAATGCCGGTGTTAAAGGTGATGTAGTTGTTGAAGAAGTTAAAAAACTTCCGACAAACGAAGGCTTTAACGCTATGAACAACGAATATGTCGATATGTTTAACGAAGGTATCGTAGATCCTGCCAAAGTTACACGTTCAGCATTAGAAAACGCTGTGTCAGTTGCTTCAATGCTCTTGACGACAGAAGCAGCTGTTGTAGATATTCCGAAACAGGAAGCTCCGGCAATGCCTCCTATGGGCGGTGGAATGGGCGGAATGATGTAATCATAACGCAAAAAAATATAAAAAAGGAGAACATTTCGTTCTCCTTTTTTTTAACCAAAATTAAAACTTTAGTTTGAATTTTTTCAAACTAAAGTTCAATTCACAATTCAGTCGTAATGGGTCATAATACAGACAAAGGGATGAAGAGATATCTCTTGTCGTAATTGTAAGGTCTTTCGGACTGAAAAAGCTGTCTGATAAAGCTTCCAGCCCAAAAAGACAAATCGTAAATTGAAAAGTAAATAGAAAAAGCTAAAAGCGTATTTTTATTCAAAAATTCTGTCATCCTGAAGCGGATTTTCGGTAGAGTGAGGGCGAAGCCCGAAACTCGTAACGTCTCGAGCTCCGTAGTAAGCGATAAAATCCAAAGGATTTTAAAGCGAACGAGAGGAGCGAAGAGTGCCGAATAATCCAAGGCGGATTCGGGCGGGCACGATGCGAAGCAAGTGCCCATGCGAGCAAAAACCACGCTTTTTGCGAGCGCCCGTAATCCAAGAAGCGGATTCGGGCGGGCACGATGCGAAGCAAGTGCCCATGCGAGCAAAAACCACGCTTTTTGCGAGCGCCCGTAATC
>CALUPY010000021.1 GCA_944322755.1 Candidatus Gastranaerophilales bacterium | reverse complement strand
AAGCGTAATCTTAGGCCGGTTGTGGCAAGATGAAATCTTGTCCATCCATTGAAAAAAGATAGAAAAAATCGGGATGACAAGATTCGAACTTGCGACCCCCGCGACCCGAACACGGTGCGCTACCAAGCTGCGCTACATCCCGATTAGATTTTATTTTCGATATAGAGAACTCTGCGCAGCTACGCTGCTTCCTCTCAAAAAATATGACATTTAGTCATATTTTTTTCGGCAGAGTATCCCGATTAGATATTTAATTTTCAAAGTTGATGCAGCTTGGTTTTAAATTGTTATACGGCACGCAGAAACTTCGTTTCTGACTTAGCCTGCCTCCATCCAAAACCTGACATTTAGTCAGCTTTTGTACGGAGTCCTTGCTACATCCCGATTAGATTTTATTTTCGATATAGAGAACTCTGCGCAGCTACGCTGCTTCCTCTCAAAAAATATGACATTTAGTCATATTTTTTTCGGCAGAGTATCCCGATTAGATATTTAATTTTCAATTTACATTATTAATTTTATCATAAAATATTTAAAAACAAGCCTGTGTTAAAAAGCTTAAACTTTTTTGCACAACACTGTTTTTATGCCAGCTTTAATCCTACTGTTCCTAAAATGATTAATACAATAGACACAACTTTTAGAGTACTTATTGACTCATGAAAAAAGAATATTCCTATTGTGCTGATTAATAAAATTCCGCAGGCACACCAAATAGCATATGCAATACTCATATCTATTGATTTCAATGCATAGGACAAAAATAAAAAACAAAGTATGTAGCCGATGAATGTTCCTATAGATGGTAGTAAAAGTGAAAAACCATGGGACATTTTTAGTAAAGTGGTTGCAAGTGTTTCAAACATAATTGCAAGTATCAGGTATATCCAACTCATAATTTTTTCCTTTCAATATAATCTAGTGTCACAGTTGCCGCCGGCTCTCTTGAAATCAGACGTTTATCACGAATTTTTTGGGGACATACCTAAATGATATTGGATACTTCAGCGAAAAAAACATATGAGTAGATGTTGCTGTAAAAATATTTTCGTTGGCAAATTAGAATAGAATAGTTATTGAATGTTTTATATTGTATTCAATTACCTTTTTTTGCGAGCGCATTAATCAACTCTGAAATCTTTGCAAAAACAAACTTTCGTTCTTGAATAGCCTGTTGTGCTGCTTTATGGTATTTTTTTTCGAGCCGTTGGCTGCAAAGTTTTTCATATTCCGGTCTGGATTTAATTCTGTTGTAATAATATGGTATGGAACCTTCTACAAAAGAGTCGTATTCGTTTGACAATTCTTTGGCAAAACCGCTTTTTTCAACTACATCCTTTACATCGTCAAGCATATCAAATACGCACATGTTTTTGTCCGTCACTTTGTGTACGGCTGAGTCCTGACGTTGGAGATAGTTATAAAAAATTTTGTCCATATATCCGATATTTTTAGCATTAAGCGTAGCACCGAATGTAAAAGCGCAGTCTTCTGCAAGATTGCATGGCGTAAAATGAATATTGTGCATCATTATGAAATTTCGTTTATAAATTTTATTCCATACCATGTACACAAGACTGCCAAACACATATGGAAGATGTTTCCAATTAAATTTTTCCGGAAGTTCAAGTCTGTCTTTGATTCTTATATTGCTGAGTATTTTGCCGTTTTCGTCTACTGTTCTGTAATCAAATGCGAGAACATCTAAATCCTCTTTTTTAGCTTTGTTGTATAAAAGCTCCATTGAGTTTTTATTAATAGTATCATCGGGATCAAGAAAAGCTATGTATTCACCATTTGCGGCGTTTAATCCGTTATTTCGCGCACATCCCGGCCCCAGGTTTTTCTGATTGATAATTTTAAATCTGCTGTCATTCTTTGCAAAATTTTGTAAAATCTCTAGTGATTTATCTTTGGAACCGTCGTTTATGCAAATAAATTCAAGGTTTTTTAAACTTTGGTTTTTCAGTGAACTTAAAGCCTTGCCTAAGTATTTTTGCACATTATATACTGGAACAATAACAGAAACAGCAGGTCTTGCCGGCATTGATAAAATTCTCCTTTTTTTAATATTTTATTAGTTAAAGTCAAAAGGAAAAAAATTTTGCTATTAATGTTAATGCAATGGTTGAGTCTCGGATAATTATATCGAAAGTTTTCTTTTTCGGTTTAAAATTTAATAAAAGTAAGAAAGCCCACACGCAATTTTTATTATTTACATGTATTATACCGGATATATGATATCTATAGGAACAGATGAAATCAGAACCCTCAGATATGCGATACAATATTTCCAGGACTGTTATCTTGTATCGTCAATTGGTGCTCTTACAAAAAGTGCAAACGGCAGAAAAATTTTAAGTGAAAATATCCGATACACAAATGACGGGTTTTGCATAAAATTTAAAAATATAAACGGAAATTGCAGAGATTTTTTTGTTACACAAAAAGATTTGGATAATTTGGTTTACATGGACAAGTTCAAGAACCCGATACCAATAAATAACTATTTTCCGCATAATCCCATTATTAAAGCAATTGAAGTTGCTATGAACAAGCTTTTGAATAAATTTCCATCAAAAAAACCGTTAATATGCAAATTCCCGGATTGCAATGAAAAATTTGAATTTAACAAACCGTCAAATTTTCTTGAAATGTTTACAGGGAAAAAGCCTGTCATAATAAATGAAAGCAGTATAAGACTCAGTCTGAAATCCAGAGAAAAAGAAAGTATGGATATTTTTAACAGAATCAATGAAAATCCTGATAATAGTTTTGTAGCCGGAACATTACTTGGGTTTCATAAAGGTTTGAGCGATTATCACTGTTACAGCATAAGCAGAGCTGATAAAAAGCATAATATACTGGAACTTTTCGATCATAGAGCTTTAAAAACGACAAAACTTTCTTTTGACGAGGCTATTAAAAAACTAAAATTTCTCGTCGGATATTTTGACGATGATTTGATGTAGTTTATGGTAAACGGTTCTGAATATCAGATTTTATATAGCCGGAAAGATAAAGAAAACGCATTTTTCCTTAATTTTAATGTTGATTATACAAATATTACACAAAAATCAAAAGACCGAAGCTGAAATTTAGCTCCGGTCTTTTAAATAAATGGTCGGAACGACAGGATTTGAACCTGCGACCCCTACCACCCCAAGGTAGTGCGCTACCAAGCTGCGCTACGTCCCGATTCGAGTATCTATTTAATTTTCAAATTACATGATAATTTTATCATAAAATACTTTGAGTCAAGTCTCTAAAAATTTCACATGGCGAGGATGATTTTTATGACTAATTTTTCGACTCTAAAAAAATATTTATATCTTTTAAAATATTGAATGCAAAATTGACTTGTGTTTTGAGTAATTTAATAACGGATTCTTTAAAAGTTGTATCAATTGCTGTTGTTATATTTTTTCCTGCAAATTCCGATTCAAGAAATGAATAAAGTTGAACTACTAGGCTGTCTAATTCATATATTTCTGCTATATATTATCATTTCTGTCAGATGACGAATTGTTTTAAGTCTGCATGTTTGTAGCAGCAACCTGCATTAATTTTTTTCTGTAAAATTCAACGGCATGCGGGTCTTTTTCGTTACCCATCAGCCATTTGTAAATTTCTGTAAGCATATTTGAAATATGGGAAAGATTCAGACCAAGATGATGTTTTGATATTATTTCAAAAGACTGGTTTGCACAGAAAAGAGCTTTTTCGACTTCGTTATTCATAAGCAGTAATTCCGCGTACATTGTTTTAAACATCATAATAAAATACGGTGAAACGTTTTCATCTTTTTCCATATTCAACAAAGCATTGTTCAAAATGCCGTTTGCTGTTTCATTGCTGCCTTCAAGACGTTCTGTCTGGGCTATCAGATACCAGCAGAGATATGTAATATTTTTGATGGCTTTGGCAGAAGATGCATCCAGCACGCTGTAGTAAATCTGTTTTGCCTTTTTGACATTTCCCATATTCTGATATGCAAACCCAATCATCAAATCGCAGAAATGTTCAATTTGGTGCAGGCAGTATGAATTTGATACCAGTTTTGCCTGGTAAATATAATCCCCTACAGAATCCCAGTCCTGTAAACGTAATGCCACCATACCT
The DNA here is from genome assembly GCA_944322755.1 of Candidatus Gastranaerophilales bacterium. Lineage (GTDB taxonomy): Bacteria > Cyanobacteriota > Vampirovibrionia > Gastranaerophilales > Gastranaerophilaceae > CALUPY01. The sequence goes on along the minus strand of CALUPY010000021.1, from coordinate 39,464 downwards.
CTTAGAATCGGATAAAGTATTTGGGAATATTTGTCCTGTGAAAAATCTCTGTTTTCGAATTTATTCAAATCCTGTGCTATGTTTTGGCCTGACAAAAATTTCTGTAAAACCAAAAGTAAATCAAAACAAGCGTAACTGCCTGCTACTGCCGGTATAATTTCTGAAATCTTTTTAGCCGCATTGTCTTTCAACTGAATTATGCGTGATAGTGAAACAAAAAACAGAGCATCGACAATTGCATCTTTGAACTGTTTTCGTGAAAAACCCTGCGGAAGTATGCTGTCAGCAAAATTATTTATATGGATATGTTTGAAAAGTTCATCACCCAAATCCACACATTCATTCAGCCGGCCGAGATTGTAGTATAGCTCGAGAGTTACCATGTTTATTAGAAAATAATTTAAATTAAAATTCCTGTCATGCGGATTAAAGGAACCGGCTTTTGTTCTTGCCATAATTTTGCCTACGTATTCGAGGGCATTTGCATAGTTTCCGCTCAAAAGACAACTTTGTACGAGTTTGTTCGCAACTGTTTTAATTTTTAAATCATCACCGCTGAGTTCGAGGTTTTCCAGAAGCAGTTCAAGAAAATTCAATATTTTTTCAGGATAATATTTGTAGAGCATAAGACTCATTTCTTCATAAACATCGATTTTTACCTGTTCTACAGTCTTATTTGACTCTTCATCTATGATATTGTCCGCAAAAGAAAGATATTTATTTGTGCAGTTAAGATATGCATTAAAATCTCCGAAATGATTTGATATATCTGCGAGGTTGTTCCAGTGAGCAAAGGCTTCTTTTTTGTCTCCTGCCAGTTCGAAAATCTCTGCTTTGAGTTTTGTTTCTACTGAAATATATGCAATGACTTTTTGTATAAGCGATAGCGCAATCTCCTGCAGTTTTTGGGTTTCTATAGCTTCTGTCAACGCCTGTCTGTATAGATTATAGTTTGTTATGTACACCATTCTGTCATTTTGAATCTGTACAAGTTTTATTTCGACAAGTCTTTTTAGTAATCTTGAAATATCGTCATATCCGAGTATAGAAAGCACTTCTAAGGGTACTTTTTCTCCGAGTATAAGAATTTGGGAATAAAGTTCCAATTGGTTTTTGACGGCTGATAGAGATTGTATTCTTCTCTTTGCCAGTTCTTCCAGAGAATTCGGGATGACAATCATTTTGTTCTTATGAACACTGTACTGACCGTCTTTATATTCCAGTATGCCATTATCTAAAAGATAGTTGAAAGCCTGATTGTAGAAGAAATTCGAACCTTTTGTGTTTTCTATTACTTTTTCAAAGAAAAATGTCTTTTCTATGTTTTTGAGGCTTGAGGCGTGGTTGTTTATAATAGTTCTGTTCGATGAAAGCCTCAGTTCAATTTCGAAGAAATTAGACGAGGTAATAAGTTTGTAAATCTTTCTGTGGAGAGAAAAATCCTGGGTGTATGAAAAAATAAATGAAGCATTTCCAAGAATATTATTTTCAACGAGATATTTCAATATTTCAAGTGAACCTTCGTCTATATTTTCAAAGTTGTCTACAATAAAAACGGTCTTTGCCGAGATATTGTTAAAAAATCCGGCAAATGATTCAAAATACTCATACCTGACATCTTCCGGATGCCTGTTTTCAGGATATTTTAAAGTCAAAAGGTTTTGCAAAAATGTATCACGCGTAATTGCGTCTACGCACTCAGGATGCAACAGTACATCCATTTCAGATACATTTGTGTATGAATATATTAAATCTTTAAAAAATCCGAGAGGTGTGTATTTTGAATTTGCAGAGCATGAAAAACGGCAGACTTTGTACATATTGTTAAAGGCTTTTTCAAAATCTTTCATATACAGACCGCTTAAATTTCCGGCTCTTAGAGTACTTTTGACTGCAACTATATGATTTTTAATACTGTCGTTGTTAATTATCCTGGCAATTTCATCAAGCAGGGTATCATATTTTGCTTTCAGGAAAGAGCAGTGCAGGCTCGAAAAATTGATAAGCTGTTCATCTTCTGTTTCATCAGGTTCAAACTCAAGCTTTTTCGGTATTTCGACAAAATTGCCCTCAACAACTTCCTCTTCTTCTATTTTTATTAAAGAAGGGAGAATCAGTTCAAAGAACATAACCATCTGATTTTTTATATAAACAGCACTCAAAGACTGGTATGGATATTTATTTTTCGTAACCTGATAAACATATGAATCTACCAGCACCTGTACATTATTAAATAAATGATCCATTTTCTTTGAACTGTAGACCAGATTTATATTCACGCCCGCTTTATATTCAGATGGTTTGCTGAAAACGTCGCGTTTTTGAATGGCAATTTTCGCTTTTACAGTGATACCTTTTGCTTCGTAAAGTTTTTTGTTTATTTCTGTGACAGACTGGGCAACAAAAATCGAAAAATCAACAGCGGAAAGACAGGATTCCAAAAAGCTGTAGTCCTTACAGAATCTGATGATGAAAACATTGTCTACAAGCTGAACCCTGAGTTTTTTTTCTGCTCCTATTTTTTTTATCAAGGCATAAAAATTGGCGCGGAAATGTCTTGCAAGTTTTTCACTGTTAAAGGCTTCCTGAATTGCTTCATAATTCTCCAGCTCAATTGTCATTGCGGCAAATTCTTCTATCGTGGCTTCACGCAGCAGAATGCTGGCATTAATATTCATTCCGCAGGACGGACAAACCTCAAGAGATGTTGAATTAAGCCTTCCACACTTGTAGCATTTGTTTATTATTGTATTTCCGCATCTGTCACAAACAGGCTTTTTGGTAATATGACCGCATTTCTGGCATTTTAGTTTCAGAACTTTTTTGCAGTTCGGGCATACCAAATCTTTTTCTGTTATTTCTTGCTTACATTTTGGGCAATTCATATCACTGCTGATTATATTTATCCATACTTATACGTTAATACATTATATCCTTTGGAAATAAAAAAAAACTCATCTTTATTATGTAAATGCATACACGAAAATAAAATTTAATGATATAATTTTCAACAAATGGATATGAAGAAGCAAATTAGTATTAGCACACAAAATAAACTTATTTTATTAGGGCTTGTTATCAGCACAATTTTGATAGTGGCTCTTGCTGTTTTTGCTATAACAAATATCCAGCAGAAAATTTCAGAAGTTTATGATGATTTTGGACAAATATTGACAAAAACTCTTGCTATTGAGAGTGTTGAAATAACGAAAGACGTACAGGAATACAATAAATTCTCTACTTTGCAGGCACACACAAAATCGATTATAAACAGCAACAGAGAAATTGCCTTCATTGAATTTAAAGACTCGGATAGCAATGTCATCTATTCAAGCAAAAAAGAATATCCAACAAGAGCATCAGAAGCTACTATTATAACCTCTGCTCCAATGATGTCAGAGATAGACGGCATAAAAACCGTTATCGGTTCTGTCACGGTAGGTCTGTCCGGTACTTCTATGCTGCATATTTCCCATACCACAAGAAACTCGATGCTTGTTGTGTTTACTGTAGCATGGATTATCTTTACGCTGGTGGTACTTATAAATACTATTTTGATTACCCGTGAACTCAATATACTTCACCACGGGGTTAAAAAGATATCGACAGGTGCTTTTGGCTTTAAGTTAGACCCCAAAAACACAAACGGAGAAATCAGGGAACTTATTGACGCATTTAACGATATGTCCGGACGTCTTCATCAATACGAAGAACAGAATATTGACCAGCTTACGCTCGAGAGAAACAAAATGGAAGCTGTGTTGATGAGTATTGTGAACGGTGTTGTTGTTTGTGACAATTACGACAATGTTGTACTCGTCAATAATGCTGCGCAAAAATTATTGCAGACAAATGAAGATGAAATTTTGAACACAAAAATTCAAATGTATTGTGACTCGGAAGGTGAACTTTGTTTTAAAGAAAAAATTGAACAGTTTAAAGATACTCCGCTAGATATTATGGAAAACAAACCTCTTGAATTCAATATTACTATTGATAAAAGAGTGATTAAATCAGTTATATCTCCAATGTTTTCGAAAAGTCAGGATTATGTCGGATACATTATTGTGTTGATTGATGTGACAAAAGAAGTTGAAATCGACAAAATGAAAAGCAATTTCATCTCTAATGTAAGTCATGAGCTCCGTACACCTGTTACTGTTTTGAGAACTTATATAGATACACTTTACAATCATTCTGATGATTTTGATGAAGCAACGAACAAAGAGTTTTTCGGTGTTATTAACAAAGAAGCTGCGCGGCTGCAAAAAATGGTCAATGACATTCTTGATTTTTCAAGACTGGAGGCTGGCAATGTAAATGTAGAAAAAGAAAATTGCAACATAATTCCGGTAATTGAACAGACTCTTCAAAGTATGCAGGTGCTGGCTGAAGAAAAAAATGTAACTTTTTCATTGATTAAGGAACCGGATTTGCCTGAAGTTCCGATGAATGTCAGCGGAATAGAAAGAGTTTTGAACAATCTTTTATCCAATGCGATTAAATATTCTCCTGAAAACGGCAGAATAAAAGTAAGGGCTGAACTGGCAAGAGACCCTAATTTTATTGAAGTTTCCGTAGAAGATCAGGGTATCGGCATACCGGAAGAGCACCAGAAAAAAATTTTTGAAAGATTTTACAGAGTTGAAAATGATACCCATACTGTTAAAGGTACAGGGCTCGGGCTTCATCTTGTGAAAATAACTATTGAAAAACATCACAAAGGACAGGTTTTTGTGAAGAGCAAGCCTAATGAAGGTTCTACTTTCGGTTTTCGTCTTCCGATTCATCCCGAAGACATTCCAGATGAAGATGAAAAACAGGAATAGATTAAAATATTTTAATATTTGCAGTGAATATTGTGCATAAATATTTTTTTAATCTACAATAATAATATAGAGTGCAGAATTATCTTTATTGCAGGTTGACTTGAACAGTAACACAAAAAAATCTATACAGGCCAGTTTACGAGAGTTTAACGACTTGATTGAAACCATAGCAAAAATTGAGTTCAAAAAACTATCTTCATCGTACCTTATAGATTATTCGGAGTTTGTTAATATAGGAACGCAGGTTGTTCACAAACTGTGCTCCAGCTCTAATATCGAGAATTATAATAAGTCTTATATCTCAACGGCCATAAAATGGGCAATCAGAAACGAAGTAAGAAGACGTTACAAATGGTATTCTCTAAAAACTAAAAAACTCGAAACACCGACAGAAGCAGATCATGACGATATAAGAGAAGCTGTTTACAAAACTATTCTGTCTATAGACGAAATGGCAGATTCTGAAAATCCGACCCAGATTAAAGATACATGCAAAACCCCGGAAGAGAATATTTTGTTTCAGGAATTGAGTCAGGGAATCAAAGAAGCTATAAAAAAACTTCCGCAAAGGGAAAAGGATTTGATTGAAGCAAAATTCTTCCAGGAAAAAAAACTCAGAGAACTTTCAGAGGATTTTAATATATCTCCGTCAAGAATTTCCAGAATCATTCAGTCGGGGCTGGTAAAAATCAGAAAAGAACTTGAGGCAAACAATATTATATAGTTTGTGTTCTGTCTCATAATAAAATTTTAAAGAATAAAAATTTAATCTGAACATTTATACAAAAAAACAGTTTAACTTTTTAGAAGAGGAAGAATAATTTTAGAATAGTCAAAGGAGAAACCAGATGAAAAAAATATTAACATTAATAACAGCTTTGTTGATTGGTTCCGGCGCATTCGCTATGTCCGCCGACGATGCTCTTTCTTTCTTTACAAAATATGTCAATGACGCAAATGCCCAGAGCCCAAAAATAGTAGATTATTACGAACCTAATGCGAAAATTATAAGGGTTGTTGTGCTTCCTGACGGAAAAACTGAATCTGTTACGACAGATATGAAAGAATATACAAGACAGCTTAAAATTGGCGCAAATCTGGCTAAATTAAACAAATACAAAAACTTCTATACTGACAGAAAAGTAACAAAAGTAGGAAATGACTACAAAATAACCTGCCAGAGACAGCCGTCAACCAGTGATTACAAACTTCCGGCACATTTTGTTATTGGAACTGATGCAAACGGAAATATGAAAATCAAAGAAGAAATGATGTATACAAAACAGACTGCAATTCTTAGAAAAGCGAAAGCGAATAAGAAATAAATTGATTTGAACGCTTTTTATGTTTTAATTCTTTAAAAAAGTTTAGAAATTCCGGTACATTATAATACCGGAATTTCTGTATCTTTTTAGTGCTGTATAATTACCCCCTGTACATCTGTTTGAATATTCAAAGATTTTGACAGGCTGTTTAAAAGCTGTGCTGCTGTATTTGCGGTGTAAAATTTTCCGTAAGTTGCCAGTGCTGCGCATTTTAGCTGATTGTTCGCTTCCTGGTCTGTTATATTAAATGCTATGACATCAATTGAGATATCATCTCTTGTTTTTATGAGTTCCATTGCATAATCGCATGGACTTTCATCACAGTTTTCACCGCCGTCAGAGAGCAGTATAATTCTTTTTTTCCCGGTAAATGTTCCAAAGTCGTTTGCAACAGCCTGTTTTAGCGAGTAAGTAATAGGTGTCCAGCCTGACGGACTTAAAGAAAACAGGGCATTTCTGATTGATGATGCAGAATTTTTGGTGACAGGAACAAGCAGAGTGCTGGCTTTGCAAGCTTGCATGGCAAAAATTCCGCTTTTGTGTCCGTAAACCCTGAGTCCGATTCGTTTGTCAGGGGGTATTGAAGGGAGCAGTTCTGTGACCGTGTCAAGCACCATATCAATTTTTTTCACATCCTTTATCTTTTCGGACATACTGTTTGAAAAATCCACTATGAAAAGGACCATTTCATTTTGATTAGTGCTTACTTTTTTCAAATTTTCACCAAATGATGTATTCACATTTGAGAAAAAAAATATTAATGTTAAAAGTGTGATAAGTTTTTTCATCTGATTACCTAAGGAGTAAATAATATGGAATTTTTTGAAGTTCTTACTACAAGAAAAACTATCAGAAAGTATAAAACCGACCTACCTCCTGTTAGTGATATACACAGGATTATAGATGCAGGACGGCTTGCACCCAGTGCAACTAATTCACAGAACTGGGAATTCATTGCAATTTATAATCCTGATATAAAAAAAGGAATGTTCGACGCAGTGACAGATATGTATGACGAAATATCAGAGCTCGAAACTACAGAAGAAAATAAAAATAAACTGAATTTGTATAAATATTATTCTGGATTCTTTGTCAAAGCTCCGGTTGTAATTGCGGTAATAGAAAAAGAAAGAAAATCTTTTGTTTCTGCAATACTTAGGGAAAATAATTATCCGGAGGACGAAATCTCTTTAATGCGTCCGAATTCTTCACTTTTAAGTATTGGCGCAGCAATAGAGAACATGTCCCTTGCTGCACACGCATTAGGTTATGGAACATGTTGGCTCTGTGCACCTATTGTTGCTTACAAAAAATTCAAAGAAATCTTGAATCTGGATGAAAAATCAAAAATTATCTCTTTATTAACAGTGGGAATACCGGAACATAGCAACTTTAAATCTCCACCGAAAAAACCACTGTCAGAAGTGATGAAAATATTAGCTTAGTCTGATTTATACAAGACCCAGCATTTTTTTGTACCAGCTGAATGTTTCAAGTTCAAGACCGTTGAACGTTGTTTTTAAACACTGGCGTTTCAGGTACTTTTCAAATTCATCATTGAATTTTGATTTGAATTCTTTTTTCTGCGTAGCCTGCGTAGTGAGAATAGCCATGAGACCTCCTTCTGCTTTTTTAAATGAATGAAACCGAACACACATTTTCATGCATTATATCACATGTGTAAACTTATTTCCAGTTACTTAACACTATAAAAGAGGTTTTTTTGCTAAGTTTGTAATATTTCTTTAGTAAAAAATAATTAAGAATTATTGTTTTTATAAAATTTAAATAATAAAAAATGTAATTTGTCCGGTTATTTCTAAAGTTTTCCTGTCGAGATATTTCCTCCATAAGAATTTAAGTTTGGTAAAGAAATAGTCTTTATGCAAAAAATAAGATAAAATAAATTGTATATTGGGATATTGTCTATAAAAATAATTAACAGGGAGAGGAAATGAGTTCGTCAGGAATATTAAAAAACACGCTGAAAGTACTGGTTGCTTTTATAACAACCTTTATTACATCCACAGCTGTTCATGCAGCAGTTGCATTTCCGAATATAACAGTCGGAATGACTAATGCAAACACGCCTCAGGAATTTACTCAGGGTGTTCAGATTCTTATATTATTGACTATACTTACACTTGCTCCGAGTATTTTTATTATGACAACGGCATTTATACGAATTATTATAGTGCTTGCTCTTACGCGTCAGGCTATCGGGCTTGCAACACTTCCTCCGAACCAGGTGCTTGCCGGACTTGCTCTTATACTTACTTTTTTTGTCATGGCGCCAACATTTAATAAAATTAACGAAACAGCAGTCAAACCATATATGAACAACCAAATTACACAGCAGGTTGCGCTGGAAAAAGGCGTTCAACCCCTACGTGAGTTTATGATTCAGCACACTGAAGAAAAAGAACTCGGGCTGTTTTTGACAATGGCAAAAATTGACAAACCCAAGAACTGGAAGGATGTTCCGACTTATACACTCATTCCCGCTTTTGTTATCAGTGAATTAAAAACATCTTTCAAAATAGGTTTTGTAATCTTTATGCCGTTTCTTGTTATAGATATTGTAGTGGCAAGTATACTTGTTTCAATGGGTATGTTGTTCCTGCCGCCCGCAACGGTTGCGACTCCGTTTAAGCTGATACTGTTTGTAATGATAGACGGATGGTATTTAGTGACGAAAACGCTGCTTGAAGGATTTATTACATAAGGAAAAATACAGATGGAAGATATTCAATTTTTAACAATAACCCAGAATATGCTTATACTGATACTTCTTTTATCTTCTCCCGTGCTGGTTATCAGTATGGTGGTCGGTCTATTAATCAGTATTTTTCAGGCGGTAACCCAAATTCAGGAGTCTACGCTTACATTTGTTCCGAAGATTATTGTAGGAGTAATTACTATGATTATTCTTATGCCATGGATGCTGAATGTACTCATCTCAAGAACCGAGGAAATGTTCGGTTATATGACAGAATTGATTCACTAAAGTCAGGATAAAGAATGCAGCCAGATTTACTCACACTACTATCTCCAAAAAATATCGTAATTTTTGTGATAATTCTCACAAGAATCAGCGGGTTGATTATGTCTGCTCCTTTGTTCTCAACGTATCCTATACCTGCGCAGGTAAAAATCTGGTTTATTGCTATAATAAGCTTTATTCTTTTTCCCATAGTTTCTGCGACAACAGGATTTAATGTCCCATTATCGGTGCCTGAACTGATTGTGTTTTTGCTGAGAGAATTTGCTATAGGGTTTATAATAGGTTTTGTTGCTAATTTTATTTTTGCTGCAGTTCAAATGGGCGGTGAATTTATAAGCATGCAGATAGGTCTGTCAATGAGTCAGGTATTGGACCCTATAACAGGAAACAATTTACAAATAGTATCCCAGTTTTATCTTCTTGTAACGACAATGGTTTTTATTGCATTAAATGCACATCAGTGGCTTTTTCACGCTCTTTATCAGAGCTACAAAACATTTCCTCCGGGGATTGATTTTGTGTTTACGCCTTCTATGGTTGCACAGATTTTGCATATGTCTGCCGCAATGTTCGCAATATCCATAAGCGTGATTTTGCCGATATTCTGTGTTATGTTTGTATCAGAAGTTTTGATGGGCTTTATGTCAAAAATGATGCCGCAAATGAACATATTCATGGTGGCAATACCTTTGAAAGTTTATGTCGGATTTGTTCTGATACTGATGTTCTTATCTCCGACAATAACTTATCTGGTAAATATAATTGAGTCGTATTTGAAAAATCTACTTGAAATCTTTGTGTGAGGTTAAATGGCAGGAGAAAGAACAGAAGACGCAACCCCCAAGCGACGGCAGGAGGAACGTAAAAAAGGGAATATTGCAAAAAGCCAGGATATGATATCGGCTCTTACTATCAGTGCAGGCGTTGGTATTCTTATTGGTCTTTCTTCGTACATCCTTGAAAAACTAAAAATTTTGCTGGAATATACCTTTACTCATATAAAGCCCAGTGATATTGAAACAAATGACATAATAGCAATGCTTGCGCCATTTGCAAAGTTGAGCGGAGAAATACTGCTTCCGTTTCTGCTGGCAATCATGGTCGTTACTGCAATAATAATCAGAATGCAGGTGGGACCTCTTTTTGCGGTCGAAAAAATCAAGCCTAAACTCGATAAATTTACAATGAGCAGTATTATGAACGGGTTAAAAAAGATGTTTAATCCGTTTGAGCCCAGAAATATGGTAGAAATGGCAAAATCTTTCTTTAAAATGGGTGTAATCGGATATTGCGGTTATTCGGTTGTAAATAGCAGGAAAGATGAGCTTTTCGGGCTTTTGGGTGTTGATATAAACACGGCATTTATGGTGCTTGGGAGCATTATTATCAACATGGTTGTAAACATGTGTGTAGCAATGCTGATTCTCGGATTTCTTGATAAAAAATATCAGGAACATGAATATGAAAAGTCCATAAAAATGACCAAACAAGAAATAAAAGATGAATACAAAAACATGGAAGGGGATCCGATAATCAAATCAAAAATCAGATCTGCCCAAATGCAGTTTATGAAACAAAAGATGATGAGCGCAGTTCCGCAGGCAGATGTCGTAGTCGCAAATCCTACTCATTTTTCTGTTGCAATAAAATATGACAGAAGCAAAGCAGCTGCACCGATTGTTGTTGCAAAAGGCGTGGATTACATGGCTTTTAAAATCAGAGAAATCGCTAAAGCAAATAACGTGCCTATTGTTGAAAACAAACCTCTTGCAAGAGCACTCTACAAACTGGTTCCGGTTGACAGCGTAATTCCTCCAGATTTATATGTTGCTGTTGCAGAAATTCTTGCATTTGTATACAACAAAAATAACAACGCAAACATCCATTCTCAGCTGTAATTGAATGTTTAAAAGCTGACTTCGTTTTCCTTTTTTAATTTTGCGCCAGATATCTCAAAGCTTCTTTCAGTATTTCCTCTGATGAATCGGTTTTTTCTGTAGAGTTCAGAGCCAGTTTTATTGCTTTTTTTGTCTCCTCCGGGGAATATCCCAGTGAGAGAAGTACAGCCTGAACTTCCGACACACATTCGCCTGAAATATTCTTTTCATCTGTTGAATCTTTTATATCTGAAATATCAACAGGAGCTGTTTTTTGCCAGTTAATAAGTTTATCTTTAAGTTCTATAACAATTTTTTGTGCCATTTTGGGCCCGACTCCTTTTGCACGGGACAGTTCTTTGTGGTCTCCCCGTATTACCGCAGAAATCAAGTCATAGCCCGAAAACTCATCCAGAAGTACAAGAGCAACCTTCATCCCTACACCGGAAACACTAAGCAATATATTAAAAATATCTCTGTCTTCTCTGCTTAAAAACCCGCATAGAGTCATTGAATCTTCTCTGTGAATTAGCGTTGTATACATTTTTATTTCCGAATTTTCTTCACCTGCAAGATTGACAGTTCTTAGTGTGGTGTTTATCAGGTATCCAATATTGTTACATTCAACAATAATTGAGGCATTTTTTGCACTTTGTTTGGAAACCAGTGTGCCTTTTATATAGTCGTACATAATAATTTTTTCCCCAGTTTTTCAATAGTTTTTAAATCCTCTTCAGGTTTTTTTCCGGTAGTTGTAAGATAATTCCCGGTCAAAATTCCCTCAACGCAATATTTTAGCGCAAGTTCCTGATTCTCTTCTGAGAGTCTCATTCTGCCTCCGCAAAAACGCAAGACTGATGACGGGTTTGCTATTTTAAATACAGCAAGTGTTCTTAATATATTTTCTTCATCAATTTTGTCATAATAATTTTCAAAAGGTGTTTTCGGTATTGGCATAAGTATATTAATCGGGATTGAATCAGGTTGTATTTCAGAAAGTTCAAGCGCCATTTCAATACGCTGTTCAACTGTTTCCCCCATACCTAAAATTACACCGCAGCAAAGCTCCATACCGTATTTTTTTACAAGTCTGCAGGTATTAATTCGCTCTTCATATGTATGAGTTGTGCAAATTTTTGGATAATAAGATTTACAAGTATTGATATTGTGGTGAAATCTTTTTAGCCCGGCTTGAGCAAGTTTTTGAGCCTGTTCTTCATTTAATATACCGATAGATGCACAGCTTTCCAGACCGTCAATTTTATTTATTTCTTTTATCATTTCAATCATGCGGTCAAAATCGCTTTCATCCGGGGTTTTCCCGGAGGTGACAACAGAAAACCGTGAGGCTTTATGTATTTTTGCATCTATTGCCGCATTTTTAACAGTTTCTGTATCCAGAAGCGGGAAAGAGTCTATTTCTGTTCTGTAATGAGAGCTTTGGGCGCAGTATTTACAGTCCTGGGAGCATTTACCGTTTCTTGCATTCACAAGAGAGCAAAATTCAATATTGTTCGTCATGAATTCCGCAGATTTTTTTAACAGCTCCCTAAGCTCAAGATTATACAGATTTAATAAATAACTTTTGTTCATAATATTTATTATAACAAAAGTATATTTATGCAGTTACGACTTTTCTGTTCAAAAGAAGATTTGCCAATTCTGTATTATTTTTTTCACGCACGTAATCGAGTTTCCATATTTTTCTGTACATTGCAGAGCGTGTCAAAAGATCTTCAATCACTTCAAAAGGTGTTTCTTTATTGAGTGCTATTTTTAGATGTTCTCTGAGAGACATTGCGCTTTTACTTTTAGACTTCATCATTCTGGATGTTTCTTTTATGTAATTCATGCTCTCATCATTCAGACCATGTTCCTGGAGAATATTGAATATTTTTTCTTCATCTCCGACATGTTTTTTGTATTTGGCAATGATAGCTTTTTCTTCTTCTAAAAATTTAGGAATTTCCGGAGTTTTTTTTCTGAAGCTTGCAGCAACTTCTTTTCCGGTTTTTTGTAAAACTTTTGATATACTCAGGGCAATCATTTCTGCATTCTTGTATAAGCCGGAGGCTGCAATTTTGTTACGCATTAAAATTGCCGAGGTTGCCAGAACAGCGAAAGTGCTTTTCGTTGCAACCCGTACGGGGACTGTAACTGCTTCCTGTCCAAAGGCGACATTTTTATTGCGGGGATTTTGGTATTTAGTTATACTCACATCACTATAATTTACTGCTCTGATTCTGCTCATAATAAATCCCTTTCGACTGTTGATGAACATAAATAGAGAAAAGATTATATAAATCTGTAGTTGGGGGTAATTTATTATATTAATTAACTAACACTAACTTCGATTTCAAATAGTCTTTGCCAAGGAAAATTATAACCTATTTCTTCAAATTTTGCATCAAATTTTTTTATCAAAACATCTTCATATTGTTTCATTTTTTTATCAACAAAATTAATGTCAGTTCCAAGACCCTGGTTTTTCATTGTTTTTCTTACATTTGCCTGATATGCCCAGTCGTCTAAAAAACGAATAATTTGTAATTTTTTAAATGAAGAAATATTGAGATTTGTTGCAAAATATTTCACTAATGCACAGCACAAAGCACTGCCAAGGGTGTTACCGGTTGTGTTCCAGCCTGCATAACCAAGAAATTTGTTTAGATTTATGTCTTTTTCAAAAAATTTTTCAACAAAACTGTTGTCAGCACCGTTTGCATTGAGAATGTCTGATACAACATAAGGTTTTTCAGGAAGCGTTAGTTTCCCGGAGAAACCTTCAACATCGATACCCATTACCAATTCTCCCTGTTCTTCTTTAAAATTGTTTATTAAGAGAATTATATCTGCATCAGGTTCTTCACTGCATTCACATCCTGCAAGTTCAATTTGTCCTTTAACTGATTCAAAAACTGAAATATCCTCATATTTAGAAATTTTATTTGTATAATCCTTTTGTGTAAATACAGGTGCTATTTTTACTTTTTTTCCGCAAGTAACTGCGCGTGATAACAGGCTGAGAGGTATTTCATCCGCACCGGTTTTTACTAAAGCATTTATGTTTTTTTCTTTAATAAATTTTTGCAGCTGCTGCGCTTCCAATACATTAAATCCGAACTTTGCGCAGTCGTCTTTTGAATACACAAGAGTATCAATTATTCCGTCTTCTGCCCATTTTAGGTAAAGTTTGTTTATTTCGAAATTTCTTTTTCTTGTCTCCAAATAGTCTTTTAAAATATTTTCAGGAATATCAGTTGTAACAAGCCCCTTTTGGTGGCAGTCATATGAATACTGAAATATTTTTTTTCCGTATTCAGACCAGTATTCTTTTTCTTCTTCGTTTATGTTGTTGTTTGAAATACGCATAATACTTGAGAATGCGTATACTTTTGTATTTTTTGTCGCAAGAATATTCCTTAGTTCTTCAAGACGGGTTTCAATCTCTTCTTTTGTGTCATTAGAACGTCTTGACGGGATAAGCCCGCCGTATGCAATTGTATCAAGAGAAATAATAATTGCGTCAAGCTCCTCCGGCAGTGATTTCATCCAGTTCAGTAATGCTTCAATGTCAGCATTTTTTGTTAAATCACCGAGAAATTCTCTTTCAGGAAGAAAAAGTTCAATATCATTGTCAATATCCGCAATCTGTTTAGGCAGAGTATAGCAGACAGGACGATTGTCTATAGGAACAAGTGCGAATTTTTTCATATAAATCTTTTCATATTAATTATAAATTTTTTATATTGCTAAACTGATTTTCTCTTGAAATGCCGACTTTGCCGGAGCGTACAAGTTCTTTTATTCCTATTGGTCTCAGCAGTTCGATTAATGAACGTATCTGTCGTTCATCGCCAATAGCCTGTAGAGTATAGGATTTTGGCGAGACATCAATAATTTTTGCGTTAAATATTTCAGCAATTCTCAATATCTCGGAGCGATCTTCGTCTTTTGCATTAACCTTGCATAGAATGAGTTCACGTTCAATGGACTCAACAGTGATTAAATCGACAACTTTTATTACCGGAATCAGCCTGTTAAGCTGTTTTATGATTTGTTCAATAACTGTCTCGTCTCCGCTTGTGACTATGGTAAGACGGGCGTAATCTCTATCGAGAGTAGGTGCTGCAGTTATACTTTCTATGCTGTATCCGCGTCCGCTGAAAAGGCCGCTTACTCTGGACAGAATACCCGCATCATCTTTGACTAAAATTGAGATTATATGGTTCATTTATACTTCCTTATTATTAAATCTTAATTAATCGGTGAGTCGTTTGACAAAAGAATTTTGTTTAAAGGATTACCTGCAAGAACCCATGGATAAACCATTTCAAACTCTTCTACCACAAAGTCTATAAATACGGGTCTTCTGCAATTTATTGCCTGTTCAAGCACGGGAATAATCTCTTCTTCTTTTGTTACTCTGAAACCGACGGCTCCGTATGCTTCTGCAACTTTAACAAAATCCGGCCCGGAGATTTTCGTTTCCGAATAGTGCTTATTGAATAGTTTTTCCTGCCATTGCCGCACCATACCGAGATAACCGTTGTTTATTATCGCTACAATAACCGGAAGTTTGTATTCCACGCAGGTTGCAAGTTCCTGAATATTCATCTGAATACTGCCGTCTCCGGCTATGTCTATGATTATCTTATCAGGTTTAGCCACTGCGGCGCCTATTGCGGCAGGAAAGCCGAATCCCATTGTGCCGAGTCCCCCTGATGTAATAAATCGTCTGGGCTCTGTAAATTTGAAAGTCTGAGCTGTCCACATCTGGTGCTGACCTACTTCTGTGGCAATAATCGCATCTTTATCTTTCAAAAATTCATACATTTTTTCAATAACAGTGTGCGGATTAAGTTTTTCTGACTGCACAGAAGGCAGTGTTCGTTTCTTTTTCCATTCGTCAATCTGTTCAAACCAGGCCTGTTTAACATCCTTATTTATTTCATAGTTTTTATTATTAAGTTCTTCAATCATGGCTGTAAGAACGTTTTTTGCGTCTCCGACAATAGGAATATCAACAGATACGTTTTTACTGATTGAACAAGGGTCTATGTCGATATGTATAACCTGAGCATCTTTTGCAAATCTTTTCAGACAGCCGGTGATTCTGTCGTTGAATCTTGTGCCAATTGCAAATAAAACATCACAGTTGCACACAGCGTGGTTTGCCCAGAAGTTTCCATGCATTCCAAGCATGCCTAAAGACTTTTCATGTGTTGCTGGATATGCACCCATACCCATCAGTGTATTCGTCACAGGTATATTCAATCTTTCGGCAAGTTCTGTCAATTCCTTGCTTGCATCTGATGCAACAACCCCTCCGCCTGCAATAATAACAGGTCTTTCAGCTTCGCATAACAGTTCAAGAGCCTTTGAAATTTGTCGGGGATGTCCGAAATAATTAGGATTGTATCCGGGAAGTTTAACTGTTTCCGGATACTCAAATGCTGCCCGTGTAGTAAGTATATCTTTGGGCAAGTCTACAACGACAGGCCCTGGTTTGCCGGTTGTTGCAATATGAAAGGCCTCTTTTATTACACGAGGTAATTCTTTTATACTTTTTACAAGATAGTTGTGTTTACAGCAAGAGCGCGTAATACCGACTATATCGGCTTCCTGAAAAGCGTCATTTCCTATCTGATTTAATCCGACCTGACCTGTGAAAACAATAATCGGATAACCGTCATAGTAAGCGTTTGCAATACCTGTAATAGCATTAGTTGCTCCAGGGCCTGAGGTCACAAGTGCAACTCCCGGTTTTCCTGTCACTCTGGCAATTCCTTCTGCTGCATGGATTGCAGCTTGTTCGTGTCTTACCAGATAATGTTTTATTGACTTATCATGATAAAGCGCTTCATAAATAGGTATTATAACTCCGCCCGGATAACCGAATATTTCTTTTATTCCTTCTTTTTTCAGACATTCAAGGAATATTTGCGCTCCGGACATGAGTTCTTTTTTATCTGTGGTTTCAATCATTTATCTCTCCGAAAAAAGTGTTCTACATACAATGGTATCATTTCTTTTGCTTTTTTGAAAGAAAATCATTAAAAACGGTTTACAATTGATATGCAGAAAGTTTAAGTTTATTATTTGTAAATATTTATGATATAATTCGCATATAACTAAAGAGGGTTTTTCTATGAGAATAATGTTTGCGTCAGCCGAAGTAGCGCCTTTTTCTAAAGTCGGAGGGCTTGCCGATGTTGTGGGCAGTCTGCCAAAAGTACTTGAAAAAATGGGGCACGAAATTGCGATTTTTACTCCTTTGCACGGCTTTATTGATGAAGAAAAGTTCGGGATAAAAGAGATTGAAAATTCTAAATTAACGATAAACTACAGCTATGGCGAATATTATTTCAGATTAAAGACGGCAAAGCTGCCGGGTACAAATATAAACGTTTTCTTTCTGGATAACAGCAAATATTTTGCACCGTTTAAAGAAGTTTACCCCAGATGTATAGACACAAGATATGAACATGAAAGATTTATTGCGTTTTCGCATGCTGTAATTGAATACGCAAAACTTTTGAATTTCAAACCCGATATTATTCACTCTAATGACTGGCATACAGCTATGATACCTGTTTATATGAAAGTGAATTACAAAGATGACCCGTTTTTTAGCAAAACGAAAAATGTATATAGCATTCACAATCTAGCTTATCAGGGTCAGTGGTTTGATGATTTACTTTATTTTGCACAGATTGACCATAAATATGTATGGAACTGTTGGGGATTAGAGCATTTCGGAATGCTTAACTGGATGAAAGGCGCAATAAACTATTCAGACAAAATTATTGTTGTGTCTCCGAATTACGCACGTGAAATAAAAACCTATGAAGGCGGAAACGGTCTTGACTGGACGCTGAATCATAATGCACACAAACTGGTCGGAATCTTAAACGGTGTAGACTACGATGTTTACAATCCTAAAACAGACAAGTCCATAATTAAAAATTATGACGAAAATCATATCGAATACAAAGCGGAAAACAAAAAAGAAGTGCTTAAAGAGTTTGGTCTTGAATACAACCCTGAAAAGCCTCTTATTGCAATAATATCCAGACTTGTTGAACAAAAAGGCTTTGATTTGATAGGGCCTGTGTGTGAAAGGTTGAAACAGCTGGATGCTCAGTTTGTTGTCCTCGGTACAGGTGCATACAAATATGAAGATATGTTTCGATATTTGAGCGGTACAAGTTCAAATATCAGAGCAAAAATAGAATTCGGTGCAAATTTGAGCCACAAGATTTATGCAGGCTCCGATATGTTTCTTATGCCGTCGGCATTTGAACCTTGCGGATTGGGTCAGTTAATTGCATTGGAATACGGTTCTATTCCGATAGTAAGAGCAACTGGCGGTCTCGATGACACAATAATCGGATACCCGCTCGAAAATTCTGACGGGTTTAAATTCTGGAACTATGATTCTTATGCAATGTTAGACTGCATAAACTACGCTCTTGGGGTTTATAAAGACAAGAAAACATGGCAGACGCTCGTCCGGAGCGCAATGAAAAAAGATTTCAGCTGGGATAAAAGTGCTAAAAAATATGTAGAGGAATACAAATCTATTCTGTAATAGGCAATGTTCCCTGACCTATGGTTTTTTCTTCTATTTTAGCAAGTATTCTGTCTGTAATATGTTTTCTGAATTTTTTTAATTTGTTGTCAGATGTATTTTTTGATGCAGATTTTCTGAATAAATTTCTGCCATAACCGTTACTCATAACCAAATAACCTCGTTTCCTAAATAATTAATAAACACATTTTTAACTGCTTACATTGTAGCACTTTTTTGTAAAAAAAAATAGACATGACTGTTTGTTAATATTATTATTTAGATAACAAATTATAAGGAGAATTATTTATGAAATTGATGGAAGGCAAAAAAGGGATTATCTTCGGTGTTTCGAATACAAGAGGTATTGCGTATTCTATTGCAAAACAAATTCATGAAGCAGGTGCTGAGATTGCGTTTACTTATGCAAATGAGGCTATGGAATCCAGAGTAAGACCGCTTGCTGAAGAAATGGGTTCAAAAATGATTGCTGAATGCGATGTAACGAATGAAGAACAGATGAAGGCTGTTTTTGCCCAGTATGAGAAAACATATGGAAAATTGGACTTTGTTATTCACGCTGTAGCTTTTGCAAACAAAGAAGATCTTTCAGGTGAGTTCATTAATACATCAAAAGCCGGTTGGGATCTTGCTCTCGGTGTTAGTGCTTATTCATTGGTTTCTATGGCAAGATGTGCCAGACCTCTTTTTAACGAAGGCGGTGCAATGCTGGCATTGACTTATCTCGGTTCAGAAAAAGTTGTTGCAAACTACAATGTAATGGGTGTTGCTAAAGCAACTCTCGAAGCTTCCGCAAGATACCTTGCAGAAGATCTTGGAAAAATCGGTGTAAGAGTAAACTGTCTTTCTGCCGGTGCCGTTAAAACTCTTGCTGCAAAAGGTATTTCCGGATTTGACAAAATGCTTAAAGCTGCAATCTTGAAATCACCCCTTAACAGAAACGTAACTCTCGAAGACGTTGGTAAGACAGGTCTTTATCTTGTATCTGATTTGTCTTCAGGTGTAACAGGTGAAATCGTTCATGTTGATTGCGGATGTCACGCGGTTTATGCTTCTTGTGAAGAAATGGAAGCAACGACTGCATACATTGCAAAATAGATTTGTAATACACTAGTCGAAATTATTAATAAGGACGTAAGAAAATGATTAACATTAAAAAAAACAAAACAAAAATTGTTGCCACACTTGGTCCTGTAAGCCGCGATGAAAAAATCATTGAAGAAATGATTCTCGCAGGCGCTACGATGTTCAGGATTAACACTTCTCACAATACAGCGGAAGAACACCATCAGACTATTGAAAAAGTAAAAGCAGTTGCAAAAAGACTGCAGACGTTTATTCCGATTATGGTTGACCTTCAGGGGCCGAAAATCAGGGTCGGAAATTTGATTGAACCGGTAAAAATCGAGCCGGGCATGGAACTTGTTCTTGAATACGGACTTGAACAAACTGACCCGAATATCATCCCTGTTGACTACAAAGGGGTTGCTGATGATGTATTTGAGGGTGAATATATTCTTTTAGACGACGGAAAAATCAAAATTCAGGTTGTCAAAAAAGAAGGAACAAAAGTCCATGTAAAAGTTGTTCACGGTGAATTGCTGAAACCGAGAAAAGGTATAAACATCCCCGGCGGAACAAAAAGTGTTTCTGCAATCACTGAACGCGATGTTGATTTTATCAAGTTTGCCGTTGACAATGACGCTGACTATCTTGCATTATCTTTTGTAAGAGATAAGGACGATGTTTTACTTGCAAGAAAATATTTGAGCCATTTTGGCGCTGATATTCCGATAATTGCAAAAATTGAAAAACCTGAAGCAGTTAAAAATATAAATTCTATTCTCGAAGTTGTTGATGCTGTTATGGTTGCAAGGGGCGACCTCGGTATCGAACTTTCACCGGAGAAAGTACCGATAGTACAAAAACAAATCATCGATGCTGCATTTGATTACAGAAAAACTTGTATCGTAGCAACACAGATGCTGGAATCAATGATAGAAGAACCTATTCCCACAAGAGCAGAAGCTTCAGACGTTGCCAATGCTATTCTTGACGGTGCTGATGCGGTTATGTTGTCAGGAGAAACCGCTGCAGGCAAACATCCTGTCGAAGCTGTAAAAATGATGGCAATGATTGCGCATGATGTAGAACAGAGTGATTTCTGCTGCTACAATCTGGATTTGGCCATGAATCCTCATTATGAACCGACCCCGCAGGCAGTTGCTGCTTCTGCAGTTAAAATGGCAGAAGACCTTGGTGCAAAAGCTATTCTTGCTTTCACACATACAGGATACACATCAAAACTGCTTTCAAAATTAAGACCGTCAGTTCCTGTTATTGCAATTTCCGATCAGGAAAAAACCTGCAGAAAACTCAATATTTATTGGGATATGCATCCATATTGCAAGGACTGGGATGTTGTTTTGAATGATGAGTTGCTGAAAAAAATCGATAAACTGCTCCTTGAAAAAACCGAATACAAAAAGGATGACAGGGTAATCATTATCGGTTCAATCCCGAATCTCATCACGGGCAGAACAAACTTCGTCAGAGTACATAGAATGTGTGCATTTTAATTGAGGTTATGAAGATTGAAATAAAATTATAAGGGCTGATTTTATATCAGTCCTTATAATTTTTAAAAATTTTATTTAATATACAACAAGATGGACATACATTTTTTAATATTGTATTATAGTAATGCATTAATGTTAATATTTAAGATATGTCTAAAATTTTTAAGGAATTACTTCTAAAAATTGGTTTTATACCAAAAGATGGTGCTGTTGGCATTTATTGTAAAGAGTATAAACAGCATAATAACTATTGTATAAATATTGATTTCACTAATGAAAAGATTAATTATGGCGAGTTAATAACATCTGGCTCTAAAACAACACAAAATTTTTCACAAGAAGAAAATTGGGTTGTTCTTGAGTGTGTTGATAGATTATTAGAAAAAGGTTATAAACCACAAAATATTATCTTAGAAAAGACCTGGGCAGCGGGACACGGCACCTCAGGCAGGTTAGATATTTGTGTAACTCGGGATGATGGAACAGAATACCTGCTTATTGAGTGTAAAACGTTCGGGAAAGAGTTTGATAAAGCTCTTGCTAAACTGTGTAAAGATGGTGGGCAGTTGTTCACTTATTTTAAATTTAGTAATAAAGCTGATGTAATTATGCTTTATACCTCTAAATTGAAGAGAAATGAGATTGTTTATAAAAATGAAATTGTAAAAATCGAAGACGATTACAGAGTCGGAGATGTAAAAGATTTTTACGAAAAATGGAATAAATTACTAAAAGATAATGGTATCTTTGAGTATTGGGTTTGCCCATATTGTTTTGAAAGTAAAACACTAACTTTAAGAGATTTAAAACCGATAAATCAAGAAGATTCCAGTTTTATTTTTAACCAATTTTTGGAAATTTTAAGACACAATGTCGTTTCTGATAAAGGTAATGCCTTTAATAAAATTTTTACACTTTTTCTTTGCAAGGTGTATGATGAAACCTCGAAGCGCGATGATGAAGAGCTGGATTTTCAATGGAAAGAAGGAGTTGATGATGATGTATCTTTCCAATTAAGACTCACTGACCTTTATAAAAAGGGGATGTATAAATTTTTAACAAAAATAGTCAGCGATTTTAATGAGAATGATTTTGAAAATAAGTATAAGGATTTATCAGAAGATACTAAGAGAGAAATATTAAAAACCATTAATACTCTAAGACTCGAAAAAAACAATGAATTTGCTATAAAGGAAGTTTATGATCATGATTCATTTGTTGAAAATGCTAAAATTGTAAAAGAAGTTGTTGAATTATTGCAAGGATACCGTATCAGATATAATAAAAGACAGCAATATCTTTCAGATTTTTTTGAATTGCTTTTGACTACGGGTCTAAAACAGGAAGCAGGACAGTTTTTTACACCGGTTCCTATTGCTCAATTTATAATTAGGAGCCTGCCGTTAAACAAAATTGTTGATGAAAAATTAAAATCAAAAGACGGAGAATTACTGCCTTATATGATTGATTATGCTGCTGGCAGCGGTCATTTTATAACAGAGTATATGCATGAAGTTCAAAATATAATCAATCAAAAAGATCCCACCAAATATATCTCTGGAACGCAAAAAGAATTGTTGTTTTGGCAAAATGCAAATTATGAATGGGCAACAAAGTATGTTTATGGTGTTGAAAAAGATTACAGATTGGTAAAAGTCGGAAAAGTGGGATGTTACTTACACGGCGATGGATTAGCTAATGTTATTTTAAGTGATGGACTTGGTAATTTTGTAAACACAAAAGATTATAAAGGCAGATTAAGAAAATCTCATGATGATAATACAAAGGACAACCAGCAGTTTGATATATTATTGAGTAATCCGCCTTATTCTGTATCCGCTTTTATTAATACAACAAGAGATTACTATACAGAAGAAGATTTTGAACTGTACAACAAACTAACAGACAACAGTTCAGAAATTGAATGTTTATTTGTGGAAAGAACTAAACAATTACTAAAAGACGGGGGAGTTGCAGGGGTAATTCTGCCGAGTTCTATATTAACGAATTCTGGTATTTATACAAAAACAAGAGAGTTAATCTTAAAGTATTTTGAAATAGTTGCAATTACAGAGTTGGGTTCAAATACCTTTATGGCGACTGGTACAAATACTGTTGTGCTATTCTTGCGCCGGAGAAATAATTATGAATGTATAAACCTGCAAAAAGATGTCGATAAGTTTTTTAAAGATTTTAAAGATGTAACAATAAATAATATCGAAATGCCTATTTCGAAATATGTTAATTATGTATGGGCAGGATTGACTTTTGATGATTATGTAACTTTGTTAGAACAAAATCCGAATGACAAAGTTAAAACGCATGATTTGTTTAAGGAGTATTCTCAAAAAATAATTTCAAAAACCGAAAAAGAGTTTTGGAGTAAAGTTCTTGAGCTTGAAAAAGAAAAAATATATTATTTTATCATAGTATATTCTCAAAAACTTGTTGTTGTAAAAACCGGTGAAAAAGATGCAGAAAAACAATTTTTGGGTTATGAATTTTCAAATCGCAGAGGCTCAGAAGGAATTCACGCAATACAAAGGAACAGGACAATAGAAGAATGTACCAAACTTTTTGATATAGATGTTTTTGATAATCCTCAAAAAGCTAGCACATATATCTATAGAGCTTTTGAAAATGATTTGGACTTTTCTATTGATGAAACTTTGCAAAATAATATTTCACGGATGAATTTGCTTGATATGATGACTTTTGACAGAGGTGATTTTGAAAAAGTTATTAATGTAAAGGCTAAGAAAAAACTAAAAATCGAGAGTAAGTGGGATAACAAATCCATATCGGAAATTGTTTTAACAATAGAATCAGGTTCTCGTCCGGCAGGAGGGGTTAAGAATAATTCGTCGGGTGTTTACTCACTTGGCGGTGAGCATATTGATAACAGCACGGGCTTTTTAAATATAACAAAACCTAAATATGTGTCAGAGGACTTTTATAAAAATTCTAGTCAAGGAAAAATTCGAAAAAATGATATTTTGATATGTAAAGATGGTGCGTTAACAGGGAAAATAGCTTTGGTGCGTAATGAATTGGACGGCATACCTGCGATGATAAATGAACATGTTTTTCTTTTAAGGTGTCAAGATGTAGTTACGCAAAAATATCTTTTTAATGTATTGTTTAGTCATGCAGGACAGACTTTATTAAAAGCAAATATTACAGGAGCTGCACAGGGTGGTCTAAATTTGACAAATTTAAAAACAATTCGACTCCCATTGCCGCCTTTTGATATTCAGCAAAAAATTGTTGATGAGATAGAAAAAATAGAAAAGAAACATTCGGAAATAACAATTATTATAAATAATTTAAAAAAACAAATTGATGATATATTTAATTTTTCGGTAGACACTCAAAAATATAAATTAGGCCAATTGTTAACATTAGAATATGGAAAAGCTCTGCCTAAAGCAAAAAGAGTAGAGGGATTTTATCCTGTAGTTGGTTCTAATGGTGTTGATGGTTATCATAATGAATATTTACTAGAGGGGCCGAATATTATTGTTGGAAGAAAAGGTTCTGTAGGTAAGGTAAATTGGATTAAAGAAAATTGTACACCTATAGACACCTGTTTTTTTGTTAAAGTAAAACCTGAGGTTTTAGATTTTAGATATTGTTATTATCTGTTAAAAAGTGTCAAGTTAGAAAGATTTAATACAGGTTTAGGACCAGGAGGCCTAAATCGTAATACCGCATATAATATTGAAGTGAGGATACCAGTAATTTCAAACCAACAAAAAATAGTTGCACAAATTGAAAAATTAGAAAAACAGATTGCAGAAGCTCAAGCAGCGATTGATGGTTCAAAACAACAAAAACAAGAAATATTGATGAAATATTTATAATATTCGTGTATGTTCATTTATTCATTTTGCACAAAATACGTTCCTATTTGCAGGCTTTTTTCTCCGTATTTTTTTTCTATTTTATCCCAGATTTGTGTGAGTTTTTCTGTTTTTTTGTCTTTTTCATTCCTGAAAAGAAAGAGCTGGGTCGTTTCAGCCGGAGACAGCTTGCCGGCATAGATTCCTGATGAGCGGTAAATTATCTCTGGTCTGTACAGCTGTTCAAACAGCTTATCCACATATTCCATAATAACTATCTCATTGTCCGTCGGCTGCGGAAGGACAATAGTATCTGACATTACAAGAAAATCTTTTGTGCGCAACATTACTCCGATTATCTCGCTTTTTAGCTTTTCTTTGCGGAGTTTCCGGCATGCGTCATGCAGATGAATATGAAGTTGTGTTTTTATGTAATTCTTATCAGTGGAAAATTTTGGAAAAGACGAAGTACGCTGAATTGATTTTGGCAGGGCCGGTTTGTCAATGACAGGATAGACGCTTATGCCTTCTAACTCCTGTTTAAGCTCAATTCCTCTTTTTCCCCATATTTTATTTAGCCAGAAATCATTCTGTTTTACTATTTCACTTGCCTTGTAGATTCCGTATTTGTGAAACAGTGCAGCCGTATTTTTTCCGACTCCCCAGATTTCTTCAATAGGGGTATTTTGCATTTCTTCTTCAAGATTTCGTAATCTGATACGGTAAATTCCGTTTGTGTAAGGAAGCTTTTTTGCCTTTTCACAGGCTAGTTTTGCCAGTGTTTTTGTCGGAGCAAGCCCGATTGAGACAGGAACACCTATTTCGTCTTTTATTTCATTTTTTATTTTTAAGATAATTTCTTTGTAAGACATTCGATACAGCTTTTTCAGTCCGCTTAAATCGAGAAAAGCTTCGTCAATTGAATATACTTCCACAGAGGGGGTGAACGATGAAAGTTTTTTCATTATGCGTTTTGATATATCACGGTATAATTCATGTCTGCCTGAAAGATAGATTACAGGTGCATATTTGAACTGCTTTTTTGCCATAAAAAGCGGCATGCCCATAGTGATACCGAGTTTTTTTGCTTCATTAGAACGTGCAACTACACAGCCGTCATTGTTGCTCAAAACGCATACCGGTTTTCCGAGCAAATCAGGGTTGATAAGCTGTTCACAGGAAACAAAAAAATTATTACAATCTACAAGTGCTATTTCTGCCATATTTGTTACTCTTTGTGCTTTTAAATTCTTTAATAATAAGGGTGAAAACATTAATAAGTAGGGTTAATGTTTTCACCATGTCATGGGAAGGATATTTTATATATAGGTTTTAAAATTTTCTTACAATGCCGGTTGCGACCCCGAAAATCGAAAGACTTTCTTTGGGTGTTATTATCGGATATGATGAATTTTCAGGCTGTAGCCAAATTTTTCCATTTTTATTGCGGTAGGTTTTCAGTGTATAACCGCCGTCTATATAGGCGAGTACAATATCTCCGTCTTTTGCGGAAGCGGTTTTTTTTATGATTACTGTGTCTCCTTCAAATATACCGGCGTTGACCATAGAGTCGCCCGATACTTTGAACATGAATATTGAAGGATTATCAAGGTCAAAGTCGTAATCGAGAGAGACTCTTCTTTCTATGCCTTCTTCAGCAAGGGAGGCAAAGCCGGCTTTTACTGTCGAGCTGAAAAGAATTGCACCAAAAGCTTCAGGGTTTATGAAAAAACGACCGTTTTTTTCTCTGACCAGATCTTCTTCTTTCAGCTTGTTGAAATATTGCCAGACAGAATTTTTGTGGCGAAATCCCAGCTCCTGGGCAATTTTTTCAAAGCTCGGCAGTGGTTCTTTGCCGTATAACTTTTTTAGATTTTCAAAAAAGTTTTTTTGTTTTTCACTTAACATAATATTATTATAGACATTTGTCTATAAAATGTCAAGCGATTTTTAATGCAAAAATTTTTGCAGATAGAAAGAAATATCTAAAAGCTTTGTTGATATGAATTTTTAAACTATTTTCTGATTAAAATTCTTTGACAATTGTCTTAAAGTTCGGATTCTGTATCATTTCTGTGAGAACTGTTCCTATTTCGTTATCGGGTAGTTTTGTTTTTGGGTTTATTAGCAGTATTTGTAAAAGAATTTTTATAGAAGAAATGCTCATTTTATGTTTTTTGACAAGGATTCTTATGCATTGAAGCCATTCTACATCATTCTGGCTGTAAAGACGCTTTTGAACATCACCGGTTTTTATCCTGTGTGTTTTTATGAGTTTTTCCGAGTCGTATGTTCGCAACCGGTCAGGGGTAATTTCCAGCATAGCAGCGACAATGCCGGTTGTGAGCAGCGGTTTATCTTTTGTGAACTCATCTTTTAAAGCCATATTTCCCACCTTGTATATTCAATGATATTACACTATATGGTTTATGCCTATTTACATGTTGCTATTAGATGAAAGGTAAAAAAAATATTTTATAAAACCATATTTACAAATTTTATGTTTTCGTATAACATGAGTTTGACCTTTTGCGGCAAGGAGTATGAAAATGCCTGAAATATCGTTGATTGTACCGGTATATAATGTTGAAAATTATCTCAAAGAATGTTTGGATAGTATTGTTAATCAATCATTTAGGGATATAGAAATTATTTGTATAGACGATGGTTCAACTGATGGGTCTCTGGATATTTTGAAAGAATATGCAGAATTTGATGATAGGTTTGTAATTTATGCAACAAAACATATGGGAGCGGGGGTTGCTAGAAATAAGGGTATAGAACTGTCAAGAGGAAAATATCTTCAGTTTTTGGATGCTGATGATTATTTTGAATCGGATATGCTAAAGATTTTATATGATAAAGCAGAAGAAATGCAGGCAGATTTGGTTGTTTGTAGTGCAAGAAAAGTTGATAATACAGGGAGTATTATTGAAAGCGGTAATCCTAACTGGCCTTTAAATGTTACTTCTGTTCCCTTAGATATTCCATTTAGCTGGAGGGATTACCCAGAAAATATATTTAGTTTATTTTGTGTTATTCCTTGGAATAAGCTATATCTGGCAAGTCTAATTAAAAAACATAAGCTTTATTTTCAAAATTTAAAATCCAGTAATGACGTAGGTTTTTCGCATATTGCCAGAATCTGTGCAGAGAGAATAGTTGTTATAAATAAAGAATTAATAAATTACAGATATAAAAGAAATGGTAGTATTTCAACATATAGAGCGGATTATACAATTAATATTGTTGAAGCTTGTAAATTTGTAAAAAATTTTTTGCTGCAAAAGGGGCTTTATAATCAGCTTGAATATGCATTTTCTACCGCTTTTAAAAATCATCTACGAGCTGGTATTGCTCATTGCAATGATAAACAATATGAAAATTTTTTAAAACAGTTTAGTGAAACGGAGCCAGAATTAATGCAAAAATACAAAGATGTTTTTATAAAAGATTTTATTACTATAGAATATATTAATAATTTTATTAAAAATAAAAAGGTTATGTTCTGGGGGGCAAGTTTATTTATTAGAGAAGTTCTTGCTGGTGAAAAAGAAAGAAATCCAAATATTTTGGGTATTATAGATAAAAATACTGCATTATGGGGTAAAATGTGTGGCAATTATGAAATATATTCTCCTGATATTCTTAAAACCAAAAAGCCGGATGCAATCCTTTTGACTGTATTTTCCAATCATGAAAATATTTATCCATCATTAAAATATGAAATCAATAAATGTTATTCTGATATTGAGATGATGCCGGATATTTTTAATATTGATTCTAATTTGTATCCAGAAAAAAGTAATATTGTACCAGAAAGCATAAGTACTGTTTGTTATACATTGGAACAGAATAAATTGCAGACTGACAAATATTTTAAAGAATTATTGGCTGCTAATATATTCAATAATTTAATTAAATCTGTAGAATGGATAAAATTAACTGATTTTTTACCTGTTAAAAATGCCGCTACATATTCGTTTCTTTATTTTCTTTTTGTAGTTCTTGAATATTTGTCTCCAGAGAAAATTTTAGAGTTTGGAATGGGACAGACTAGTAAGCTTACCTCTCAATATGTTGCTTATAAAAATCAAAATGCTAGTCTTCAAATTGTAGAGCATGATAAAAATTGGATAAAATTTTTTTCTCAGCAAATTCCTATTAAAGAAAATATAAAAATTATACATAAAAATTTGGTTCAGTTTGATATGAATGGTACCCTGAATGATAAATATGAAAATCTTTCTGATATCACGGATACAAATAAATATAACCTGATTGTTATTGATGGTCCTGTAGGTGCACATAGAACATATCCAAGAACAAATATTGTGGATTTAATACCAAAACATCTTGCAGAGGACTTTATTATTATTCTTGATGACGCGGAAAGAGACGGTGAAAAAAATCTTGCAAGTCTGGTATTTCGAAAGCTTGAAGAAAAAAATATTAGATATAAATCTAATTTAAGAGAAGCGACAAAAACGCAACTTGTAATAACATCAGAAAACTATAGCTTTTTAGGATATTACTAGTTTGAGGTATATTCTGTTATGATTTTTGGACATACAAAAAAAATTTCTGCTATTATTCCTGTATATAATGTTGAGAATTATCTTGAAGAATGTTTGAATAGTATAAGAAAACAAACATTTAAGGATATAGAGGTTATTTGTATAGATGACGGCTCAACCGACGGGTCTTTAGAAATATTATATAAATTTGCGTCAATGGATAGCAGATTTGTTGTTTATTCGATGAATCATTCTGGAGTTGGGGCAGCAAGAAATAAAGGATTGGATTGTGCAAGTGGGGAATATGTACAATTTTTAGATGCTGATGATTATTTTGAACCTTTTATGTTTGAGCAAATGTATGACAGAGCTCAAGATACAAATGCAGATATTGTTGTTTGTTCTGCAAAAAGAATGCAGAGTAAAAATATAGAAATGGAGAAAAGCAAATATTGGCCTGTAAATTTAGAATTAGCACCTATAGATATTCCATTTTGTTGGCGAGATTATCCTGATAATATTTTTACACTATTTGCACCTGAGCCCTGGAGTTCTTTATATAAAAAAGAATTATTAATAAAAAATAATTTAAGATTTTCTGATTTAGCATCAAGTAATGGTGCAACACTTGGGCTTCTGGCAAGAATATTGGCAAATAGAATTTTAATTCTTGATAGGGAATTTATTAATTACAGGTATCAAAGAGAGGGTAGTATAACAAAAAGACTTGGTTTGAAATTTATAAATGCAGTTATTGCCAGAAAAGCTTTATATGACTATTTAATTCATCATGGATTATATCATTTGTTGCAAGATGCATTTATGAGAGCAATGACTCAAACTATTCAGTGGATTGCTTCAATTGCAAATAATGAAGATTATGAATGGTTTATTGCAAAATTTAAAGAAATTATGGGTGATGAATGGGTATTATTTAAAGTGGATTTATATAAGCGAAATATAAAATTAGAACATATTGAGAGTTTTGTTGGCAATAAAAAAGTTATGTGTTGGGGTGCCAGTAATTTCTTAAAAAGAATTTTGGATGAGGGATGTGAAAAAGATTCGAATATTCTGGGGATAATTGATAAAAATATAAAAATGCATGGAAAAATGTTTTCAGATAAAAAAATATTTGCGCCAGAGAGTCTATTTGAAATTAAGCCGGATGCTATATTATGCACTGTTGCCAACAACAGCATGTCTGCATATATGGATATAAAAAAATATTTGGAAGTAAACCATCCACAGATTGAACTTTTGCCGAATATATTTGAGTATTTTTCTGTTACCCGCAGGTAATATCCAGAATTTCTTCTGTAGAATAGAAATCTTTTATGGGATATATTTTTGCTTTCAACTTGTTTTCAGCTTCTTCTATAGTGACATTGTCCAGAAAATCATTTGTATACGGTCGAAGCATTACTGATGGGATAATAATGTTTTTGTAATTTTTTCCTTCAAGCTGTGAAATAAAATCTTCACCCGTAATTAAACCTGCTACAGTTACATTTTGTCCGAAAAATTTATTCTCAAGAATTTCGACATGGCATGAAAGATTATCTATCCTGTTCAACTCGCTGATAATCTTTTCTATTGCTTTAGCGGCACATTTAGATGTTGCAAAACAGAATTCTCTTTTTTCTTTGAGTTCTAGCGGCAGATTTTTTTTCCTTTTTTCAAAGTCGTCCAAGAGAAGTCTGATTGCTCCTACACCGTCTTCTATCTGCGCAAATTGTCCGTAATATTTTCGTGGTGGAATTTCCATATTTGCTTTTAAGAAAAATTCATCGCTTGCTTGAGCAAGATGTTTTTTCATCTTTTTGTTGAAGTTTTCTATAGTTTGTATTGTCTGAATCGCTATTTCTTTTGTCACAAGAGACAGACTGTTTTTATGAAACTTGGTAATCCCAACCGGAACAACGGCAATAGACTGAATTATTGATTTGAATTTTTCAAAATCTTGAAATGTTTTTTCGAGTTCATCTCCGTCATTGTATCCGGGGCATAGTACTATCTGAAGATGTACCGGAATGTCTGCTTTTTTAAGCCAGTTAAGGTCGTTTAGAATATTTTTTGCTTTTGGATTGTTTAGCATTTTCACACGAAGTTCGGGGTTTGTTGTGTGAACGGAAATATATAAAGGTCCGAGATGTAATTTTTCAATCCTTTCTTTATCTTTTTCTGAAAGGTTGGTCAGTGTTACATACGTTCCTTGTAAAAAAGACAGTCTGTAGTCGTCATCTTTTATGTATAGAGTTTCTCTGAGTCCTTTTGGTTGCTGGTCTACAAAACAGAATATACAGTGGTTTGTGCAGGGTTTTATTCTGTCGAATACTGCTGATTCAAAAACAATACCCAAATCTTCATCAAAGTCTTTTTCTATTTCATATATTTCAACTTCACCATTTTTCTTTTCAACTTCGATTTCAATTTCTTCTGCATTAATCAAAAATCTGTAGTCAATCATATCCTGCATTTTTGTATTGTTGACTGACAGAATTTTGTCTCCTTTTTCAAATTCGAGTTCTTCTGCTATAGAATTTTTTATGATTTCACTGATAACGGCACTCATTATATTTTCTCTTTCAATGCTTTTAGAAATCCGATATAACCGGAAACATCAGAAATATTTTTCTTTAAAAGCAGCTTTTGTGTTTCTTCGAATTTTATATATTCACTCTCCAGTGTGTTTTTTAAATCCAGCTGAAAAGATTCAAGCTTAAGCAGTGTATCATCGATAAATTCGTTCTGTTGTTCTTTGGAGAGCAAAGACATTGTGCAGAGTTTTGTCTGTAATTCAGTAAAAAGCAAAGTAGGATTTTCACTGAAATTCGTAAAAAATATTTCTCTGAAATGTTTTTTACCTGAAGGAGAAAGTCCATAGTATGTGGATTTTTTTCCACCTTCCGAATAACTGTTTCGTATAGTTACGCTTCCGTTTTTTAAAAGTCTTTTCATTGCAGGGTGAAGGGTTCCTATACTCGGCTTTGTAAAAAATCCGAATTTTTCTATTATATCTGCACGCAAAGAATAGAGCGTACGTTCATGTTTTTCTAACATATATAAAATTAGCAGTTCAATCATATTTATAAGATATCATAAATTATCATAAATCTGTTGTAAACCTGTTACAAATCATACGAATATAAGAATGTTTGTAAAATTCTTGTAAATCCCGTTTTTTACATGTAAAATATTTATTGTAAAAGATTGTGGATGTTCAATATATGGAATTTTTCAGAAAAAACCAGAAAATAATTGTTGGAATAATTGCTATATCATTTATTATATTTATGCTTGCACCGGTTATATTATCTTTTGTTGCAATGTCTGGAAAATAATAATTTAGGATTAGCTTATGTCATATTTCAGCCGTTATTTAAAGGCTTTTTTTATAGTATTTATACTTTTTGCTTTTTCTCTAAGTGCGAATTGCACGCAAAATCATATTGAGAAAAAACGCAGAGAAACACACGCAAAGGTCGTCAGATTGAGATGGCTTGAGTCGCTTGAAACAAATAAATTATACAAAAATCAGCGTAAACTTGAGCAGGCGTCCCAGAATCTTGAAGCTAATAAAAAACAGTATTCTAATGCACAGGACAGACTTACTGTATTACAAAAAGAACTTGATGATACTATGGCGCAACTTTCAGCAACACAGCTGCATTCTAAAAACAGAATAAGACAAATTTTTAAAAAACAGCGTAAAGGTATGTTTCAGCTGCTTCTGTCTACTACGGATATTAATACGTTTTTAGACAGAATTTACTATCAGAATGTGATTACCAAAAGGGATAAAAAACGACTCGCGTATCTGAAAGAAAAGTCACGTCGTGTTGCTCTTTTAAGATTGCAAGTTGAGCAGCAGAAAAATATCATTGCATATTCAATAAAAAATATAAATGCGCAGCAGCAGAATCTGCAGGGTGCAATAAATAAAAACGAATCGTCTATCCAGCGTTACCGGACTGACAGAGCTTATTACGAAAAAGCAGAAAGAGAACTCGCAAAACAGTCAGAAGCCCTCGGTAATATGATTAACCGCAATACCAAAGGCAGTGCCGTAAAAGTAATGTCCGGATTTATGAAACCTATTGCCGGGCCTATTACCTCGCCTTTTGGCTATAGAATCCACCCAATATTCAAGACCAGAATCTATCATTCCGGTATTGATATCGGCGGTGTAAACGGCGGAAAAATAAGAGCGGCAAACTCCGGTAAAGTTATTTATTCTGGATGGTATGGAGGATATGGAAAAGTTGTTATCATTGACCATGGAAGATACAACGGTCAGCCGACAACTACGCTTTATGCGCATATGTCCAGCTATGTTGTCAGTGCGGGGCAGGTGGTTACACGCGGACAGGTTATTGGTTATGAGGGTTCTACGGGATACAGTACAGGGCCGCATTGCCACTTTGAAGTACGTGTAAACGGAAAACCGCAAAATCCTTTAAATTACATATAAATAAGGAAACTTAAGTGAAGAAAACAGCTAGTATAATATTAATATTTTTATTTCTTATCGGGATTGCTGTTCCGGCTTATTCCGCTGAAGTATTTGATACAGCGGTAGACACTTATGGAATGAGCAAAGAAGATTTAAAGGCACAAAAGCGTGCGGATAAAGAAGCTGCAAAGCAAATAAAACGAGAGCAAAAAGAACAGAAAAAAAGAGAAAAAGAAGCTGCCAAACTCGAAAAAAAGAGACAAAAAGAGCTTGCAAAAAATCAGGAAATAAAAGAATCTCAGGCTTCGCAGGAAGCAGAAAATACGGAAGCTGCTGAAAAGAAAACATTTTTCGGCCGTAAACTCTTTTCCAGAACAGAAAAATCAAAAAATGAAAAAGATGGTTTAAAAGAAACAGAAGAAGCCCAACAGCCTGTGCAGTCTACCGAAAGTGTAAAACAGCAGCAGAAAACACAGACCCCGGCTGAACCAGAACCAAATCCTACAGATGTTCTTGTTGATAGTGACACCATTGAATATTTCCCGGAACGGCATGAATTTGAGGCTGTCGGGCATGCGAAGGTAATTTTTCCGAGTGAAAAATCTACTTTGATGGCAGATAAGATTATTTTTAATCATGACACTAACTACATCAAAGGATATGATAATGTCGTTATGATTAGAGAAGGCCAAAAGGTATTCGGTGATTATGTTCAAATTGATCTTAACGACGAGAATGCCCTGATTACCAAACCTGTTATGCATCGTATGAATATAAAAATTCAGGCAAAAGATGCAACGGTTTATGAAGCTAAAACAGAGGCAATGGAGGGTACTGCTAAATTTGAAGGCAAAGGCGGTATGTATAAATTTGCGTCTCGTTCTATTTTTGGTTTTAACTATCCGATGCTTCCGGACGCTATTGACAAAGAATATTTGATAAAAGAAAAATTTGATAACAAATGGAATCTGAAGGCAAACAAAATTATTATTGATTCAAGAAAAGACCATGACGTTGTTACACTTGTAAATACTGATATATATTTAAAGGGACATAAAGTTGCCAAAGCCGGTAAGATAAAACTTTATACTGACAAAGATCAGAATTATATTGAAACAAATATGATAGAACTCGGCAGTATGCGTAATATGGGTGCATATGTCGCTCCGTCAGTTGTTTTGCCTGTTCCCGGAGGTGCAACATTTAAAATCGGCCCCGGCTTAATGCTGAAAGATGAGCTCGGCGTGGGTGCCATAGGGCGATTTATGTCAGAAACAAACCGTACAGCATTCGGCTATGGTACTGCTGAGGACAGGTTTGTTATGCGAGGCAGACAAACTCTCGGCGATAGTATGTATATTGATTACGCCATAAATACCTATATGAATGAATGGTTTATGGGCGGAAGAATGCCGCAGCACGGATTCCAGCTGGTTCACAAAAAGATTTATAACTTAGATGATATAGGTGTTCGTTTTGAAAACAGATTCACTGCCGGTTATGCCAAAGACTGGAAGCGTGATTTTGGAACTACCAGATTTAGATGGATGACTCAATCTACGAAAGATTTCCTTGAGTATAAGGATTTGGATCATGATTTCGCAGCGAAATTGGGTCTTTCTTTGCAGACAGTATCATCTCTGTACGGTACGGGCGAGGTATACGGCATGGCGAGAATTGGCCCGACTTTAAGAACACAGTATAAAAACTGGCAGCAGTATCTTGCATATTACATAGGAGGAGAAGCCGGCCAGTCACCAATGTATTTTGACAGATTCTATTACGGAAAATCCAGTGTACAGCTTGGCGAATCATTAAGACTTAACAAATACCTTACTTTAATGTATACCGCAACACTGGCTCTGTCTGATACTCCTAATGACAAAATGCTGCAGGAAAACAGATTTTATGTAGCAATTGGACCTGATGACTTTAAGGTGCTGCTCGGGTATGACGCATACAGACAAAGCACGGTATTCGGTATCGATATGGCGCTTGGCGCGGATAATTCCGAAGCAGAATTCAAACGAATGGTGTTGAATGAACCTGAAAAAGTAGGTAAATCTAATAAAAAGAAGAAAAATAAAACTGTTAGAGTAAACAACAAACGTCCTGTTCAACAGCAGCCAGCAGAACGTTCCGATAATCCTATGGATAAATCAGTAAGAGATTACAATGATTACAATCCTGGCTTTAACATGTTTAATAATGCTATAATCCAGCCATCTATGATTCGTCCGCCGGGATACTAAGTTGAAAAAAAATGGTTTGTAGTATAATGATAAAGACTAAACTGACAAGGGGAAGTTAATGACTTTAAAAGATTGGTTTGAAACAAGAAAAGAACAACAGATTGCAGCTCGACCCGTTGATCCTAAAATAGATGACAATATCGGCAAACTATGGGTAAAATGCTATAACTGCAATGCGCAGCTGCTTAGAAAAGATTTGGAACATCACATGATGGTATGTCCGAACTGCGACTATCATTTCAGAATAGATGCCAGAACCAGAATTGCCCAGCTTTTTGATGAAGGAACATTTGAAGAATGTTTTCAGAATATTACGCCGGCAGATCCTCTAGAATTTGTGGATACTGAATCATACAAAGAAAGACAGAGAAAAGCTAAAGAAGCAACAAACCTCGATGATGCGGTTGTAACCGGTACGGGGCTTGTTGAAGGTGAAAAAATAGCCTGCGCAGTTATGGATTTCGGTTATATGGGCGGATCTATGGGCAGTGTTGTCGGCGAAAAAGTTACCCGTATGATGGAAGAAGCTATAAAACAAAATATTCCGATGGTTGCAATTACTGCATCAGGCGGTGCAAGAATGCAAGAAAGCGCACTGAGCCTTATGCAAATGGCAAAAACAAGCTGCGCTGTTGCAAGATTAAATGAAGCAAAAATTTTATATATAACAATTTTGACCGAACCGACATATGGCGGTGTGACTGCAAGTTTCGGAACAATCGGAGATATTATCATAGCTGAACAGGGTGCAAGGATTGGCTTTGCTGGAAGAAGGGTAATCGAACAGACAATCAGACAAAAACTGCCTGCAGATTTTCAGACTGCGGAATATCTCTTAAAACACGGTCAGGTGGATATCATCTCAAAAAGAGTAGATTTGAAACACACCTTAGGGACAATATTAAAACTTCATAAAAAGTAGGAAAATGAGTATGTTAACATTAGATTTTGAACAGCCTATTGTAAATATTGAAAAGAAAATAGAAGAACTGAGAAAAATGAGTGAAGAATCCGGCATAGACCTGTCAAAAGAGATTGAAACTTTTGAAGAACAGTCAAAGGAATACAAGAAAGAACTGTACGAAAACTTAAAACCTGTGCAGAAACTTCAAATTGCAAGACATCCCAATCGTCCGAATTTTATGGATTATATTGGTTTGATGACGACAGATTTTATAGAAATGCACGGTGACAGATGCGGAACTGACGACAGAGCAATAATCGGCGGACCTGCAAGAATTGACGGCAGACCGGTTATGATTGTCGGCACAATGAAAGGCAAAACAACCAAAGAAAATCTCGAGTATAACTTTGGCATGCCCCAGCCGCAAGGTTATCGCAAAGCTTTGAGACTTTTTGAACACGCAAACAGATTTGACCTGCCGATTATTACTTTGATAGATACACAGGGCGCTTATCCGGGTATCAAGGCAGAAGAAACCGGACAGGGCGGAGCTATTGCGGAAAACCTGAAAGAAATGGCAAAACTCGGTGTTCCTGTCATTGCAATAATTACCGGTGAAGGCTGTTCTGGCGGTGCTTTGGGGCTTGCTGTTTCAAATAAAGTATATGTATTGGAGCATGCTTACTATACTGTTATTTCTCCGGAAGGATGTGCTTCGATATTGTGGAGAGATGCATCCCTTGCTTCTGCGGCTGCAGATGCTTTGAAAATTACCGGAAGTGATTTGCTGCGACTCGGTATTATCGATGGTGTTATAAAAGAGCCGATGGGCGGCGCTCATTATGACTATGAATTTATGGCAAACGAGATGAAAAAGACTATACTTGAAGCGCTTGATGAAATGAAAGATATGACACCGCAGCAGCTCAAGGATGACAGATACGACAAATTCAGAAGAATGGGTGTGTTTAATCAATAATGAAAGACTATTACGAGATATCGGTAAGTATAAATCCTTGTGCAATTGAACTTGTTACAGACGTGTTTTTTGAACAGTTTGAGTGTGAAGGGGTTATTCAGGCTGAAGAAAAATATAAAGACCTGGAACTTATTGAAACGACAAACAATATTGCTAAAGGTTATATACTTTTTGAAGAAGAAAAATTTGCTCCGCTGGATATCCAGAAAATATTTTATGACGCAAGGGAAGATCTTATAGAAAAAGGATTTACGGAAGAAGAACTTGGAAGCTGGTCTATTGACGCAAAAAAGGTTGTAAACCAGGACTGGTCAAAGAAATGGAAAGAACACTGGAAACCGACACGTGCGTCAGAGCATATTGTTATCTGTCCGAGCTGGGAAGATTATGCTTTGAAAAAGGACGAGATACTTATTCATCTTGATCCGGGGTCCGCATTCGGTACAGGAACTCATGCAACTACCCAGCTTTGCATACAAGCAATTGAAAAATATGTAAATAATGGCGATATTATTGCAGATATCGGGACAGGCTCGGGTATACTTGCAATAGCGGCTGTAAAATGCGGTGCTTCATGTGCTGTCGGGATAGACAATGATCCGCTTGTTATTGAAGTGGCAATGGATAACGCACAGGTCAATAACGTGTTGAACAAAATCGAATTTAAACATGAAACAGCGGATGAACTGCTCAAAACACATTCAGAAAAGTTTGATTTTATTGCTGCAAATATATTGCATAACGTTCTTGCAGAGATTATGGGCGACTTAAAGGCTCTGATGAAAACCGGGGCGTATATGGTTTTGAGCGGTATATTGGATGAGAAAAAACAGGTGGTCTTTGACTCAATTGAAAAACATGGACTTTCTGTTGTTGAAACGCTGAAACAAGAAAACTGGGTAGCTATTGTCGTGAGAAAATAATGCTGTTTTCTTAAAACAGCGAAAAAATTTTTTCTGCCATTGTCATAGTTATTATTTTGGACAATATTGCAGCAAAATTTAACTGTAAGCACCCTACGGGATACTCCCAGCCCTAACCTTCTCCAAGGGGAAAGGGGTAACAATTAACAAAGATATGTCATGCTGAACTTGTTTGGCTACTTTTTCCAAAATCTTTAATTTTGTGAAAAATGTCTGGTTTCCCACAGCATCTTACCGGCTAGAAGTTCAGCGCAAAACGCCAAGTGTGTAAGATCCTGAACATACGCGATTGTTGTGGCGTTTTCGTCCCTCAGC
Source organism: Candidatus Gastranaerophilales bacterium (assembly GCA_944322755.1). Lineage (GTDB taxonomy): Bacteria > Cyanobacteriota > Vampirovibrionia > Gastranaerophilales > Gastranaerophilaceae > CALUPY01. The sequence goes on along the minus strand of CALUPY010000021.1, from coordinate 68 downwards.
CCCGTCCGAATCCGCTTCTTGGATTACGGGCGCTCGCAAAAAGCGTGGTTTTTGCTCGCATGGGCACT
>CALUPY010000020.1 GCA_944322755.1 Candidatus Gastranaerophilales bacterium | reverse complement strand
ACAAAACTTTCTGTTTATCAAAAGCCTGGCATTGCCCGGCTTTTGATAAAACTTTGTTTCTATGATGGAAATAATTTTTATCTTGAATTTTTTCAGACATTAAAATTTAAACAATAACTGTTATACTAATTTTTTGTTTATTGTAAAATAGACATGTATGAAAGAAGAAGGAATAATGCCGAATGTATAATGTTGCTATTATTGGAGCCGGCCCTGCCGGAATATTTGCTGCTCTTGAAATCATGAACCTGAAACCTGACTGGAAAGTCGTTATTGTAGAAAAAGGCCTGAAAATAGAGCAGAGAAAATGTTTTTTGCGTGAAGGTTATGAAAAATGCCCGAACTGCAAAACATGCGGACTTTTGTGCGGATGGGGCGGAGCCGGTGCATTTTCTGACGGAAAACTTACGCTGACTCCGGATGTAGGCGGACATCTTGTTGATTATATGTCCAGAAAAGAGGTTGAAGAGCTTATAAAATATACTGATGACCTGTATTTAAAATTTGGTGCGACTGATGAGGTGTTTGGAACGAACAAAGATGATTTTGCAGATATAGAACGTGCTGCGACCCTTGCTGAATTAAAACTAGTTCATTCGCCTGTCCGCCACCTCGGAACAGAAAGAAGTCTTGGTGTTTTAAAAAACATGCAGGACTATCTTGATGAAAGAATCACAATTTTGAATAAGAAAACAGCTGAGAGTCTGATTGTTGAAAATGAACAGGTAAAGGGTTTTGTTACAACTGACGGCGAAAAAATTTATTCGGAATATTTGATTATCGCTCCCGGAAGAGAAGGCGCTGACTGGCTCACAAAAGAATTTGCAAAAAACAAAATCGGAATGATAAATAATGCAGTAGATGTCGGCGTAAGAGTTGAACTTCCGGCTCCAGTTATGTCACATATAACAGACAAACTCTATGAGTCAAAACTCGTATACTACTCTCCGACTTTCGGTGATGAGGTCAGAACCTTCTGTATGAATCCGTATGGAGAGGTTGTTGCTGAAAACTACGGCGGTATTGCCACTGTAAACGGACACAGCTATGCTAATAAAAAGACCGCAAACACTAACTTTGCACTTCTTGTAAGCGAAAAATTCACAGAACCGTTTAAAGAGCCTATCGCATACGGACAGCATGTTGCAAGACTCGCAAACATGCTCGGCGGAGGCGTTCTTGTACAGCGTTTCGGAGACTTGCTCGACGGCAGACGCTCTACACCCGAAAGAATTAAATCAAGCATAATCACACCGACTCTCGGCTGTGCTACTCCTGGAGATTTGAGCCTTGTGCTTCCATACAGGCAGCTGACAGCCATCATTGAAATGCTCTATGCGCTGGATAAAATTGCACCGGGTGTTGCATCAAGATATACGCTTCTTTACGGTATCGAGGTAAAATTCTATTCAGGACGCGTCAAATTGACTAATGAGCTCGAAACAGAGCAGGTTAAAAATCTTTTCACAATCGGCGACGGTGCCGGTGTAACAAGAGGTCTCATACAGGCCTCCGCCTCCGGAGTTTATGTTGCAAGAACAATTTGCGCAAGATAAATACAGCTTGTAAAGAATTTTTAATAATGTGTAAATTTACAATGTTCACGGGTTTTGTCGCATTATGAAAGTTTCAAATGACCCAACCCGCTATACTCTTTTGCAGAAACAACCGGCTAACAAACAACAACCGGCCAAATTTTCTGCTGCGCAAAGCTATACATTCTCCCAAAAAACAAGTGAAGCTGTTTCTAACATTGCAAAGGCGAAAATAGCGATAGATTCCTCAGTGCCGCAAGGTTATGAAGGCACGCACAGATTCATGCTTGCATTAAACAATAATCCTGAATATGCAAATATTAAAAATCTGCTTGATGACAGTGCACTTAACTATATAGAAGGTCAAAAATTTTTAAACTACGACGAAGGAATAAAACTTCTTGATTTTTTGAAAAACAGAAATCCGCAACGGATGTATGAAAACTCAAAAACAATAAACAGAGTATTTCAAAACCTTAGAATAAATGACCTTGCGGCTCTTTTCGAAAGAATAAACAGGAATAACGTTTATCAGATGTTTTTTCCTTTCTATGAAATAGACAACTACGGATTGTTGAATGCATTCAATTTGACAGAAATTATCGATTATATAAACAAAAAGCCGGAACTTTTGCCGGGCAATATTGACCTTGATGAACTTAGCTACTATTACGACCAAGAAGCAAAACGCGGAAGAATAACAGACTTTCATCCAGAAAAAATAATACCTGAACTGGATAAACTTTCAGATTTTTCAAAAGCTGCAGGAGAAAAGGCATTCGGGCATGTAGCGAAGGATGTAATTAACAAAGTTCTGATTTCCGACGGAGAATACGTTAAAAAGCTTAACCCCGAAAGATTTGAAGTCTTAAAGGCTTTTGCATCTGATGTTGATACAGAAAAACTGATAAAAAAACTTCTTTCAGAATCCCCTGAATTTTTAACAGAAACAAAGCCAAAATTATCGGTATTATTAAGAAATACAGAGATTATAAAAAAATATGCAAAACTCTTGAGCAAAAAAGAAATTGAAATAAGCTCAATATTCGCTTTTCAGGGAGATTTGGAAAAACTGCTGCAAAAGCTCAATAAAGTTATGGACAGCTTGCTATACGATGAAGGAGATATGAAATATTCCATAAATCCAGAGAATTCCAGAGTTTTAATCAATGAATCAAACAAATATATTGATGTGTATGACGCTCAGATGAAACCGCTTTTCTATGAAACAAGACATGGGCTTAGCTATGCAGACAGACATGTTTACAATACAAAAGTTGAGGACAAACTGCATGAAACTGTTTTTTCTGTATCCGAATACCAAAACAAGAAATCATCGGGCCCTGTTTTATCAGAAATAATAAAAAATGATAAAAACAGCAGAGAGATTCTTACAGAAGGCCGGATTGACGGAATTTATGATTACTATAAATTATTGCCCGATAACGAAAAAAAGAGCTTTATACAAACCATATCCGATGAAAAAGGCATAACTTATAAAAAGGAACTCGAGAGCCTTGATGGAACAAAATCTGTTATAAACTATACAAAAAATGGGGCTGGCGAAATTTTTGACTATACGGTTAAAGACAAAGACGGCAGCATAATTGGCAAAAAACATATACAAGTTCAAAAGGCAGGAGACAACACATTTGAACACATTATAAACGGCAACAGATTTCTTGTACATCATAGCGACAAGGCTGTTTCTGTCAAAAATGCCCGAACCGGAACAGAAAAAACTATAGTATTTTCAGAACTTATAAAAAACAGTCTGGATAAATTTACATCACGAATAAAAACCTTCTGGGCTGATGAACTAGAATTTCTTGCAGATAATATAAAATCAATTGATTCAACGGAAAAACTATTTGATTCAAAGATAGTATCAGACGCGGAGCCATCTGCCCAAAAGACATCAGAAATTATTTGTGCTGCCGAAAAACCGGTAATACTCCATGAGCTCGGACATGAAAAGTACAGAAATGAAGCAATAAATCAAGAACTCATCCAAATTTTCGAATATGAACGCAGGCTTTTTAAAGACAACATGCCGCCTATTATTCAAGACATGACGAATTACTTTCTTGAATCAAATGAACACAAAAAATTCAGAATTCTGACAAAACCTTTGACAGAAGCGATCGCAGAAATAAATGTAATATTAAATACACCGTTTTTCTTAAAAGAAACATGCGCAAGAACACATTTTCTGCAGCAGTATTTTCCCAAAACAATCGCGTTTTTAATGCGCCGTTATTTGTGATAAAATAGTTTTTGCAGAATAATGTTCTGCAATTGTGAAAAAAATCACAATGTAATTGCAAAAACAAGAATATACACAGTAAATATTTTTTCTATCCAACAACCTCAAAAGCTACGATAACAAAAGGTATCCAAAAAATATTTATTAATAATTGTAAAAATAACACTTGAAATTTATTTAATTGTACGGTATATTTAATAGTGAATAAAATCACGATAAAGGAGACCAAATATTATGGCAACCAAAAAACAAGCCGAAACTGAAAAGCTCGAAAAAGCTTTCAACAAATCAACGGAAGTAAAAACCCATGATGATTTGAAATTAATCATCGAAAGAGCTAAAAAGGCTCAAAAAATCTACGCTACTTTTTCACAAGAACAGGTAGACAAAATCTTCAAAGCTGCCGCTACAGCTGCTGACAAGATGAGAATACCTCTTGCGAAAATGGCTGTTGAAGAAACAGGCATGGGCGTAGTTGAAGACAAAGTTATCAAAAACCACTTTGCTTCTGAATATATTTACAACAAATACAAAAATACAAAAACCTGCGGTATCATCAGCGAAGACAAAGCTAACGGCATAAAACTCGTTGCTGAACCTATCGGAGTTATAGCTGCGGTTATCCCGACAACTAACCCGACTTCTACCGCAATATTCAAATCACTTCTTGCACTGAAAACAAGAAATGCTCTCGTTTTCTCACCTCACCCGAGAGCTAAAAAATGTACAATTGAAGCTGCTAGAATCGTTCTTGAAGCTGCAGTAAAAGCAGGTGCTCCGGATGGACTTATTGCATGGATTGATGAACCTTCTGTAGAACTTTCCGGCGCATTAATGCACCACGAAGATATCGACATGATTCTTGCAACAGGCGGCCCCGGAATGGTTAAAGCTGCTTATTCATCAGGCAAACCGGCACTCGGTGTAGGTCCCGGAAACACTCCTGCTGTTATTGATGAAACAGCTGATATAAAAATGGCAGTTTCTTCAATTCTTTTATCAAAGACATTCGACAACGGTATGATTTGTGCTTCTGAGCAGTCTATCGTTTGTGTACAGGATGTATATGATGAAGTTAAAAAAGAGCTCGAATATAGAGGTGCTTATATATTAAACAAATCAGAAAGAGAAAAAGTAGGCTCAACTGTTATCAAAGATGGCAGAGTAAACGCTGCTATAGTAGGTCAGCCTGCATATAAAATTGCACAGGAAGCAGGTATCGAAGTTCCGGAAGATACAAAAGTTCTTATCGGTGAAGTTACTGATATTTGTGAAGAAGAACCGTTTGCACACGAAAAACTTTCTCCGGTTCTTGCTCTTTACAAAGCGAAAGATTTTGAAGACGCTGTTCAAAAGGCTTATGACCTTGTTGACTTCGGCGGCGCAGGCCACACTTCAGTACTTTATACAGATGAAAGAAAATCTGAGAGAATTGACTTTTTCGGCAAAAAGCTTCATACTTGCAGAATACTAATCAATACTCCTTCATCACACGGCGGTATTGGTGACTTATATAACTTTAAAGTCAATCCTTCATTGACACTCGGCTGCGGTTCATGGGGCGGTAACGCAACTAGCGAAAACGTAGGCGTACACCACTTATTGAACATTAAAACAGTAGCTGAAAGGAGAGAAAATATGCTCTGGTATAAGGTACCGGCTAAAATATACTTCAAGAGAGGAGCTCTTGATCTTGCACTCAGAGAATTGCAGGGAAGAAAAAGAGCATTCATCGTTACGGACAGATTCCTGTTCAATTCCGGCATGACAAATGCAATCACAAACGTACTGGATGATATCGGTGTTGACTACCAGATATTCTTCGATGTAAAACCGGATCCGACACTGTCCACAATCAACGATGCAATGATGATGGTTAAAGCTTATGAACCTGATACATTCATCGCTCTGGGCGGCGGTTCATCTATGGACGCAGCTAAAATCCTCTGGTTAATGTATGAACAGCCTGATACAGTATTCGAAGATATTGCAATGAGATTCTTAGACATCAGAAAGAGAATCTGCCAGATACCGCAGCTCGGAGAAAAAGCTCTTATGGTTTGCGTTCCGACAACATCAGGTACAGGTTCTGAAGTTACTCCGTTCTCTATCATTACAGATGACGAAACTCACGTAAAATATGCTATTGCAGACTACGCTTTGACTCCGAACGTAGCAATCATCGACCCGAACCTTGTTGATACTATGCCGAGAGGCTTGACAGCTGTTTCAGGTTACGACGCAATCGTTCACTCACTTGAAGCTTATGTTTCTTCAATGGCAACAAACTTCACGAACTCAAATGCACTTGAAGCCGTTAAACTCTTGTTCAGATACCTCAAACGTTCATACGATGAAGGTAAAAACGATCCTATTGCAAGAGAAAAAGTCCACTATGCTGCAACTATTGCAGGTATGGCTTTTGCTAACGCATTCCTCGGAGTTTGCCACTCAATGGCTCACAAACTCGGTGCAATGTTTAACATCCCGCACGGTATGGCCAACGCCCTGTTAATCAACCAGGTTGTTAAGTTCAATGCAACTGACAAACCGACAAAACAGGCAGCATTCCCTCAGTACAAATTCCCGAATGCTAAAGCTAAATATGGTCAGGTAGCAGATGAACTCGGACTGGGCGGAAAAGATGACGATGAAAAAGTTCAACGTTTACAGGAAGCATTGATTCAGATGAAGAAAGATTTAGGTCTCCCGATGTCTATCAAAGATTTCGGTATTCCTGAAGATGAATTCATGGCTAAGCTTGATGAAATGGTTGAACTCGCATTCGACGACCAGTGCACAGGTGCTAACCCGAGATATCCGCTTATGCAGGAAATCAAACAGATGTACATCGACGCATACAACGGTGTTATCTAGAGAATTATATTATAACTACAAAACCGCATTCATTAAACGGATGCGGTTTTTGTTTAGTTTATATTTGCTAATCAGTCAAAAAAAAGAGGCTTGTTAGCCTCAAAATACCTTTTCCCGTTCCATTATATATAATCTAAATGATTATTTATCGTTTATTTGATTTTTATTTATCTCTTATATATAATTTAAGTATTTTAAAAACATATAATTGCTTTGCATGGTTAGGCTAAAATCAATAAAATCACACGTTTATAGATATTATGCATACTTAAAATATATTAATTATATAAATAATATATACTTACTATATATTTATTAATTGTAACAAATTATTAAGAAAATATATTTACCGCAATAAGTAAATTTCTTATCCGGTTTTGTTTTTATATAGTATAAGGATGGATAGTTATGTCTAAATTAATAAAACGTCTCACAGATTTGGTTTTAAAGCGAAAAAAATCGCGGCTTCATAATGCATACAAAAGAATCAAAGGGAAATCAAACAGCAGAGGCAAAAGACTATATACTGAAAACGACACAACCGTTGAACTCACAGGCGGACTGGAACAAGAAATAGAAAAAAGAGATTTTTTCACAAAAAATATTGTGAAAAAATATTTAAATAACCCCGATGGTATGCTTGAATATGTGAATGAGCACGGAACACGCGTCTACAGACTGGATTATGCAGATATTTTTCTTGATTTTATAAAAGAAGAAGAAGGTTTCATTCTTCCTAAAAAGGGCTGGAAAGCGCTTTACCTGAACATTTTACTGTTGATTTTTTGCAAAAAAAAACCTGAAAAACTGTTTTCAACAGAAGAGATGTTTGTTCTTAGAAACATGCCTGTAAACGTTTATACGATGCTGCACCAGTTTCACAAATGGATGAGTTTTAAAATGAATCTGCCCGGATGTGAAGATGAAACCCAAGAACTTCTCCGGGATATGATGTACAACCGTACAGGTTCAGGCGCAATGTCAATTGATGAAATACTTGCACTAAAAGAAGCTATTGCACGCGACAGAGAGGCGATTGACTTTGTTCTGCAGCTGGCAAAAGAAAATGAAGGCGCAAAAAGTGCATTAAATAAACTCAAAGACGAAGGCTCTGCAAACATTTAGCCTGTTTAGTGAGTTATAAGCTTCAGACCGGTTATACCGCTTATGATGAGTGCTATGCAAAAAAGTCTCATAGCTGTAACGGGCTCTTTAAAAAGAATTATGCCGAATATGACAGTCCCGACAGTACCTATACCCGTCCAGATTGCATATGCTGTACCGAGCGGAAGACTTTTCAGCGCAAGCGCAAGAAAGTAAAAACTCGCAATCATAAAAATCACCGTAAAAAACGATGGGAGAAACTGTGAAAATCCGTGCGAAAATTTCAAACCCACAGCCCAGCTTATCTCAAACAGTCCTGCTATAAATAAAAATAACCAGTGCATAATTCCTCCTATTTATCTGTTACTTTTATATAAAATATGCCCGGAAGATATTACTATCTCCCGGGCTTTTATCCTTCCGTGTACAAAGATTTTCTCTTTGCGTTTTCTCTCGGACCAGCCGGCCAAACCGCGGAACCCTAGAAAACTTTACAATAAATTCTATTTATTATTCAAAAATTTGTCAATATATTTACTTCTTATCTTTATCCAATCCGTAGAAATATTTATATCCGTTATTATAAGCGTTTACTATACTTTTTGCAAATTTTTTGCCGCTGCTCCAGTATGCAAGATGCGCAGAGAAAAACAGAGTATGATTTTTTACTTTCGAATCATCATAAATAAAACCTCCGCCAGGCTGCATATTGTGCAGCAGCTCTGTTTCTTTAAGAGATTCCAATGTAGGAATACCAGGTAAAGGCATTCCGATAAAATCATTCGCATAATTTACCGTCAGGAAAAACATATCCTCCTCTACAAGATACTTCATAGCAAGCTGTGAAAGCGCATTACCGGGAGAACCGGCTTTAGAGACAGTTGAATCGAACGTTGTCAATGGTGCACCGAATACAACAAAACCTCTGACAGCTCCTTTTGGCGCGCAGTATTTTTCTGTATAGCTATTTAAAAAAGGAATAGTCTCTTTTAAATACTGAGTATTTGGGTTTGCGACAAATTCATCGCTGTCTGTATAAAAAACAAGCTTGCTCTCTTTTAAAGCGTCGAGGCAAGTCGGCTCAAAATGCTGATGTTTTATTAACGAATAAAGATATCTGCCCGTGTATGAGGTATCATTATCATTGTACATTTCATTTATATTAATGACAGGAAGCCTGTTTGTCATATATTGGACAGTCAAAAGACTTCCGGCGCTGTATCCGTAAAGTATCACTTCATGACCTTTAGCGTTTTCCGATTTTACCAGATTATTTAAATTATTTAAAAGCTCTCTTGAGTTAGATGTTTTGCTAATCCAGATTGCATCATGCAGAGTATGGGAAAGCGTTTCCCTGCCGAACTGTGCAATTTTTGAACTGAAACTTTTTGCGTATGAAAGCGCCTTGTCTATAACTTTTAAACTTTCTGTTGTTTTGTCAGCCCAGAAGAAAATAACGGGACTTTCATTAATTTTCTTGGAGCCGTTTTGTAGAAGTTTTTCATACATCAACGGATCTGACTCAAACTGCTTTACCATATCCGAATGCACATTGTTCACTGATTTATTAAAGGCTTCTTTTGTTTCATAGGCACCGTGTATGTAAATTATATCTATAGGTGTTGCATCAGGTTTTATCGGAAGTTCCTCCTGTTTTGCAAATGCATTATTTGTCAATAATAAACAAACCAGTCCGGCTATTATAAATCTTTTCATAAAAAACTCCCTTATCTGACTGTATTATAACACAGCACAATTTTTACGGAATCAGAATAACACAGTTCGTTAATTTCCGTAAATCAATTGTTTTGCAAATTTTACGGAATCTTCAGTAACGTCTCCGGCTGCAAGCATCGCAATCGCGTTAATTTTGTTCGCCTCATCCAGTATATAAACATGCACTTCAGTAGACTCATTCTGGCTTTTTGAAACATAAAAATGCCTGTCCGATTTAGCCGCGATAATCGGCTGGTGGGTTATAGCAATAATCTGTCGCGCCTTAGCCAGTTCAGCAATTTCTTCTGCAACAGCCTGTGAAGCCTTACCTGAAATTCCGGTATCAATTTCATCAAAAATTACTGTATTTATATTGTCAGAATTTGCAAAAACTGTTTTCATAGCGAGCATTACCCTTGAAATTTCTCCGCCGGAAGCTATTTTAGCAAGCGGTTTGGGTTCTTCCGAGATGTTTGTTGAAATAAGAAATTCGACATTATCACATCCGTTTGAATTAAAATCACAGCTCTCTACTTGAATAGAAAAACGAACTTTGGGCATATCCAGTTTTTCAAGCTCCGCTGTCATAACACCGGAAAGTTCACGGGCAATTTCCCGTCTCGAATCGGAAAGAGCCTCTGCTCCGGCACGTAAAGCGAGCTCTGATTCTTTTTTTGCACGCTCTAGCTCCTCAATGTTTTCAGCAGACGAGTCAATTGAATTCATTTCTTCTGAAAGTTTTTCATACGTTGCCATTACATCTTCAAGGGTATTTCCGTATTTGCGTTTCAGTTTTTCGAGCAGATCTATCCTATCCTGAATTTCATTTAGTCTTGCTTCATCAAGCTCCATTGCCTCTGAATAATCTCTGAGACCGGAAGCCGTCTCTCTCAAGACTTCTTGTGCGCCTGCTATATCTTCTTCAAAAGACGCAAGCTTCGGGTCATATTCTACAGCTTTTGAAATTGAAGATTTTATTTTTCCCAAAGCGGAAATCAAATCCTGCTCTCCTCCGTAAAGCCCCCAGTATGCTGCATAAGTATGTTCTTTGAGCTTTTCGGAGTTTGCAAGCACATTCAGCTCCTCTTTGAGCCTTTCGTCTTCATTTTTGTCTTCAATTTGTGCATTTTCTATCTCTGAAATCTGAAACTTTAAAAATTCAACCTGCTGCTCGGAAAAATCAGTTTTTTCTCTTGCTCTTTCCAAATTTTTGCATATTTCAGTATATTTTCCGTACAACTCTTTATATGCTGCCAAAAGCTCTCTGTGATCTGACTTCCCGTAATTGTCCAAAAGGGTTATGTGATATCTTGGCTGTACATACGTATAAGTCATATGCTGGGAATGAATATCTATTAACAGCTCGCGGAGTGTTTTTATAACATCCTGTGTAACAATAACACCGTTAACTCTTGAACGGGAGCCGTTTTCAGTGATTTCTCTTGAAAAAACAAGTTCATTATCAAAAATTTCTATACCAAGCTCTTGCAGCAAATTTTTATTAAAATCATCATTTATTTCTGCTGACAGCTCGATAATTGCCCTGTTTTTTCCTGTTTTAACAACTTCTTTAGACGCTCTGGCGCCGAACGCAAGGTCTATCGCCTGAATAATTATACTTTTACCCGCTCCGGTCTCGCCTGTAATAACATTGAAACCTTTGTCAAATATAATTTCCAGTTCATCAATAAGTATAAAATCTTTTATTTTCAGCGTTTTAATCATAATATGTTACCTCGGCGCCACACCCCACTGAAGTTTTTCTCTCAACAGACTGTAAAATCCGTTGTTTTTTCTGTTAAGAACAACAAGCTTAGCCATTATGCCGCTTTTTTGAATTATTATTTTTTCATCCGGTCTGACATCTACCGTATTTTGCCCGTCCGCAGAAAGTTTTAAGCCGCTGCAAGTGTCACAGGAGCTGACTTCTATCTTTTCATCCGCAGGTACAACAAGCGGTCTGGCTGTAAGAGTATGAGGGCATATGGGCACAATAACAACAGCATCAAGTCCCGGTGATATAACAGGCCCCCCGGCAGAAAGTGTATAAGCAGTAGAACCGGTAGGCGTAGATATAATCAATCCGTCCGCCAAATAGTCACAAACCTGCTTGCCGTCTATTGAAAGATACAGCCGTGATGTTCTCGAAAAGGTATCACCTTTTATCACAATATCATTTAACGCTGTTACTTTATTCTCGAATGCAGAAAGCATCATTCTGTTTTGGATATTATATTCGCCATTTTTTAGTTTATTTAAAGCCCAATCCAGTTCAGCAGGCTTTGCCTGCGCAAGAAACCCAAGCCGTCCGAGATTTATACCGAATATAGGGACACCGCTTTTTGCGTAATAGCGGGCAGCTCTTAGTATCGTTCCGTCTCCGCCAACTGTAACAACAAAACTTGCAGAATCAATAAAAGAATCAGGCGTAACAAGCTTCGCGTCAAAGAGTTCAGCAGCTTTTTGAGCAACCTTATATGATTCCGGTACATCTTTATTATAAACAATGACTGTATTTTCGAATGATAGCATGTACATTTCCTTTAGCTATGCATAAATTATACTATAAATTTCTTCAATAAGCTTAAATTTTACGAAATAAAATAGCCTGCACCGGCTTACCCTGTTGAGGTATAGGCGCAACGACAATTTTATATAAAATTATAAAAAACAAAAGAGAAGGGGATTTTACATGCGGCTATTTGTATTGTTAATGACGTTTATTTTTATAATAACACCCGTGTTCAGTACTGCAATAAACGGAAATGTGGAAAAAAGCGGATATGGAGATTACAATCAGGTTATAGACTCCCAAAGCGGAAATCCGGTAGGCAATGCAGATGTGACACTGCCAGCCAAAGGATACCAGACAAAAACCGATGAGAACGGAAAATTTAATTTAGACGGAAAAAAAATTACTGCACCAACAATTATGTCTGTTGACAAAGATGGATATAAACCTTTTTCTGTCACAATTGACGAAAAATCTTTATCAAAACCGATTGTAATAGGAATTGAAAAGTCAAGCCCGCATGACATTGTAATCGACAAAGATATGTATCATCTGGGTGATGACAATTTTTCCGAAAATTCAGCGAATGCGTCGGATTTCAAAATGAAAGCAATAGGCCCGTTTTTTACAAAGTCTTTTAAAATAAAATCAGTTGCACCGGGTGAATGTATGTATCTAATCATAGGGTCGGTAATCGGTCTTGATACACAGATGGCAAGAGATTTGGGGCAATCAAGGGTAAGAACTGCTTACTCTTCTCCGGCAGAAGTATTTTTTAACGGCAGCAAAATAGCTGACCTGAAAGTTAACGGAGACAACCAGCAGATAAAAATTCCCCTTTCTCTGGTAAAACCCTCCTCTAACAATCAAGTCACAATAAAAGCAGGCAGAAATCTCTTTCAGGCAGCATATATCGATTATGACGATTTTGAATTCATGAACCTGTACATTGAATCTAAAAAAGAATAACCCAAAATCAACACTATCATTATTTCCCGGACATTTCGCATTTTTTACAGAGAGGACTGTAAATAATTTTCATGAACAATCTTTATATTTGTTTATAACATTTTGTATATAGCCATGTTTAGGGTATACTTTAGAAGAACACAGTAAAAGTGCAAAAGTAGAAAGAAAAAGGAAAAAAACATGGTAGATGTTAAAAGAATTGAAATTCCTGTAGGAGACAAAGTAGTTTCCATTGAGACAGGAAAGTATGCCAAATCAGCGAGTGGTTCGGTAGTCGTCCGCTGCGGCGACACAATGCTTCTGGTTCACGCTGTTGTCAGCCCTGAACCGAGAGTCGGGATAGACTTTTTCCCGTTGTTAATTGATTATGAAGAAAGAATGTCCGCTGTAGGAAGAATTCCGGGCGGATACAACAGAAGCGAAGGCAAAGCTTCAGATAAAGCTATTCTTATCTCAAGGCTTATCGACAGACCGATTAGACCGCTGTTCCCGAAAGGATACAGAAATGATGTTCAAATCGTTGCACAGCTTGTCAGCCTTGATCACGAAAACCAGCCTGACACACTGGCTATGCTCGGCGCCTCCACTGCTCTTATGCTGACAGAAGCTCCGTTCGAAGGGCCGATTGGTGCAGTCAGAGTAGGAAGAGTTGACGGTAATTTTATTGCAAACCCATCTTATGCAGACGCAGCAAAGTCTGATATAGATATTGTTGTTGCAGGCACGCATGATTCAGTAATCATGGTAGAAGCAGGCGCAAAATTCGTTACTGAAGACGATATTATGCAGGCTGTTGAGTTTGCACAGGTTGAAATCAGACGTCAGTGCGAACTTCAGATTCAGTTTATGAATGACTGCGGTATTGTAAAACCGGAATTCGTAAACCCTTATGACACATCAGCTATTGCCAAAATTATAAACGATATTGCTTATGATAAAGTAACAGAAGCTTATCACGACTTTGACAGAGAAGGCAGAAAAGCTAAACTTGAAGAAGCTAAAAATATGGTCAAAGCAGAATTTGATTCATACGGCGACGACCATGAAGCAAAAATCATGATGGCAGAAACCGGCATAGACTTTGTCGCAGAAGAATTTAAGGCTCTTGAAAAGAAAATCATGAGAAAAATGATTAAGGAAGAAAGAGTCAGAGCTGACGGCAGAAAATTCAACGAAGTCCGTCCTATCTGGTGTGAAGTAGGTGTTATCCCGAGAGCACACGGTTCAGCAGTATTTACAAGAGGTCAGACTCAGATTCTCTCCGTTGCTACGCTTGCAGGGCCGGGCATGGCGCAGGAGCTTGACGGTGTTGACCCTGAAACAAAGAAAACATTTATGCACAAATACATCTTCCCCGGTTTTTCAGTCGGTGAGGTAAAACCGCTTAGAGGCCCGGGAAGACGTGAAGTCGGACACGGACATCTTGCAGAAAGAGCTAATGTTCCGGCGCTTCCTTCTCAGGATGAGTTCGGTTACACAATCAGAGTCACATCAGACGTTCTTGAATCGAACGGTTCAACGTCAATGGGCTCTACCTGTGCAACATCTATGGCTTTAATGAACGCAGGCGTTCCCGTAAAATGCATGATAGGCGGTGTTGCAATGGGACTTATCAAAGAGCCTGACGAAGATATCGTTTTAACAGATATTCAGGGAATTGAAGACTTCTTAGGCGATATGGACTTCAAAGTTACCGGCAACGACACAGGTATCACAGCGCTCCAGATGGATATGAAAGCAAAAGGCATTTCTAACGAAACACTGAGACGTGCACTTGAACAGGCAAAAGAAGGAAGATTGCATATCCTCGGAAAAATGAGAGAGGTAATCACTGAACCTGCTAAAGAAATGTCTCCATATGCACCGAGAATTCATACTATGAAAATCGATGTTGAAGACATCGGTGCAGTAATCGGACCAGGCGGCAAAAATATCAGACACATTATCGAATGCTCGGGTGCTGAAATCGATATTCAGGATGACGGCACAGTTACTATCACCAGCAACGATAAAGAAGGCACTGATATTGCTATCAGAATGATTGATGCAATAACATTCAAACCGCAGCCGGGTATGGTTAGAAAAGGTAAAGTCGTAAGAATCATACCTATCGGTGCATTCGTTGAACTCGCTCCCGGCAAAGACGGTATGGTACACATCTCTCAAGTCTGCAACGAAAGAATTGAGTCAATCGAACCCCACTTGCACATAGGAGATGAAGTTATTGTCAAGGTAATGAAAATTGACGATAAAGGCAGAGTCAACTTGACAATAAAAGGTGTTTCAGACGAAGAAAAAGCTTCACTGGAATAACATAGAAAAATAATTCATAAAAGGGAAAGCTATCTAAGCTTTCCCTTTTATTTTATATATTTTTATTAGACATAAATAAAGAGCGGTTTTATAAAAAAACTAATTAAAAAGCAAAAAGAACAGCCCGCATATAGATAGATACGAAGAGATTTAGTGATTCACCCAGATAAGCATTTTTTAGTCTCTCTAGCTTAATTACAATGAACTCAGTGCCGTAAAAATAACAAAAGAGGCACCGTTTCCGGTACCTCTTTAATTATTTGCAGCCTCAAACTACTTAACGAGTTCGCCGATTGCTTTGAATACAGCCATTCTGTTAGCAGCATCTTTTTCTGCCTGAGCGTAGAGTTCATCAGCGTGGTCAGGGTTAGTTTTAACCAGTGATTTGTAACGACCTTCGCTCTTGATGAATTCCTGGTAGCTGCCTTTAGGATCTTTTGCGTCCCAAGTGAAGGGCTGCTCGTTAGCCGGGTTGTATCTGTAAAGCGGATAGTATCCTGCTTCGACGGCACGTTTCTGTTCTGTCTGAGTTTTTGACATGTCGATACCATGCGCAATACAAGGTGCATAAGCAAAGATGATAGACGGACCGTCGTATGCTTCAGCTTCCTGGAATGCTTTAAGAGTTTGTGCTCTGTCAGCGCCGAGAGCAACTGATGCAACATAGACATAGCCGTAAGACATACTCATCAAGCCCATGTTTTTCTTGTAAGTTTTCTTACCGCCTGTAGCAAATTTTGCAACAGCACCTGTAGGTGTAGATTTAGAAGCCTGACCGCCGGTGTTGGAGTAAACTTCTGTATCGAGAACGAGAATATTTACGTTCTGGTTTTGAGCAAGAACGTGGTCAATACCGCCGTAACCGATATCGTTAGCCCATCCGTCACCACCGATAATCCATACGGATTTGTCAGTAAAGTAGTCCTGAAGTTCTCTTACCTTAGCGAGGTCAGGACAAGGAGCATCAGCATATTTTGCAAGAGCTGCTTTTGCTTTATCCTGAGCGGCAATAGCTTCTTCTGTTTTTGAATTGTCGAAGTGAGCCATTGCGCCTTCAAGAGCTTCTTTCAGGTCAGCCGGTGTTTTTTCGTTTTCGAGAACTTTTTCAACGTAAGTTTTCAAAGTATCTCTGTTTTGATCTACAGCCAGTCTCATACCGAAACCGAATTCAGCGTTGTCTTCGAATAGTGAGTTAGCCCATGCCGGACCTCTTCCTTCTTTTGTTGTTGTGTAAGGAATTGTCGGGAATGTACCGGAGTAGATAGAAGAACAACCTGTTGCGTTAGCTACGATAGCGTTTTCACCAAACAACTGTGAAACGAGTTTAACGTAAGGTGTTTCACCGCAGCCTGCGCAAGCGCCTGAGAATTCGAACAACGGTTTTCTGAGCATTGCGCCTTTGATTGTTTTTGTAGTATTTTTACCCATTACATTGTCAGGCAGTTCGTCGAAGAATTTTTCATTTACAACTTCGCAAGCTGCTTCTTCTTTTTCGATTGTTGACCATGTAAGAGCCTGTTTTTCAGGGTTTTTGTTAGCAGGACACTGATCTACGCAGACGCCGCAGCCTGTACAATCTTTGCAGTAAACCTGAACTTTGAAGTGTTCATCAGCGAGAGCCGGTTTAGCAGGGATTGTGTTGAATGATTCAGGAGCGTCTTTGAGGTCTTTAGCTTCAATCAATTTTGTTCTGATTGCAGCGTGCGGACAAGCAGAAGCGCAGATACCGCACTGGATACAGTTTTCTGAATTCCAGTGAGGAACTCTCGGAGCGATTCCGCGTTTTTCAAGACAAGCAGTACCTGTCGGTATAACACCGTCGCAAGACATTGCGGAAACAGGGATGTCATCACCTTTTTGTCTCATTGAAGGTTCAATGATTTTCTTAGCAAAGTCTGATGCGTCATCCGGTATCAGTTTTACGTCATCAGCAGCGCAAACGCCGTCCAATGAAGCAGGAACAACAACTTCCTGACAAGCATCTACTGCTGCATCAATCAATGCAAGGTTCATGTTAACAACGTCGTCGCCTTTTTTCTTGAAGGTTTTCTTCGTCATTTCTCTCATACCTTCCAGAGCCTGTTCGAAAGGAATGATGCCTGAAACTTTGAAGTATGCAACCATCATAACAGTGTTTGCACCTTTGCCTCTAAGACCGGGCTGCTGTTCAATAAGAGTTTCAGCATCTACGTTGTAGAATTTGATTTTCTTATCGATGATAGTTTTTTGCATATCTCTTGTTAAGTGAGAGAATGCTTCTTCTTTTGACCACGGGCTGTTAAGAAGGAATGTGCCGCCTTCTTTGATACCTTTTAAGAGGTCGTATCTGCCGATGTATGCGTGAGCAGAGCAGGATACGAAATCAGGAGCCGTGATAAGGTATGTTGATTTAATCGGTTTGTCGCCGAATCTCAGGTGAGATACAGTAACACCGAATGATTTTTTAGAGTCGTAAGCAAAGTATGCTTGAGCATCTTTGTTTGTGTACTGACCGATGATTTTGATAGAGTTTTTGTTAGCACCGACAGTACCGTCAGAACCGAGACCCCAGAACATGCAGTTTGTAGTTCCTTCGGGTTCTGTAACGATGTGTTCTTCAATTTTCAATGATTTGTGAGTTACATCATCTTCGATACCTACGCTGAATCCGTGGAATCCGTTGTTTTCAAGGTGTTTGTAAACAGCGTAAACCATTGACGGAGTGAATTCTTTTGAAGAAAGTCCGTAACGTCCGCCGATGACTTTGATTTCTTTGTTTTCAAGAGCTGCAACAACATCCATGTAAAGCGGTTCACCGATTGAGCCCGGTTCTTTTGTTCTGTCAAGAACAGCAATACGTTTTACAGATTTCGGAAGAGCTGCGTTGAAACGTTTTACGTCGAAAGGTCTGTAGAGTCTTACTTTAACAAGACCGTATTTAGTACCGCGTTTTGCGTTCAGGTATTCTATCGTTTCTTCAATAGTTTCACATCCTGAACCGATAGCAACGATTACGTCAGTAGCGTCAGGAGCGCCGACATAATCGAACGGATGATACTGTCTGCCTGTTACAGCAGCAACTTTGTCCATATATTCCTGAACGATATCAGGAACTGCGTCATAGTATTTGTTAACAGTTTCTCTGCCCTGGAAGTATACGTCTGTGTTTTGAGCGCCGACTTTACAAACAGGAGCTTCAGGTCTTAGTGCTCTTTTTCTGAACTCTTCGATATATTTCGGTTCAACGAGTTTTGCGATATCTTCGTAAGAAATTTCTTCGATTTTGTGTACTTCGTGAGAAGTTCTGAAACCGTCAAAGAACTGCAGGAAAGGAACTTTTGCTTTGTAAGTTGAAAGGTGTGCAACAAGTGCCATATCCATTTCTTCCTGAACGGAGTTGGCGGCAAGCATTGCATAACCTGTGTTTCTGCAGCCCATAACGTCTGAGTGGTCACCGAAAATAGCGAGCGACTGTGCAGCAAGCGCACGTGCAGAAACGTGGATTACGTGGGGAAGCATTTCACCGGCTGCTTTGTGCATTACGGGAATCATCAAAAGCAAGCCCTGTGAAGCTGTATATGTAGAGGTCAAAGAGCCTGCTGCGAGAGAACCATGAACAGCACCTGCTGCACCGGCTTCTGACTGCATTTCAGCTACTTTAACCGTTTTGCCCCAAATATTTTTCTTTCCTTGAGACGCCCATTCATCAACCCATTCACCCATAGTAGATGAAGGAGTGATGGGGTAAATTGCTGATACTTCGCTCAGAGCGTATGCAACATGCGCTGCGGCGTAGTTACCATCAACTGTTATTGTTTTTCCTGGCATAATTTAAATACCCTCCTTATAACTATCCTTTAATTATACCTACACGCCAATATGGTAATACAAACATAGATTTAATACAAACGGTGTACAAGCCTTTGTTTAAAAATTTATAAAATTTTATAAAAAACAAAAATGCCGCACTGAATTTGTGCGGCATTTTGTGCATAACTATGATTTTACTTTGAAATACGACCGGGAACAACAACTCCGCCTTTTAAGTTCTTTTTGTAGAACTCTACGTGCGGCTGAAGCACACTGTCAAGTACTTCAGGGAATGATGTTCCGTTCATGATTTTTTCTACTATTTCCTGATAAACAGTTGCGAATGCTCTGAGCTGTGTCATTGCACCGGCTGCTTTAGGAGTCAGCCCCATTCCTTTTGTTTCTATATGTTCGATGAATGTTGCGCCGGTTACTTCGTATGATTTTGCAAGTGCGCCGATATAAGCGTCTGCATTTTCTTTACAAACACCGTTGTCCACAGGAACAGTGAGAGCAAAAACAAGTTTGTTTGCAGGGTTGAAGTGGGCTTCTGCGCTGTGGTGCATTGCATCAGGAACTTTTGCAACCTGTTTTAAAGTGTCTTTTACTGATTCGTTTTGCATCTGTGCATGCCAGTAAACCGTGTTTTCAAAAATTGCACCCATATACTGATGAACAGAGGCTTCTATGCCGTTAAGTTTTGCATCTGCCCAGAAAATACCTTCTTTCAGGGCTTCATTCGCTTCGATATCAGCACTCAGAGAAAGTTCGGACATTTCCTGTGCTGCCGAAAGCATTTCAGCCATATCTTCTTTTTTCATTCCTGCGTATGCAAGAGTGAACAGTGCGTGGTCATCGAATGCGGAGAATCTTCCGCCTACATCATCGTGGATGTACAAATCGCCAAGCCAGCCGTTTTCATTCGATGTTCTGCGGAGTTCGCTTTTTTCTGCATTTGCATCGGTGACTGCGATGAAGTGTTTGTTAGCGGATTTTTTTGCTTCTTCTTCGCTCTGCCCTTGTGATTTGTATGCTTCAATCAGCATATCAAGCACTCTTAAAAATCCGTCTTTTGTTTCAAATGTAGAGCCTGATTTTGATGCAATCATAAAGTTTGATGCTGTTACATCGTTTCCGAGTCTGTATAAGAATCTTTCAAGGCTTGATGAATCTACGTCTGAATAGAATTCTACAGAATCGTGGCATACATTCAATCCGTTTATGGACAGCATATGTTCAACTGTATGTTTTGAACCGCCTATACCCATAACGCTGAGTTTTTTTGCATTTGTTTGTTTTTTTAGTTTTTCTGCGAGTGAATAAATATCATCCAGTCTTTTCAGCTGTTCTTTCGGAAGGTCAACCCAGTTTAAGAACTGTCCTTTTTTGTTTGCTCTTGAAGAAAATTCATTAACGAATTCTGAAACCTTCGAAGAGTATTTTGAAAAATCAACACCTGTAAATTTTGTTGTGATGTCAGAATTTTTTGTAATCACTTTATGTCTCCTTTTTTGTCTTAATTTTTGTAATGTGCATTAGTCGCTCTGCGCAACTACTTCTGTCAGCAAATCACCGTAGCTGTTGAAATGTCCGGAAGTGGACTCAACTATGTATCTGAATCCGTCTTTGCCGTCTATTGCCTTTTCTGCACAATCCATTGCTTCTTCAAAATCTTCAAACTCACCTACGAGTGTTTTTGAAAAATCAACGCCTTTTTGTTCCGTGTACACGTTATACATGACTGAACTCCTTCTCTTTTTAAAGATATAATATTACAAAAGAAGAAAAATTGGTATAAAAAAACTCCTGATAATCGGGAGTTTTTTTATTAATTAAAATTTTACGAACGTATTAGTAACATCCTCTCGGGTATTCAAATTGTCTCTGTTTTTCAATGCGTCAACAAGATTGTCAATTCTTTCAGGATACATAATCCTGTCGATATATTTTCTGATAAGCGTTTCATCCTCCAAATGCCAATCACCGTTAATATCATGGCACAAACACTGCATCGGAAGTGTTCTGTCAGGCAGCGATACTATTACATCTCTGTAATGTTCACGTTTGCTCAGGCGGCGTGCTGTTTGGACAATTTCACAGTTTTCATACAAATTTTTTGTGCTCAAATCAATGTATTGATGTCTTTTCTTTGCATCTTCAATCAATTTTATTTCGTTTTCAATCTTCTTTGTTTCTTTGTATATCTGACTCATTTTATCATCAAGCGGGTTGGTTAGAAATCTTGATATATCATTAAAAATTTCTTCAAATTTAGAGTAAATAGAACTGGTTTTAGAGGTGAAAGCACTACGTGCTCTATCATTTGCAGTTTCTGCATAGCCATTGTACTTTTTATAAGTCTTTTCTCTTTCATTATCATAAGAATTATATTTATTATTCAATTTTGCCAGTTTATCTTCAAGAGAATCCAGCCTGTTCAACGGCCTGCCAATTTCTCCGATAGCCCCTTCCCATACTTCTGTTCTGACGTCGTATATTTTGTGATCGTATTCATCCGGCTTGTAAACAGGCTCTCCTGTCTGATAAACAGGCCTTCCCTGTTCATAACGAATCGGAGGTGTCAGTCTGAACGGATGGTTTTGGAGATAATCAGGGGATGGTCTGCCTGCAGAATACTCAATAGTGTCACAATTGAATCCATATGGCGCAATATTTCGGGCCTCGTCGTTACGAGAACGAAACCTGCCGTTATTTTTAAACATATTCTCTTTAGGAATTTTCTTGAAAGTGTTGAAATTCGGTGTTCCTAAAGGGGATGTCGGGTATGATTGTTCCCAGGAATACGGCCTGTATATATTTACCATTCTGTACAAATCATCAGTTCTGTAACCGATAATTTCATCATAATAATATGTTGTGTATCCGGAATGTCCTACATTACACAAAATCGGACGCTCAACAAGAATATTTCGCATTTCTGTATCAATACGGCCTTTGAACGAATTTTTCTGCTGATTGTTCTGAGTATTTTTGCTTCTTGGTTTGTTGTAATCTACTACACCTATTCCCGGAATCTTCATTTTCACTCTCTCCTGTATTTAAAAAACGTAATTTTTTATTGCTAAAAAATCCGAACAATTTTATTTTTGTTATCGGAAAAAGAAAATTGTTACAAAAGTTAATTCAATTGTTATTCCAGCACACAAACCGGCAAATCCCGCTCTTTTGCAAAACATAGCAAAAATTCAGGAATGTCCTCTATACTGGATGTATAAACACCAGTGATTTTCGGTTCGGTAATCAACAATTCATTATGATTATGATACCGTTCATAGTACTTTACAGGTATAGAGTCCAGATAGTGTAAAACTCTGGCACGTATATTTTCATCATCTATTTCTTCGAGTTTTTTATTTTTGTATTTTCTGCAGAACTCGATATACGCCGCATCACCAGCTTTACTCTCAGGCAGACCCAGAGATCTTTTCAGAAGAGACGGAAAATACGTCCGGTACATATTATTTTCTTTATTAAAAATGTATTTTTGCACCAGAATTTCAGTATCAATCTGTTCAAAAGTCAGCATATCCTTATAATAACCGGCATGGATATTCTCCTGAGATACATTTAAAATCAATCCCTGTCCGTAAAACAGGTCTGTATTGCCTTTTTGTATTTGTATATAAGATGAGCTAATCACTTCATTTTGTTTTAAAATCAAAAATTTGTTTAAATCCTCTTGGCGAGAGATTCCATGCACAAAAAAACGCAGATTCGGATACCCGGAAAGGTCAGATATCATTTTTACAACAAAACCTTTTTCGAAAAAAGCACTTTGAGGAAAAAACATCTGTGTTGACTTTAGAAAAAAAATCTTATCCCTGATTTCTTTTCTCTCATTTTCCAACCCGCTAAAATCTTTATTTTTAAGGGTAAAAGCCATTAAGTTATCAGATGCATAAGGAAACAGGATTTTGTCCCGAAGCAATTTTATATACCGGTTAAAATCCTTGTATACATTTCTTTTTACAGATTCTTCAAGAAGCGGTTCCGGATATTTTGCAATACGGAAAAGCGCTTTGCAGCTTAAATTCTGCATAAGCACATTGTCATAATCAAAAACACCGAGCTTATCCGCACGTTCAAACTCCCTGTCTGTAAGCATAGAAAGAAGCATTAAGTCAGATGCATAAAATATTTTTAAACCAATCAACAGATACAAACATCTTTTAAAAATGTTATTCCAATATTTTTCATCAAGCTTGGAAAGCACATAAATTGTATCAATCCGCTGTTCCGGAGAGATAATAAGCTGATAGTAATTTTCAAACGCATACGGAGACAAGAGATTTCTGTTTACGACATTTTTCCAATCCTCTAAATCTAAATCCCCGAACTGACTGAACTCTTTTTCCGTAAAAAAATCCGAACACTCAAGAAGTCTATTGTCTTTTATGTATTTTTTTATTTCATTGTCGAAATTGTCTAAACTCTTCATTTTTTGCCCGTTAAAATTATATTGCGGATTCAGACAAAATAATCCCACTACATGATATCTATACGCACATCTATATGCAAAATTTTTAATTAATGTTAAAATAAATTGTCTGGAGTCGCCCGATACTGATATACATGAATATTTTTACCCGTATATGGCACCGGAATTTACGAGATAGAGGATTGTTATGATAAAGAAATTGCTGGTTTTAATAATGTTATTCTGTGCCGGAAACTATACTTTTGCGGCAGATGTACAATCTGATACAACTGCGGCAAATGCAGAAGAACAAAGCATTACAGAAAATAAAATAGAAGAAGAACAAAGTATTCAGTCAAAAATAAATGATATCGGCTCAAAACTTCTCAATGCAAACAAAATTCAGGAAAGGATTGTGTTTTTGTATGACACCAGAGCTGAAAAATCGATTCTGGAAATAGACTCGACCGTCACAAGACGACAGGTCGTGGTTTATGGTGATTTGTACAAGTTTACCCAAAACGATGATGAAATAGCCGCGGTGCTTGCACGGGGAATCGTTACAGCCCAAAGGTCATACATGGGCGCAATAAACGGATACTCAAGTGCCGTTAAAATAAAGGCAGCTCCCAAAAAATTCGAGATGGTATCTGACAAAATTGCGGTTGACTATATGGTAAACGCCGGATATAATCCGCTCGGGCTCATTACATTAATACACAAAAGCTGTCCGCAAAAACGTTTTGACCGTTTTTCAAACAAAAACCTTACCTCAAAACGGCTCGCTGTAATTTATGAATATATTTATACAAAATATCCGTATTTTCTGGCGAACAACACATATCTTGAAAACGAGCATTATCAAAACTTCCTGCTGACATCCCAGTATAACAGAAAACTTTTGTATGAAAAAATTAAAACAGGCTCAAAGGAAGAATTAAATTATGAATAAAAAATTCCTGAAATTTTTTATAATATTTACATTTCTTGTATTTCCCGCACTTGCATATGCTTCTGACATTATACAAGACCAGCTGGTTGAAGAAACTCTCTCAGGAAAAGAGTTTGAAAATCCCTACAAGCCTTATAAATACAATTATGAAGACACAAGGGTTATACCCATACGACTATCGGTTATTTCAGATATAAACTCTGAAAAAGATATTCAAGAGGGGCAGGATGTAGTATTTATTGTAAAAAACGACGTCTATTTTAAAGGAAAGAAAATTATAAAAAAAGGCGACAAAGTATATGCAACAGTAGAAACTATTCTAAAAAGCGGAATGAACGGAATACCTGCGAGTATTATCTTTAATGACTTTAAGTTTGATGGGCTGGAAAGCGGAAAATTCACAGATACGTATGAAAAATTCGGTCAGGACAGAAGCCTCTGGGTTTATCCGTTAAAATGGGTTCTGACGCCTCTTCCTCCGACAGGCAGCCTCACTAATTTTATTAAAGGCGGGCATGCAAAGCTCAAAACAAGAGAAATTATAGAAATTTATTATCACCCATACTGGTAATTGAAAAATAACACCTCAAAAACGCGGCTGTTTGAATAAAAATAACTTTATTGTAAAATAAAAGAAGTTTTAAGAGGTGTTAAAAATTGGATAATAATTTAGATAAAGCAAATGAACTAATTTCAGAAAGCGATTTTTCCGCAGCGAAAAGCCTGCTCGAACTGCTGGCCGGAGACGATGAAAGCAATATAGAGATTCAGAAAAATCTTGGGCTTTGCAATGTAAATCTGAACAAAATGGCAGAAGCAAGAAAAAATTTCGAAAACGTAATAAAGCTGAAGCCCGATGACGCAGTCGCATGGTTTTACATCGGACTGACAAGCGAGCATTTTAATGATTTAGAAACAGCAAAAAATGCATATCTTAAGGTTATTGAACTGAGAGAAAACTATAAAGATGCGCACAAAAACCTTTCCGTGATTTATTTAAGGGAAAAAGAGTTTGAAAAAGCAATAGAAACATCGAAAAAAGCAATTGAAATAGACTCTGATGATTATCAGAATTTTTATATTCTCGGTACAGCATACACATCTCTTAAAGATTATGAAAATGCAGTTAATGCACTGTCGGAAGCTATAAGATTAAATCCCGAAAATGCTCTTTTATACAACAACATAGGTTCCTGTTACCTCGGGTTGAATAAAACAGACAAAGCACTGGAAGCTTTTGACAATTCCATTAATATAGACCCGGACAATGCAATGACATATTACAATCTTGCAACGGCCCAGCAGTTAAAAGGAATGAAAGACAAAGCGTATGACAACTTTATGCGGGCATATGAGATTGAAAAATCCGATTTTTATTTAACAGGCGCAGCTCTCGGTGCATTTAATGCAGAGAAATGGAGCAGGGCAATAGAGTTATACAAAAAACTTGTGGCAGAACATCCGGAAAAACAGAATTATGAATACAAGCTTGCCTGTGCGTTCATTGAAAACAAACAGTACAATGAGGCTATTTTAATACTCAGAAAACTCACTACGATGAATCCAAAGTCAATTACAATGGCAGAAAAGCTCTCAGACTGCTATCATCGTGCAGGAAATCTGACAGAAGCAAAAGACACGCTGGCAAAACTGTTGAAACTTGGAAAACTTCCGCCCGAAGTTTATTACAAATATGCACTGCTTTGCTCACAAACAGGAGATACTGACAAAGCTGAAAATATTTTCAAAAAAGTTATTCAGTTAGACCCGCAAAACGCACCGGCACACAAAGACCTCGGAGTTATTTATCTCACCAGACGTCAGTTCGATTATGCGGAAGAAGAGTTTAAAAAAGCATATGAGCTTGCCCCGGAGAGTGCTATGGTACTTTTTGAACTTGCTAATTTCTATTATGCAACAAAAGACCATGCAAAAGCTCTTCCATATTACGAAAAAGCCCTCGAAAAACGCCCGGACATGCAGGATATACTGCTTTTTGCCGGTATGAATTATATAGAGTTAAATCAACCTGACAAAGCACTGGAGCTGCTTTTAAAAGCACGTGAAATTGCTCCTGACAATGATATAGTTCTTTATCAGATAGGACGGGTATATTACCAAAAAGGTAATTACGAAGCAGCAAAACAGTTTCTTATGGATTCATAT
Source organism: Candidatus Gastranaerophilales bacterium (assembly GCA_944322755.1). GTDB lineage: Bacteria > Cyanobacteriota > Vampirovibrionia > Gastranaerophilales > Gastranaerophilaceae > CALUPY01. The sequence continues at coordinate 18,281 of CALUPY010000020.1, read as the reverse complement.
TCCCATTATCAGGGAGTTGACACAGCCAATCTGCTTGCGATGTCATTTTTTGCCCTCGGTGAATATGAACATTCAATGCATCTTGCAAAACACATTCTGAAAATGCTGCCTGACAATGTTAATGCACTTCTTTTGGCGGCGAAAACAGCTGTTGAGCTTATGAACGTAGAAGAAGCAAAAGAGTATTTAGAGAAAATAATGAATATTTTTCCGGATCAGCCCGAAGCAAAAGAGCTGTACGAAAAAATCAAAGGAGAATAGAATGTTTGAAGTGAAAGTAAAAAATTCATTTGCTGCTGCGCACCACCTCTTGAACTACAACGGAGAATGCGAAAACCAGCACGGTCATAACTGGATAGTTGAAGTTACATTGCGCGGAGAAAATCTCGATAAATCTGGGATTTTAATGGATTTTAAAGTTCTGAAAAAAGAGCTGAGAACCGTTCTTGACAAACTTGACCATAAAGATTTAAATGAACTGCCCCAGTTTAAAGACCTCAGCCCCAGCAGCGAGACTATCGCAAGATATATCTATAATGAACTGAAACAGAATCTGCCGCAGCTTTGCTCTGTTGCCGTAAGCGAAACAGAAAATTCAACGGCGTTATACTACGAGGAATGGGAATAATAGGTAATAGCAAAGGATAGGAAAATGCATTTATTACAAGCGGTATTAATGGGATTAATACAGGGGTTAACAGAGTTCTTGCCGGTTTCTAGCTCAGGACACCTCGTTCTCACCTCGAGCTTATATAAATATTTTACGAACAATGAATTTATGCTCGGAAGCGGAGAAGAAGTATTTTTTGATATAATTCTGCATGTCGGCACACTGCTCGCTGTTCTTATATTTTTTAAAGACGATATCATAAAAATTACTAAAGAATTTGTGAATGCATGCATTAAAAAGGATTTTTCAAATACAGAAGCAAAACTTGCCCTTTTTATTTTAATTGGTACATTTTTCACGATTCTTATCGCATATCCGCTGAAAATAGTTTCCGAAAAGCTTATAAATCTGCCCTACATTGTTGGTATTTTTATTTTTATAACAGGATGCATTCTCTATATAAGCGAATTTATGTCTGAAAAAATAAAAGAAAAAACAGACAAAATGGATATGAAAAAAGCCATACTTATTGGTCTTGCACAAGGATTTGCTTCACTTCCAGGCATATCCCGCTCCGGTTCAACCATCAGTACAGGTGTGTTTCTCGGTCTGGACAGAGTAACCTGTGCAAGATACTCATTTCTTTTGAGCATTCCGATTATTATCGGCGCCTCAATGTTCTATCCGGTACTTGAGCTGGATTTAAGCGAAATTGCAAATTATAACTGGATTTCCATAATGACCGGATTCTTTGTATCCTTTGTATCAGGTTTTCTGTGCGTAAAATATTTTCTGAAATTCCTTGCAAAACACTCAATGAAAGTTTTTGCATATTACTGCTGGGTTGTCGGCGCATTAATGTTTATATTCTTTAAATTTTTTGCATAATTTATGCAAAATGATATATTAAATATAATGCAAATCAAAAACAATCGCAGAAAAAGTTAAAAGAAAAGGGTAAAAGAGGGCACTAAAATGGGACAAACAATTGCTGAAAAGATAATATCAAAACACGCCGGACATGATGTAAAAGCGGGCGAGCTCTGCATTGCCAAGGTAGATGTAGCAGCGGTACAGGATGGAACAGGCCCTCTGACAGTTCAGGAGTTTAAAAAAATCGGCAAAAAGGAACTGGCAAACCCTTCACGAACAGTGCTTTTTATTGACCACGCAGCCCCAAGCCCCAGAAAAGAGCTGTCCAATACTCATATGATTTTAAGAGATTTTGCAAAAGAAACAGGCGCAGTCATGTCAGACACCGGTGCAGGCGTATGCCACCAGAGACTCATTGAATCTTTTGTAAACCCCGGAGAAATTCTGGTCGGTGCAGACTCTCATACATGCACATCAGGCGCTTTGGGGGCTTTTGCTACAGGCATGGGCTCTACTGATATTGCTGTTGCTATGGCTCTTGGAAAAACCTGGCTAAAAGTACCTCCGACTTTTAAAATAGTTGTTAACGGCGAATTTCAAAAAGGTGTATACGCAAAAGATTTAATACTTCATTTAATCGGTCTAATCGGCGCAGACGGCGCAACATATAAGGCTCTTGAATTTTCAGGCTCCACTATTGAAAATATGACAATGGCTGACCGCTTTACGATTGCGAACATGGCGGTCGAAGCTGGAGCAAAAGCCGGACTCTTTATCACTGATGAAAAGACAAAAGCTTACCTGAAAGAAAGAGGAAGAGAAGATAAATTCATAGAAATCCGTCCTGATTCTGATGCGGTTTATGAAAGAGTAATAGAAATAGATGCCTCAAAAATTGAACCGACAGTTTCTTGCCCGCATACAGTAGACAATACAAAACTTGCAAAAGAATTAAAAGACATAAAGCTCAATCAGGTATTTATCGGCACTTGCACAAACGGACGAATTGAGGATTTGAGAATTGCCGCAAAAATTCTAAAGGGCAGAAAGGTCAATCCGGATGTACGTCTGATTGTCGTTCCTGCGTCAAAAGATGTTTATTTAAAAGCGATGGAGGAAGGACTATTGAAGATATTTGTCGAAGCAGATGCTTCTGTTCTTGCTCCGGGCTGCGGTCCCTGTGTCGGGGTACATGCCGGCATTCTCGGCGACGGCGAGGTTTGTCTTGCCACACAAAACAGAAATTTTCAGGGAAGAATGGGTAATACAAAAGGATTTATCTATCTTGCCTCTCCTGCGACAGCTGCAGCAAGCGCAATAACAGGATATATTACAGATCCGAGGTCTTTATAATCTCCTGGAAAAATTCGTGATAAGACTCTTCCGAACAAAACAATCCTGTGAATTTGTAAAAATTTTTATATAAAAAATAAACTAACTAGCAAAAATATTTTTGTCGGGGTTTAAAATTTATATAAAAAGTTGTAATATAAAGATATTACTAGAAGTTAGGAGAGCAGTCATGAAAGTATCAGGTATCGGTTTAGTTAATTATTCGTCAAACAGCGGTTTGAAAAAAAGTTTTAAAGCTGATGAAAATAAGCAATCACCGGCTGTAAATTATGAAAATCCGATTTCAAGAAAAACAGAAAGGAATCTTGCTGTTCTAGGCGCAATCGGAGGTTCTGCAGTTATCGGTGCTGTTGCAGGCGGGCTGGTTTCGTGCATACCTGCAGTTAAAGGCTTGAAAATCCCGGTTCTTTCAGGTGTCGGTGCAGCTATTATCACACTTGCACTTACACTGCCCTCAAAGCTCTATCATACAGCAATAAAAGCATTCGCTCGTGAAAAAGAAATGGATATTTACTCCAGAGATAATGCGCTTAAAGCAAATCTGACAGAAGAAGTTCACAAAGAAGTTCTGAATCCGGAAGTTTCACTGGATAAAAAACTGGATGATAATCTTAAACTCCAAACCGCAAACCGTTCTGCAGCACTATTATTCAATACAATGAACTCTGCAAACTAATTAAGAAAAGCGGGCTTCCATGAAAATCACTCCTATAGGAAAAACTTATACTGCGTTTAAATCTGCAGAAAATACAGTTGTCCTAAAAAAAACACCTGTTTCTGCAAGTAATGAAATGCCGAACAATACGGACAATGATAAAAACCCGATAAAAAAAGGATTTGAACAGCTTGATGCTATTAAAGCTACCGTTTCTGCGGGAATTGGCTTCGGGCTCTATGCCTTGTATTACTTATCAAAAGAGGGTTTTGCTTTTGAATCGATGTTTGACACAGCTATGAACATAGCCCAAAAGAATGAGAGCAAAACTAAAAGGGCACTGATACCTCTTATGTATATAGGCTCTATTGCACTTGTTTTTGCAGGATTTGTCGGTGTTCTTGCAGCAGCTTACACAGCATTCAATGCGCCTAAAGCTATGTACAATGGTAAAATTAATGCATTCAAAAAAGAAAAAGAAATGGATTTGTATATAAAGGGCAACAAGGTAGAAAAAGAGCTCTACAACCAGATGAATGAAGCCGCAAAAAATGCAGACAGCGAGCAGAAAAAAGAGCTGAAACTGCAATATGCAAAACTTAAAGCAGCCAAAAATGTTGTTCCTGATTTTGTTCAGATGAAACCTATTAATTAAATTATTCTGCTGCGTAATCAGGACGCTTAAAAACATTCATTCTTGTCAAAGGCCAAAACAGAAATACAGCGCGCCCGATAAACCGTTCTTCCGGTAAAAAGCCCCAGAATCTTGAATCCTGTGAGTTGCCGCGATTGTCGCCCATCATAAAGTACTGCCCGTCAGGTATAGTCATCGGACCGCAGAACATCCCCTCAGAACAAGGGATATAGTCATCATCGCTCAGTATGTACGGTTCGTCGAGCGGTTTGTCGTTTATGTAAACCTCGAATGTTCCGTTAACATGTTCTTTGATTTCGAGCTTATCACCCGGAATGCCTATTACTCTTTTTATATAAGCGATATCTTTGCAGAAAAAGCCTGTTAGTCTTTCAAAAATAGAAAGAACATCTGTTTTTATATCCTCTGTAGGCGGATAAAACACCATTATGTCGCCGCGTTCAGGAGATTTATAAAAACGTGAAAACCTTTCCACAAATATTCTGTCTCCTTCGATAAGTGTCGGATGCATTGAAGCTGAAGGAATCCAGCGTATTTCGCCTATAAAAAATCGTATTATTATAACCATGACAACGACAAAAACAACCGTCTCTACTGTCTCTTTCAATCCCGCTATAATTTTTTTCTTATCAATTTTCACGTTCTATCCTCTGAAATACAATCTGCACAAATCAATGACTGCTCTCTTATATTGATTATCCTCAAGACTTTTTATATTTTCAATAGCCAGCGTTCCGAAATTTTCAATAAGCTTTCGTGTTTTTTCCTCCAAAAGTTCTCTATCAGCGGATTTAAGGAATTCATCAATATTATTAATTTTTGTCATATTATTATCTTTAAGATAAAAAATAACCGGTGCAGTATATATACCGTTTTTCAAATCTTCTCCTGCCTTTTCTCTAAAATTTTTCAGGTCATTATGAATCTGAAAAGCAATCCCGAAATTTCTGGCAAAACCGTCCAAATCAGCTGACCTGTTTAAAACAGACAGCGACTTAAGTGAAGCAAGGAAAAGCGAAGCTGTTTTATTTGCAGATTTTTCTATGTAATCATCCATTGACAAAATATTGTAACGTGAAAAATATTGTTTTGTCTCGCCGGAAATCAGCATTTTTATATATCCGGCATGAATATCTATGATTTCAGGACTTTTAAGAAAAGAAAGAGATTCTATTGCTTTTGCAAGAAGGTAATCCCCGGCAATTACAGCAAACCTGCTGTCAAAACGATTGTGCAACGTTTGAACACCGCGCCTGTATTCTGCATTGTCGATAATATCATCGTGGATAAGACTGGCATTGTGAAGCATTTCAACACAGAATGCAAGAGAGAAATGCCGTTCATCGGGAGCAATTCCTGCAGCTCTTGTAAAAAGAAACACAAGAAGCGGGCGTATCATCTTCCCGCAGTGTGAAAGATGCTCTGTGAGAATCCGTTCTATATCAATATCCTCAGAAAATTTTAAAGAACAGAAATCCTTAAAATTTAATATATCCTGTTTAACACAGTCTGTGATTTTTTCATATTCAGTATCAAAATTCATTATTTATACCATTATTCAATCCATTTAAAATATTTTACGTATTTGTCAGAGTTGATATTTCCATGGATTTTTGCGTTAAAAATCCTATACTGCATATCATTAAATTCTACGCCGGGAATTTTATTCAACTCTTTTATAATAGCTGTTTTGTCCCTCCGGTCGAGTTTAAATCCGGGAATCAGATTCAATAGCGAGTTAAAGGACATGTTGCCAACAGGACCTAAGATATTGTCTGCTTTTTTTGTAAGTCTTCCGTATACGTTCAAATCTGCAAAGCTTTCCGGAATGTCATATGTACCTTTAATATACATACTAAGATTATCACCGCTTGAAAAAATTTCGACATTTTTAGCTTTGCCGTGACTAATCAAAAGCAGACCCCTTATTGAATTAAAATATCCGGTTTTTACCGGCGCAATAAGGTCAATAAAATTGTTAATGCTCACACCGGTTATTCCGCTTTTAAACAGACTGCTTGCTTTCAAGAGATATTCAACAGAGCCGAGTTTGGGCATTTTTCCGTCATTTAGTTCAAAATAAACCGTCCCTGAAATATTATTTAGACGCTCCTCTTCAGTCGTTCCTCTGGTTGAAAACATCATACTGCCGTTTAGGTAGCCGAAAATCTGGTCTTTTGCTTCGAATATAGCTGTTGCTATTTTATTTGCGTCTACGTGTTTTGCCATAACTTCGGCAGAAATCTTACCTGTCTTGAAATCATATTTTGCAAGTCCCTGTACAAAACCCTCTGCTATTTCAAATGTTAGATTTTCAACTTTCAAAACCAGGTCTCTGTCAAGTTTAAAAACCGCTTTGTAATTTTTTGCGGGCAAACCGCGTACTTTCATACGCTCAGCAGAAATTTCACCTTTTTTAATAATTATATTTGAGAGCATTTCATTCTGTTTCTTTTCGTTTTTTGCCATTATGTCTGCATCATCGTCAAGTTTTATACCTGTATTTAGAGTTACCTGGTTCAGGGAATCTAAGATGTTGTCAAGCTCAAGGCTCTTTGATGAAATTTTCAAAGTGTCAACAACAACAGGCAAAGCCGGACGATTATTTATAACTGTTTTCAGCACAAAATCAGAATCATAACTCATTCCGTTCATTTTTACATTCACAACAGACGGTGTAAACTGCATTGAGACATCTTTAATAAGAGTAGTATAAAGCGGCATATCCAGTTCTATCATTCCTGCCTGTCCCAGAACTTTAGGAGCAGCAGCATCACCGTTAAGAATCAGATTGCAGTTAAACATTCCTTTTTTGAGTACTGATTTTTTAAACAGAACATTGAACAGTTTAACATTTGCGTTATTTTCCGTAAGTATATGAAGATTATTAAAGAAGAACTTGTTTTTATCCCTCTTTATATCTCCGAAAACCTTTATAATCCTGCGAGGATACACATAATCGTTCTGGGAAGTCATATAACGTATGTAATTCAGACTATTTATTTTTATATTATCACCTGAAACAGAAATATCAGCATTAATTTCTCTGTCTTCATTTGTGTCGTCAAGGTTTGCACCCATATAATAAATATCAGCCTCTTTTTCGAGACGCAGTTTCGTTTCCACATTATATTTTTCAGGTATACCGGATATTTCTGCAGTAAGCGTAATATCGCCCTTTGGTTTTATAGGATACGAAAGACGCTCATTTATGTATTTGTTCACAAAGCTTTCCGTGACTTTTGTTGTGAAATAGCCTGTCATTTCAGAGTTTCTGGACAATCCGTTTACATATGCGTTAATAAAAATCGGTACGTTATCAAAGTTTGCATTTATTGATTTCAGGGTAATTTTATTGTTGTTTATATAAATATTTCCGCTGTCTATTGAAATCGGAATCTTGTATGCACTTTGCAAAAATTTTAAACCAAGAAGCCGTATTTCACCGCTGACTTTGTTATTCACGCAAGAAAGCCTTATATCTGCGGTACCTTCATAGTTTTCATAAGCGAGCAGCGCCTTTTTAAGACTTTGCGGAAGCATTTTCATATTTCTGAGTTTGTTAAAATTCGAGATATTGAAGTTTACAACTGTCAAATTACCGTTAAATGAGGGGGATGCACCCAGTACGTTATTAATAACCATATCCGCATGTGCTGTTGTATTAAAAATTGCCGTATCAAAATTTTTCAATCTAAAGGTGTTGTTTTTAAGTGAAAAATCGCCTGATTTTATAAACAAATCGTCTTTTGAACGGGTGTTTGCGGGTTTTATATGTCCGTTTGCAGTTATATTGCGAAAATTTATTTTATAAGGATTTCCCTTATACTTAGCCTCAAAAGAGAGTATGGAATTTGTTTTTGGAAACCTGTTTGTTCTTCCGTCTGTATTTAAAAGATAATCAATAAGTTCATCAATTTTAAGTCTGTCAGCCTTCAACTTTACATCAGCCTTTTCATTGTCTTTGAGTTCAGCTTTCAGGTAAATCATTGAATCAAAGACTTTTGATGAGATATCAACTGATGCATCTTTATTGTCGAAAAATATTTTTCCGTTTACATTATGCACATCCGGCAAGCCTTTTATGTATGCTGTATTATTTTTCAAAAACACATTGCCTGAAAAATCCAAATCGCTTACGTCTTTAAGGTCAGAAAAGTTTTTTACTACCCCTTTAAGCTCAATATCCACTTTTGAATAACCGTTGTTTTTTTCAATTTTTTCAGTGAAAACTTTTTTGCTTTTCAGAAGCTCGCTGCCATTCACTATAGACACGAGCTCCTCTGTAACTATAGACGGAGAATGTATTTTAAAGTCAATATGTCCGTCAAGTTTTGCCGTTCCTTTCACGGAAACAGGGCACCCGCGAATCTGCGCTTTTTCCATATCAAACAGCATATCTTTACCCTTAAAAAGAAGGTATCCTTGCGCTTTTTCGATTCGGGTATTCAGACCTTTAAGCACGGCATTTGTATTATTAAATCTAAACTCACCTGAAGCTTCACCGTCAAAAACAGTTCCCTTCGTGGTCATATCGATATTCCCGCGGCCGCTTATAGACATATATGGCAAAGGTCCCAGGTCAAAACCGACTATATCATGAATCGGCACAAGCATATAGTGCGCTGTTTTTAAATCAACATCACCGGTAGATTTTATCTTTATTTCACCGGCACCGAAGGGTTTAAGTTCTGAAAAACCCTCTACTGTGACATACTGGAGCTTCTGTTTGTCAGCAAACACTTTCGTATAAAGATTTACATGTTTTCCAGTGAATTCCAAATCCATTGCACAAGGTGCAACAATCGGCTCTTCTTTAAGTATGTGAAGATTTGAAAGTTGTGATTTTCCGTATATGAGAGGTTTTTTAAGGGTACCCTTTAATGCCAGTTCGGAAATCATTTCACCCCACACCCCGTATTTTTTAAGCTTTTCAACAGCATGGTTTGTGCCGGGAGTGGCAGGCAGGAGATTAATAAGACTGTGCAGATTTGAAGACGGAATTTTTATATTTAAATCCATATTTGGATTTTTACCGGTTATATTTTTAACTCTCCCAGAAATATCAAACTGCCAGTCACTGTTGTTTATTTTTAACATCGAAATATCAAGTTTTTGATGACCGATAAATCCATTAAAGTTTATATCTGTTATTCCGTTCGCAAAAACAGATTCACCATTATTTTTAAAAATAACAGCAGGCTCGTTTATGCTGGCGCTGAACACGGATTTTTTTGAAAAATCAAAGTCAGCATTGATTATACCATTTAGAGATTTGATTTTATTACCTGAAAGTTCTGACGCATAAATGCTATACGGTGAAATATCGAAGTTTTTTATCTTTCCCTTTATAAAAAAATCTTTTCTGTCAATAAATTTCAGTACAGGGATTTTTGTATTAATATCTATATCCAAAAAAGATTTTTCACTATCTGCATCAACAGTGATATTTGCAGACAGAGAGATATGTTTTTTTTCGCTAAAGTCTCTGACATTTACACCATTAAAAGAGAGTGTAATATTTTTTCCTGCATTTTCATCAACAAAGTTCAGTTTAGATTCTGATATTTTACCCCGGAATTTAGAAATTTTCATATCCCCTGCTTTTTGCGGAATTTTATATGTTCCGAGATAGAAATCTCCCTTTTTGTCCCTGACTACAGTGCCTTTGGCGCTATTCATACCAAACTCCGGCAGAGAAAGACGTTTAAACAAAATAGGAAGAATACGGATTTTGGCAGAAATATTATCGGCAGCCGCAACTTCATAATCCTTTTTATCAGTTAATTTCAAATTTTTTGCAATGAATTTTAAGGAAAAATCAGGACAAGTGCTAAATTTAAAATAATCTGCACGCACCTCAAGCCCTGTTTCAGCTTTCAAAAACTTTGAAAATGAACCATCCGAAATCGCATTATTTAAAACAAACGGCACTGCAAAAAGGTATAAAACCTCTGCCAATACCATAAATAATACAAAAAATAATATGATATATTTTATGATTTTTATTTTCATAGACTATGTTGTTTTAACCGGCATTCCTGCCCCGTAATATTGAATTTTACTTCTTTAAAGATATGCCGGTTTATCTAATTATATAATAGAAAAATTTTAATCATATATATTATTTAGATATTTAACATTTAGTCCTTCTAATGTTGTAATTGGCAAAAATTATTGATAGAATCAGGAAGGAAACCGGTTGCGAAAATTTGCACCCATTCCTGAAACGCAAATTTAAACAGCCGGCTTTTCCGTCCATATACTCTAGAAAAGCATAGTGAAAAACAGTTTTCAGCACTTTAACCGGAGAATATCAGAGGAGATAATTAATGAAAATTTTTAAAACTTTTATTTTTGCACCATTAATGAGTCTAATTATTGCCGCAGGAACGGTATTTTGTTCAATCCAGCCGGCATTTGCCGAATTTACGGTAGGATATGTAAACTACAAACAGGTTGAAAGCAATTATGAATATGCTAAAAATGCATACAAAGAAATAGACGCAAAATACCTCGAAATACAGCAGTTTCTGATGGATAAAGAAAAACAGTACAAAAATATCGAATCTCCTATAAACAAGAAAAATTTTGAAGAAGATGTGCAAAAAGATTTTAAAGCAAAAAATGACGCCTTCACAAAATTCAAAATGAAAAAAGCACAGGAAATAGAAACAAATATCCTCAACGCAACAAAAGCAGTGGCTGCCGAAAAACATATTGACCTGGTTGTTGATTACAGCGTAATTTACACAGGCGGTATCGACCTTTCAGAAGACGTGATTCTTTACCTCAACAGCAACAAAAGTCTTAAGAAAAAATAAGCACTAAACATACATCCCAAAATGCAGTTTTTCTTTTTGGGATACAACAGAAGTTTGGATAAGATTATGAGATTTGTAGATTTAATAGAAAAAAAGAAAAAAGGTTTTGAACACACAAAGGAAGAAATAGACTTTATTGTCTCCTCCGTTACAAAAGATACTGTTCCTGATTATCAGATATCTGCGTGGCTTATGGCTGTATATTTTCAGGGAATGACAGAAGCGGAAACAGCATATTTTACCGATGCAATAATAAAATCAGGAGAAGTAATAGATCTCTCTTCCATCGGCTCGAGTATAGCGGATAAGCACTCAACAGGCGGTGTGGGAGATAAAATTACGATAATTCTTATCCCGCTCCTCGCTTCATGCGGAATTCCCGTTGCAAAGCTATCCGGAAGAGGGCTCGGCCACACAGGTGGAACCATTGATAAACTGGAATCCATTCCCGGATTTAAAACCGATTTAAAAATATCACAGCTTATCCAAAAGGTTAAGAAAAACGGACTTGCCATTGCATCCCAAACAAAAAAACTTACACCTGCTGACGGCAAGCTCTATGCATTAAGAGATGTTACTGCAACAGTTGATTCAATGCCGCTTATCGCGTCGTCTGTAGTGTCTAAAAAAATTGCATCCGGTGCTGATTTTGTTGTACTCGATGTAAAATACGGTTCCGGAGCGTTTATTAAAACAGAAAAAGACGCAGAGACTCTGTCGTCATTGATGACAGGTATTGCATCAAAACTCGGCAGAAAATTTAATGCGGTCATTAGCTCTATGGCGCAGCCTCTCGGACGAATGGTCGGAAATTCTTTAGAAATAGAAGAATCAATTGATTTTCTTAAAGGAACATCAACTCCGGATATAAAAGAACTTACATACGAAATAGCAGCTCTGACTTTAATTCATTTTAAAAAAGCAAAAGACAGAAATGAAGCTTTTAATATTATTGATGAATCCATTCAAAGCGGTAAAGCACTGAAATCATTGAAAAAGCTCATAAAATCACAAGGAGGAAATCCTGACGTAATCAATGATTTTAAACTCTTCAAACAGCCTTTGTATTCTTTTGAAATAAAAGCAGAGCAAGACGGTTTTGTAAACAATATAGATGCCTACAAAATCGCATATGCCTGTAAACTTTTAGGAGCCGGCAGAGAAAAGAAAACTGACAGCATTGACTATTCAGCAGGCATTAAATTGAACAAAATTTATGCAGAATACGCAAAAAAAGGTGAAACAATTGCGACCTTATTCTCTGACAGCGAAGAAAAGCTCAGTCTTGCAGAACCTATTGTAAAAAACGCATTTGAATTTTCCGACGAAACTCCGGCAGAAAGAAAAATTGTCTATAAAGTAATTTAACCGCAGATTTTACTTGCGTAAATTTAAACTAGTTCAATAATATGATTTTTCAATAATACAGTAAAGAATTTGCCCAAAATACCGACAACTATTAAAAAGTTGTCGAGGTAACAATGAATTCCATGTACATAGAATACCCTGCATTAATTTATAAAAGCAGAAAAAATCATGTTTTTATAGCAAACTGCATTATGAAGAAACTGGTCGGTTACGGAAAGACCGAAGCTGAAGCAGTAACAAATCTTGAAAAAGTTTTAAACAAAAATATTCAGGAATATTTTGTCAGAATAAAACCTGTTTACAATTTTCTTCCGCTTGTTTAGCCTGCAAGTTCTAGTGACAGACTAATTTTCGGCAGTTTTTTCAATTTAATCTTAGGCAAAGTCTGTCTGATTTTTGGCACACACTCAAGAATTTCAGCATCATAAGTTCTTTCTGCGATAAAAGAGTTGAAGCTGTATTTTAAATTTTCTTTTTTCATGTTCTAAGAACCCCTATTTACTTTTAAATTCTTCCATCATAATAAATAAAACATTTTTTGAAAAAAAATTGCCTTCCAATATGACAGAAGATTAACAGTCCGTTACAACCTGATATTTTAAATATAAGAATAATTCATGGATAGTCAAACTTTTAGTATGCTTTTATCAAAAAAATCTTAATCCCCTGCTCCAGGCGTTCTACTCTTTTTACATATTTCATATCAGCTTTTGATGTTAAAATTAAAACAACAGCCGGCGTTTTGTCTGTCAATTTTGCATAGTACAAAGACTGACCAACGCTTTCTGCCCATTTTTTCGCAAAATCGAACTCAATTGCGTAATCAGAAGACAGACAGTCCACTCTTGTTCTGTCCCACAGAACATACTCCCGCCGTCCAAATGAGGGCTTACACCACTGTTCTACATAGAATCCCTCTTTTTCCCCTGCGGGCATGGACTGGGTTTCGTAAAGTGAATCAGGAACATCCAGCATTCCGAAGAAAAAATAACCGGTTGCTGACAATATAAAAACAATTCCGATATAAACAAATTTTAACAGTTTTTTTAAGGTTTTCTTTTTCATAATATTAACTTTCTGGTTTTGCCCTTCAGCTTCCTAAAATAAAAGAGTAAACGCGTTTTTATCTTGAATTTTTATCAAACATCTTTGAGTCTAAAATTATACCCGTATTCGCCGTGCTCAACAGCTATCTCTGCATTAAATACAACAGAAACATTTTCCGATGTCAAAACTTCTTCAATACGTCCCGTTTTATACAATGTTCCGTTATACATCAAGGCGGCATGCGTGATTTCGGGAATTATTTCTGAAACGTCATGTGTTATGAGAACTATCGGTACTTTTTGTGTAAGTTTTCTGATTGTTTTGATGAAAGAATTTTGGGCGATTATGTCCAGTCCCGTTGTGGGCTCATCAAGAATAAACAATCCCGGATTGTGAATCAAAGAACGCCCGACAATACAGCGTCTCAGCTGTCCCGTACTCATCTCGCAAACTTTCTTGTCTGCAATATCGTAAATATCAAGAAACTTCATTGCATTTTTAGCCTCTTCGAGCTGTGTAGAAGTAAAATCATGATGTTTAAAAACTCCAAGAGCACTGTAATATCCGCTCAAAACAACATCTATCGCTCTCGCTTGCGGGCTCCGGGTTTCGAATTTATAATGCAAATCATTTGTTATAATACCCAGTTTATTTTTCAGTTCAAAAATATCCTGTCTGTCTTTGCCGAAAATACGTTTTTTAAAAGGATGAGCGGTATTGGGATAAATATCATTGGAAAAAAGTTTTAACAGTGTTGACTTACCGCTTCCGTTAGCACCAAGAATAACCCAGTTTTCATCCGGATAAATCTTAAGGTTTATATCATGCAAAACTCCTGTGAGTCCGTAACTTACGAACACATTTTCAAAATCTATAACGGGTTCCGTTTTCATAAAATACCAACTTTAACTACAAACTTTCATTTTTAGTATATTACAATGGAAAAAGACATGGAACAGTTGTATAATACGATTATGAAAAGATTTTGTATTTCTTTATTATTTTTATTTTTCTTTACGGCTGCAGCTCATGCACAGGATGAAATTCTGTTCAATGCAGATGAAGGCTTTAGCCTAAATACAGACCGGTCTTTCCATTCAGGAACAAAAAGCTATGAATACACTCCGGAACAGAAATTTCAGGCTAAAAGCTACAGGGATTTTAATCCTGCTTCATCACAATCCGTTTCTTTCGGCAAAGAAAAAACGTTTGGAAATTTTTCAATCGGAACGAAACAAGACAGCACATTCTCGCCGGAAAGCTATTCCCAGACGAATACGTATTTTTCAAAGTACACAAAGAACAAGTTTACACTGAATACTTCGTATCAAAATAAAGCACTGACTTCTTTTACGGAACAAAGACGCGGGACATTTATGTTCACACCGGAGTATAAAATAAATGACAGATTTTCCTTTCAAAACAGATACTCAACGAGTCTTCTTGACAGAAGCAGGCAGAATGAACTGGTTTTTAGCGTAAAACCGTTTAAAGACGACAGAATGAATTTTGATATTGGTGCAGGTCAGGTGTATTCTGTTGAAACAGAAATGCCGACACGTTCGCGGCTTAATTTTTCAACAAAATTCAGATTCTGATACATTTGACAATACAAAAGACCGATACATATGATTTTATATTCACATTTTTCAATATAAAAAATTTGAATGAGAAAAAAATATTCTTTACGGGTTTTATATTTTTGACGATTTATTTATGTATCCAAACGGTAAATACACCATGCGCGTAGATGGAAATTACAACAATATTATACAATCAAATAAACCTTTAAAGCCCTTAAAGACATTTGAACTTTTCGGGATACAAAATTCTTCTTATCCTGCTGTGCCCTCCATTGTCTCCAGAGCTTACGCTGCACCTGTTATTAATCCTGAATACAAGCAGCTTGATACTTTCAAATTAAAAAATACCGGTGAAGGCAAAATTTACAAACTCCGCAACGGACACAGGGTAATCGTTCTGCCTAAAAAAGGGCCAACCGTAATAAACACATATATAAACACCGGCTGGGCTTTCGAAAAGCCTGATAAAAGAGAAACTGCGCACCTGCTTGAGCATCTGCTGGCCACTCCTGCCTACAAAAAAAATGCTGCTGAACTCAAAACTATAAGCAGTGATATTTCTGCAGATACAAATGCGATGACCTCAAACTACAATATGCATTATTTTTGCAAGGCCACGGTATTTGACGATACGGATCTTGAAAAACTCATAAAAATCCAGTACGAAACGCTCTTAAATCCTGATTTTAATGAAGAGAACATTAAACAAGAACAAAAAACCATTATACAAGAATCATTAGAACACGGAAAACAAAAAACCATTTATTCACAGATGGATGAAAATGCAATTAAGACTTTCTTAAATCTTGACAACACAGACAAATATTCTTTTACAATAAATGATAATCTATATGCTGTAAACAACGTTACTGAAAACGATTTAAGAGATTTTTACAAAAAATATTACACCCCTGCAAATATGTCAACAGTAATTATCGGTAATGTCGATGACAACACAATCAAAACCTTTTCTAAATATTTTAGCCGGCAAAAAACTCCTGTTATGCCGCAGAATTACAGAGAATACAAAGAACTGTTAAAAGAGCCGCCGGAAAAAAGTATAAGAACAGATTTGGAAAGTATTGACCCTGAACAGAACAGGGCAATTGCCGGTGTTGCTTTTCTTGCAAAATCGCCGAACACTCCTAAAGAACAAGCATGTTACATTCTTGCGAAGACTTTGATAACTGACCGGCTGCTAAACAATTCAAACTGCTTTTCTTTATTCAACGAAATTCCTCTCACCCCCATGAAAAACAGTCCGTTTATGCTCCAGCTCAATGTGTTTCTTGAACCTGATAAAGAAGAACAGACTATCCAATATGCGTATGATGTAATGTATGATATTGCCAACAGACCTGTTTCAGAATTTGAGCTTAAACAAGCAGCAGATAAATACACAAAATATGACGATTTGCAAAAAGAGGAAAGCACAATGGCTCTTTCCGACATACTTGGCGAATATTTTATGAAAAATGATGACGCTTCACAAAAGAGTCTGCGTTATTATCTCCAAACAGTTACCCCCCTGGATATTCAAAACTATTTTAAACAATGTTTTAACCCGAACAAAACATCACTGACGGTAATTCGCCCCAAAAAGCAAGAAACAAAAATATCATTTAAGGGAAATATAGACATAAGCGACTGTATAAAACCGAAAGAATATTTTTTGCCTAACAATGTTCATGTTTTATATGATGAAAGCGATGATATTCTGAAAACAAATATCAGGTTTGTACTGACATCAGGTACACAAAACAAAACGGATTTAAAAGCGCTTCAGTATCTTGTCAATGCCGCAATATCCGGCGCAACAGGAGAATATTCAATAAATAATGATATTTATTTCAAAACAGAAACAACCTCTGAAAAGCACATATTAAGATTTACAGGAGAACCGGAAAACACAAAAAAAATGATTGATGCAGGAATCTTTGAGCTGCTACATCCGAATCTTGCTGATTTTCAGAATTTTGAAAATTGGAAAAACGAACAAATAAAAAGCATTGAAGAAAGTAAAGACAAAGAAAAAAACATTGCAAATCTATACAACAATGAGTTTTTCAATGACGCACCCTGGCTTGCAAAGAAAACAGATATTAAAAATTTAACCCTATATGATACACAAAATTTTTATAACAATTTAGTTAAAAACGGTCAGCTGTCAGTGCTTGTAACTATTCCAAAATCATCATCATTGCAATACAAAAATTACATTTTCTCGGCATTATCATCTCTTCCTGCATTCAAACCTTATAATTATAATGAATATTTCAATATTTATTCTGTAGCTCCGTTTAAAGAAAACAAGATTTTTATAGAAAAAAATAACAGAGATACAATCAGTATAAAAAAAGACTATAAAATAATCAGGACAGGTAATATAAAAGATATGGCAGCCCTGAATGTTCTGCATATAATTCTTGGTGCAGACGACAACGGCCTGTTGTTTAACGACCTCAGAACAGATAAACAAATTTCATACGGTGCATACACAAAACTGATTAACAATACAGCTATTCCCAAACTCTCCAGACTCCTATTACACTCGGCAACATCAGCCCAAAACCCGGAAAATCTCAAAACTGTGCTGGAATCATTTGATAATTGCACAAAGAAATTACAGAATGAACTGATTGATGAAAAAACACTAAAAAGAGCAAAAAGAAAGTTCAAGAGCAACATTTTCAATGATTGCGATATTTCTTCGTCCAGAAATTTTTATCTTGAATTATGCAGTAATTCTTTCTATGGTGCAAAGTTTTTTGAAGAATTAGAAAAAGCTGTTGATGAACTGACACCATATGACATACAACAAATTGCAAAATACTATTTTCCCCAGCCCGCAATATACTCAATATCCGGAAATTCAGAAACCATTGAGAAAAATATGGATTACTTAAAAACACTGGGAAGAATTGTTGAATAACAATATGGGTAAAATAACTGGAGCGTACGAGACTCGAACTCGTGACCCCGACACTGCCAGTGTCGTGCGCTACCAACTGCGCTAACGCCCCATAATAGATACCAGAATATTATTAATTTGTAATTTTGAGTAATAAATGATATTAAATACCATCTCTCATATAAATATGATATTTTAAAGATTCTTTTTTTTCAATATTTATATTTATTTATTGACGATAAGATTTTATTATATACAATTAATAAATAAATCAATAAAATCTATAACAAAAAATACTAAATATACTTTAGCAGTGAAGTTGTAGATGGGCCTGTGGCACTCTGCCGACGATAAAGTGACTAAATGTCACTTTGAGGAGAGGTGGTAGATGCACAGTCCAGG